>NZ_CP141608.1:4101238-4408201 GCF_035581345.1 Pseudomonas sp. JQ170C
CAGGGCAGATGACGCCGCTGGGCCACCCGGCAGGCGTGGCGCACCAGGCGCTCGGCCTGGGCGTCGCCATCCACGCCGACGAGCAAGCGCCCGCGCAAGGCCGGCGCATCCTGGCCCAACTGGCGATAGCCGTGGGCAAGGTCGGCATCGACCTGGGCAGCGGCTGTCTGCATGGCCAGTTCGCGCAAGGCGGTGAGGTTGGTCTGGCTAAAGAACGCGTCGATGGCGGCACGCGCCTGTTCGGGCACGTAGACCTTGCCCTCGCGCAGGCGCTCGAGCAGTTCCCGTGGCGGCAGGTCGATCAGCACCAGCTCGAAGGCTTCCTGCAACACCCAGTCAGGCAGGGTTTCGCGCACCTGCACGCCGGTGATGCCGCGCACCTGGTCATTGAGGCTTTCCAGGTGCTGGACGTTGACCGTGGTGTACACGTCGATGCCGGCAGCCAACAGCTCCTGCACGTCCTGCCAGCGTTTGGCGTGACGGCTGCCGGGGGCATTGCTGTGGGCCAGCTCATCGACCAGCGCCAGGTGCGGCGCGGCCTTGAGCAAGCCGTCGAGATCCATTTCCTCAAGCTGAACGCCACGGTACTCCGAACGCACCAGCGGTTGCTGCGCCAGCCCCGCCAGCAAGGCTTCGGTCTCGGCCCGGCCGTGGGTCTCGACCACCCCTGCCAGCACCTGAACACCCTGGCGCGACTGGGCATGGGCGGCCTGCAACATGGCGAAGGTCTTGCCGACGCCGGGCGCCGCCCCGAGGAACACTTTGAGTCGGCCGCGCCCCTCGCGCGGCAGTCCGGCCAACAACGCATCGGCGCGTTCGGAGTTGCTATCGCTCACTGCTCTTCCTTATCTAGAAACCGGCGCGAGCCGCTCAAGGGCTGCGTTCAATGTCAGTACGTTGACCACCGGCGGACCGATCAATGGCTGCAGGGTGGACTGCTCCACCAGGGCTTGCAAGGCCTGCGTGGAAACCTGCCGCGCCGCCGCCACGCGCGGCAGCTGGTAAGCCACGGCGGCGGGCGACAAGTGCGGGTCCAGGCCGCTGCCGGAGGTGGTCAACAGGTCCAGCGGCACCGCCCCCTGCTGCTCGACATACAGCTGCGCGGCACGCTCGCCGATACGCTGGACCAGCGCCGGGTTGCTCGGTGCCAGGTTGCTGGCACCGCTGGCCACGGTGGCGTAATCCGCCGCCGAAGGCCGCGGCTGGAACCAGGCATCGCCGGTGAACGCCTGGGCGATCAGGCGCGAGCCGCGCACCTGGCCCTGGTCATCGCGCAGCAGGCTGCCGTTGGCTTGTTCGGGGAAAGCCACCTGGGCCACCCCGGTGACCACCAGCGGGTACACCGCGCCGGTGATCAGGGTCATCAACAGAATCAGGCTCGAGGCCGGACGAAGGTAAGCGGTCATGGTCATCTCCTTGGTATCAGACCAGGTGCAAAGCGGTGAGCAGCATGTCGATCAGCTTGATCCCGGCAAACGGCACGATCAGCCCGCCCAGCCCGTAGATCAGCAAGTTGCGGCGCAGCAGGTGCGCGGCACTGGCTGCCTGTACCCGCACCCCACGCAGGGCCAGGGGGATCAGCACGACGATGATCAGCGCGTTGAAGACAATGGCCGAGAGGATCGCGCTCTGCGGGCTGCTCAGGTGCATCAGATTGAGCACGCCCAGTTGCGGGTAGATCGCCGCGAACAGCGCCGGCAGGATGGCGAAGTACTTGGCCACGTCGTTGGCAATCGAGAAGGTGGTCAGCGCGCCGCGGGTCACCAGCAGTTCCTTGCCCACCTGCACCACGTCCAGCAGCTTGGTCGGGTCGCTGTCCAGGTCGACCATGTTGGCGGCCTCGCGGGCAGCCTGGGTGCCGTCGTTCATGGCCATGCCGACATCGGCCTGGGCCAGGGCCGGGGCGTCGTTGGCGCCGTCACCGCACATGGCCACCAGGCGTCCGTCGTTCTGCTCCTGGCGAATGCGCGCCAGCTTGCGCTCGGGGGTCGCTTCGGCCAGCACGTCGTCCACCCCGGCTTCGGCAGCAATGGCGGCCGCAGTGAGCGGGTTGTCGCCGGTGACCATCACGGTACGGATGCCCAGCTTGCGCAGTTCGGCAAAGCGCTCACGGATACCGGGCTTGACCACGTCCTTGAGGTGGATCACCCCCAGCAGGCGTTTGTCGACGCACACCAGCAACGGCGTGCCGCCGCTCTGGGCGATCTTGTCCACCTCGCGGGACAACGACGCCGGCATCTCCAGGCGCTGCATGCCCACAAAGGCCAGCACCGAATCCACCGCACCCTTGCGAAAACGCCGCTGCTGATAGTCGACACCCGACAACCGGGTCTCGGCGCTGAAGGCCACCGGCGACAGTTGATCCGCGGCGGGCTCGTCGAAGTCATGCAACTGGCGCAGGTACTCGACAATCGACTTGCCTTCGGCGGTGTCGTCCGCCAGCGAGGCCAGCAAGGCGCCCTCGCCCAGCTCCTTGCTCGTGACCCCGGGGGCGGCATGCAAGGCACTGCAACGGCGGTTGCCGAAGGTGATGGTGCCGGTCTTGTCGAGCATCAGCACATGCACATCACCGGCCGCTTCCACGGCACGACCGGAGCGGGCGATCACATTCAGGCGCACCAGGCGGTCCATGCCGGCGATGCCGATGGCCGACAGCAGGCCGCCGATGGTGGTGGGAATCAAGGTCACCAGCAGCGCCACCAGAAACACCAGCGGCAGGCTGCCCCCGGCAAAGTGGGCGAAGGGCTGCAAGGTCACCACGACCACCAGGAAGATCAGGGTCAGGCCGATCAGCAGGATGTCCAGGGCAATCTCGTTGGGGGTCTTCTGGCGCTTGGCGCCTTCAACCAGGGCGATCATGCGGTCCAGGGTCGACTCGCCCGGGTTGCTGGTGATGCGGATCAGCAGCCAGTCGGACACCAGCCGGGTATTGCCGGTGACCGCCGAACGGTCCCCGCCGGACTCGCGGATCACCGGGGCAGACTCACCGGTAATCGCCGCTTCGTTGACTGCCGCGATGCCTTCGAGCACCTCACCGTCACTGGGGATCATCTCTCCGGCCATGACCTTGACCACATCGTCCTTGCGCAGGCTGGTGGCCGGCACCACCTCGAAACCGCCCGATGGGGTACGGCGCCGGGCGCTCAGGCCCTGGCTACCGGCCTTGAGGCTGTCGGCGCGGGCCTTGCCGCGACCTTCGGCCAAGGCTTCGGCGAAGTTGGCGAACAACACCGTGAACCACAGCCACAGGGCAATCTGCACCGCCACCGCCGTGGGCACGTCGCTGTCGGGCACCAGGCACAACAGCGTGGTGAATATCGCCGTCAGCTCCACCACCAGCATCACCGGCGAGCGCTTCAGTTGACGCGGGTCGAGCTTGACGAAGGCCTGCACCAGCGCCGGGCGCCACAGCGCGGCGAAGGTGGTCGGTGCCGCAGAGGCCGGGGCTGCTTTCACTTCAGGAATCGGCATGTTCATGATTCGCTCCTCAGAAACCCAGGCTCAGGTGTTCGGTAATCGGGCCCAGGGCCAGGGCCGGCAAGAAGGTCAGGCCACCGATCAGCAGGATGGTGACCACCAGCAAGGTGGCGAACAACGGGCCATGGGTGGGGAAGCTGTTCTCGCCCACCGGCGCGGTTTTCTTCATTGCCAGGCTGCCCGCCAACGCCAGCACCGGCAGGATGTAGCCGAAGCGGCCGATCAGCATGCCAAGGCCCAGCATCAGGTTATGGAAGGTGGTGTTGGCACCGAAGCCGGCAAAGGCTGATCCGTTGTTGGCGCTGGCCGAGGTGTAGGCATACAGCAACTGGCTGAAGCCATGGGCACCCGGGTTGGTGACCGCCGCCGCAGGGCCCGGCAGGCTCGCCGCCAAGGCGCCCAGTATCAGCACACCCACCGGCATCACCAGCAAGGTGGCCACCAGCAACTGCACCTCTCGGGCCTGCAGTTTTTTACCCAGGTACTCGGGGGTGCGACCGATCATGAGCCCGGCCAGGAACACCGCGACTAGTACGTTGAGCAACATGCCGTAGAGCCCTGCCCCCACTCCGCCGAAGATCACTTCGCCGACCATCATGTTGACCAGCGCGACCATACCGGTGATGGGGTTGAGGCTGTCGTGCATGTTGTTCACCGAGCCGTTGGAGGCGGCGGTGGTGGTCACCGTCCAGAGCACGCTGGCGGTGGTACCGAAGCGGCTTTCCTTGCCTTCCAGGGGTGCGGCCTGCTCGACTTGCGGGTTGTTCAGGCCAGGGTTGGCCTGGTACTCCGACCACAGCGCGGTACCGCCCCCGATCAGGAACAGCGCCAGCATGCAGGCGATGATCGCCCGGCTCTGGCGCAGGTCCTTGACGTAGTGGCCGAAGGTGAACACCAGGGCCGCGGGAATCAGGATGATCGAGGCCATTTCAAACAAGTTGCTCCAGGCCGTCGGGTTCTCGAACGGGTGCGCCGAGTTGACGCCGAAGAAGCCGCCGCCGTTGGTGCCCAGTTGCTTGATGGCGATCTGGCTGGCGGCCGGGCCCAGTGGAAGGGTCTGGTCGGCGCCCTGCAGGGTCAGGGCCTGCACGTAATGACCGAAGGTTTGCGGCACGCCCTGCCAGACCAGCAACAGCGCCAGCAGCAGGCACAGCGGCAGCAGGCCATAGAGGGTGGCGCGGGTCATGTCGACCCAGAAGTTGCCCAGGGTCTGCGCCGAGCGCCGGGCAATGCCCCGGCACAGCGCGACCAGCACGGCAAGGCCGGTGGCGGCACTGACGAAGTTCTGCACGGTCAGGCCGATCATCTGGCTCAGGTAGCTCACCGAGGCTTCGCCGCTGTAGGCCTGCCAGTTGGTGTTGGTGACGAAACTCACCGCGGTGTTGAACGCCAGCGACCACTCCTGGCCCGGCAGGTGCTGCGGGTTAAGCGGCAGGTAGCCCTGCAACAGCAGCACGGCGAACACCAGCACAAAGCCCGCCAGGTTGAACGCCAGCAAGGCCAGGGTGTATTGCTTCCAGCCCTGCTCGGCCTGTGCATCGACCCCGGCCAGCCGGTAGCAACCCCGCTCCACCGGCCCCAGCAGCGGCGACAGCCAGGTGCGCTGGCCTTCCATGACTTTGTAGTAGAAGCGCCCAAGCCAGGGCGCCGGTACCAGCACCAGCGCAAAGAACGCCAGCAGCAACGCGTAATCGTAACTGTGCATGGCCGCTCCTAGCCCCGGTCGGCGCGCAGCAGCGCGACCATCAGGTAGATCATCAACGCCACTGCCAGCAGCAGCGACACCCCGTCCAGAATGCTCATCGAATTTCTCCGTCCTTACGGCGTTATGCCGCTGACGGTTATTGTCCGAAGTGCTGCTGTAAAGGTGCGAGACCGGGACCGGATGCAACCCATAAAGAATGCGTAAAGACTGCCTTAGGCCCTGTACAAAAAGCCTTGATACTCGGTGAGGCTGCGTTGAAAACAGCCTCGGAATGCTCATTTACAACCCGTAAAGTCGAGCGCGACTCCGACCGTTCCTCGGCTGTTTTCGCCTTGCCCTGCCTTCGTCTCAAAACATACAGCGCCTAGCCTCCTGCCAATGCCCGCCACTGCGCCGGTTGCACGTAATGGACTGCCCAGTTGATGACCGCCTCGGCCGGCATCGGTCGGGCGATGCCATAGCCCTGGGCGACGTCGCAGCCCAGGCCCATCAGCAACTGGCCATGCTCCAGTGTCTCCAGCCCCTCGGCGATGACCTGGCGGCCGAAGGCCCGGGCCAGGCCGATCACCGCGCGGGTGAGGGCCAGGTCGTCATGGTCATGGAGGATGTCGCGCACGAATGACTTGTCGATCTTGATGGTGCGGGTGGGCAGGCGCTTGAGGTAACTGAGTGACGAGTAGCCGGTGCCGAAATCATCCAGCGAGAACTGCACCCCCAGTTGCTGGCAGGCCTCCAGGCACTGACTGACCCGCTGGATATTCTCGATGGCCACCGACTCGACGATTTCCAGGTCGAGCATCTGTGGCGCCACGCTCGGGTAACTCGCCAGCAGGCGCTGGAGGCGCTCGACAAAATCGCTGCGCTGAACGTGCCGGGCGGCAATGTTCACGCTCACCGGCCACACATGCCCAATCTGCTGCCAGCGCTGCATCTGCTCCAGGGCCTGGGCGATCACCCATTCGCCGATATCAATGATCAGGTCGGTCTGCTCCACCAGCGGCAGGAACTCACCCGGCGCCACCAAGCCTTCAACCGGATGCTGCCAGCGCAGCAAGGCCTCGAAGCCCAGCACCTGGCCGCTGCGCATGTTCACCTTGGGCTGATAGTGCAAGCACAACTCGCCATTGACCATCGCCTGACGCACCCGCTCCACCGTCTGGTGCGTGGCCTTGACCTCGCGGTCCAGCGACACGTCGAACAGGTGGTAGCGATTGCGCCCGCTCTGCTTGGCCACGTACAGCGCCTGGTCGGCGTGGCGCACCAGGGTGTCGGCGTCTTCGTTGTCGAGGGGGTACAGGGTGACGCCAATACTGGCGCTGACGCTCACCTCCTGGTCACGGATCGAATACGGCGTGGCAATTGCCTTGAGCACCCGGTCCAGCGCCGCCTGCAACGCCGACGGGTGCTGCACATGGCGCAGAATCAGTACGAACTCGTCGCCCGAGAGCCGCGCCACGGCATCTTCACCCCGCAGGATGCCCTTGAGACGCTTGGCCACCTCGACCAGCAACACGTCACCACTGGCATGGCCGTAGCCGTCATTGACCGCCTTGAAGCCGTCCAGGTCGAGCATGCACACCGCCAGGGCGATGCCTTCGCGGCGGGAGAATGCCAGCGCCTGGTTGAGCAGGTCAGAGAGGTAGGCGCGGTTGGGCAACCCGGTCAGCACGTCATGCCCCACGCGCCATTGCAGGGTGTGCAGCAACTGGCGCTTCTCGGTGACGTCGAAACGGATCGACACGTACTTGCGCACCAGGCCGCTGGCCGGGTCGATCAGCGGCACCATGGTGCTGTCGACCCAGTACAGCGAGCCGTCCTTGGCGCGGTTGCAGATCTCGCCCTTCCAGACCTTGCCGGCGACCAGGGCGCGCCACATGCCATCGAAAAAATCCGCTTCGTGCAGGCCCGAATTGAGAATGCGGTGATTGGCCCCCAGCAACTCGTCGCGGCTGTAGCCGGAGATACTGCAGAACTGCTCATTGACGTAAGTGATCCGACCGCTCAGGTCGGTTTCGGAAAAAATGGCGGCCGCATCGACGGCCGCCCGGTAGTTATCATCCATGAAACGTTCGTTACCCTTCGCGTCAGCGGTTGAATCGCTCGACCAGGGCACGCAGGCCCATAGAAATGTGTTCCAGTTCTGCCCCGCGGGTGGCGGCGGCATTGGCGTTCTGTGCCGTGTGCTGCACGGTTCCGGCCACGGTGTTGATTTGTTCGGACACCGACTCGGCCACCGACGACTGCTCCTCGGCGGCAGCGGCCATCTGCTGACTCATGTCGCTGATGTGCTCGACCGCTGCACGAATGCCCTGCAGCGCCTGCTGCGCCTCAAGCACCCGGGCCACCCCTTGCTCGGCTTCGTCGATGCCCAGACTTGCAATGCTCACCGCATCAACGGCGCCAGCGCGCAGGCTCTCGATGATGCCCTGGATCTGCAGCGTCGACTGGCGGGTCTTGCCGGCCAGCGCGCGCACCTCATCGGCGACCACGGCAAACCCGCGCCCCTGCTCGCCGGCTCGGGCCGCTTCGATGGCGGCATTGAGCGCCAGCAAGTTGGTCTGGTCGGCAATCGAACGGATCACTTCGGCGGCGACCGAGATGTCCTCGGTCTGCCCGGCCAGGTGAGTGACCGCCTGGTTGATCTGGCTGACCGTGCTGGCCAGCAACTGGATCGCGTCACGGGTGGTGCCCACCACATCATTGCCCTGCCCGGCCAATTGGTTGGCCGTGTGGGCTTGCCCTGCGGTCTCGTGCACATGGCGCGCAACCTCGGCAATCGAGGCGGCCATCTCGGTCATGGCGGCGGCGGTCATGTCGGTCTCGGCGCGCTGGTCGAGCAGCGCCGACTCGGTATGGCGCGACAGCCGACTGGAGTCGCCCGCCGCCTCGCTCATCTGCACAGCCAGGTCGCTCAGGCGGGTGAGTGCGGTCTTGAGCCGCGCTTCTTCACTGATCAGGATCATCTGCAACTGGGCCATCGGGCCGAGCGCATCGCTGTAGGTCAGCGCCACAACCGGGTCGGCGAAGGTGTTGCTGGAGCAGCGAGCGATCTGCGCCAATTGCTGCCCCATGCGCTGGTGGGCCCACAGGCCGACCAGGCCAAACAGCCCCAGCGTGATGCCATGGGCGGGCCAGCCCGGTAGCCACTGCTGGGCCGCGAGGGCGACGCCACCGGCTAGCAACGGCACGCCCAGCACCTGGCCGCACTGAGCCAGGCGCCGGGCAGTCGAGACCGCAGGCTTGCCTTCACGCAAACGGGCATACAGCGCTTCGGCACGGCGCACCTGATCGCGCGTCGGCTTGACCCGCACCGACTCGTATCCCACCACCCTTCCCGCTTCGAGTATCGGCGTGACGTAGGCGCTGACCCAGTAAAAATTGCCGTTCTTGCAGCGGTTTTTGACGATGCCCATCCAACTCTGGCCAGCCTTGAGGTACTGCCACATCTGCTGGAACACAGCGGGCGGCATGTCAGGGTGGCGAACCAGGTTGTGCGGGCTGCCGATCAGTTCCGCCTGACTGAAACCGCTCATGGCGGCGAACTCGGCATTGCAGTAGGTGATGTTGCTGGCGGTGTCGGTGGCAGAGATGAGCCGTTGATCCTCGCCAAACGTCTGTTCGACCGAGGTGACCGGCAGGTTGAAGCGCACGATGAAACTCCCTTTATAGCGGCAACAAGCAGCACGTCCGGGCCCTGGCCACTGTTTTTTAACTGAACGTTTGAATAACCCTACTAATTACATCATATTTCTGTAACAAATAGTTATTGAAAGCTATCGCGACCAAATGCTAATGGCGCAGTAAATGATTGATTACTAAGCAGATCCAGGCGAAGGTCCGGCAGATTCGCATCCGTGATTCGCGTGGGTTTCAGGGCATGGCCTATGGACCGAGCCCACAACATCACGGCCCGTTCAGCGAGGCGATAACGGTGCAGGCGTAAAACCGGTAGGAGCGGGCTTGCCCCGCGATAGCGATGTGACCGGTGGATCGCTATCGCGGGGCAAGCCCGCTCCTACAGCGGTTTCAGGGCAACAGCGAGTGGCTCAACTCATCCGGTGTCCCGGCCTGGTATCAAAATCACCCTCACGGGGAGGAGCGGCGGCCTTCCTCGATGGATGAGGCCGGGGGGCGATCCTGCTGTAAAAGATGGCAGACAAATACTGAATAACCCGCCGCGATGATAGCGGCCACAAATAGATTACTTAGGAAGTCCAGCCAACTCGCCGACAACCCTCTATCCTCTGGGAGAAGTGCACTCAGGGCGTACGAACCCGTGATAACGGTACTGAATAAAACAAGACGTCCGGCCATTTTGCTGGTTAAGCGACTGGAAAAGTCTGCCGATGTGGCCCTTCTGAAATCGACCCCTACGGATAAGCCAGTACGACTCCCGCTGGGAACAGACCATTGTTCCATGGCATGTTGCGTTGTCCGCAACGTAATATCATCTATCATCTCACCGACAGAATTGATGGCACTACGTATTAGTTCGTTACGCCATTGAAAGGTACCGGCCGAAGCTGCGCCAGCGCCGGCGGGCGATGCCAGAGCACTGGAGAGCATACCACTCCCCAATTGATTGACGCCGTAGGCTGCCGCTGACACACCCACCGCGGGTAGCGATATTCCATTATTATTGTCAGTCTGCCTGACATACATCTCAATAATGTCCCGCAAGACGCAGTACAGCTGCGCAGAAATAAGCGTAGATGCACCTCGAGCCAAGGTTCCCGTCGCCTGCGCTCCCGCGAGTGCTGTGATGCTGCCAATAATCCCCAAAATGCGTCCTGTTCTCGTGGCGCGGGTGGCAGTGTGATTGACTTCATCTCGAATTCCACCCGCTACTGTTAACGCGGTGGGCAGGGCGCCAAACGCGCCACCGATGGCAGCACGGGCCGACGATGAAAGGGCGTAACGGGAAAATTCGGACTCTATTGCAAAAGCGATGGACTGCCGAATGAACGTGGGAACCCCAACACTCAGTGAAATCCGCAACCAGATTTTTAAAACGTTTTTAGTCCAGCGCTGACCCGCTATTGCGCTTGGCTTCAATATCTCCTCGCAGAAAAGCCTGATAGCGAAGTCGATGCGATGCATCTGCTCCCTTGAGACGCGTACACGTGGTCGAACAGGAACTATATCCATAAAAACACCCTCTGCAATCTATGGGTTAACCGTGCTAACACTCATCAAAATAACGATGTACGACTCAGAGGACGCGACGATCATGAGCAGTCATCTATTTTGATATTTTCCTTGGTCCAGGTTCACTAAACACTGATGCACTCAGACACCAGACGTTTCCTGCTCTTGACTCATCAGGTGCCCCTTGAACAATGCCCGGGGCACAACATGACCCTTCTCGATCAGAACGCGCTCAGGAATAGCGTGTTTACGTTTGCCGGCGCACTCGAAATCGGAAAGCTCATCTGGCTCATGGAGTGGAAGACTTGCTGAACGTGGTTGAATGAAGGGCTATATTCAAGCCACTGTAGTTTTCCAGGCGAAGAAGTACTGAAATAGATCAGCGCGCAGGCTAAGTAAAGTCTGCCGCGGGCAACATAAGATTTGTCCTAGTTTTCCATGCCCATATGTAACTTGCACAACTAGAAAGTTCAGCCTTTTATTTCGGGAACCTTCAAACGTCGTATCTGCCGACGCAGGCACTCCGACCGAGATCCTCCCTGGCTACATGCGCCACCCGGGCTAACCGGTCTGACCAGTTGAATAGACCCGCGATACCGTGCACACGCGCCTCTGGGGCTTAAATCAGTAGACCTCAGCGGCGTAGCAACGCGCCTATAAGTCACTGATTCCTATGGAAACAGGCTCTGGTCAGTTACCTCTGCCGAAGAATCCCTTGCCAACCCCGAAAATTCGCGCCTACACTGGCCTCGCACTGGACATACCGGTAAGACCACAATAATTAAGTCCTCCGCTCTTTCGCCCTCCTCCGGCCATCGAAGCAAGGACACCGATCAGAGATCCCTCCCATGCTCAAATGGTGCTCGCGTTCGATCTTCCTCCAAGTCGTGCTGGGCCTGGCGCTAGGCATTGCCTGCGGCCTCAGCTTTCCCGAAGTTTCCCTGCAGCTCAAACCCCTGGGTGACGGCTTTATCAAGCTGATCAAGATGCTCATCGGGCTGATTGTGTTCTGCGTGGTAGTCAGCGGTATTTCCGGTGCGGGCGACCTGAAGAAGGTCGGGCGGATCGGCCTCAAATCGGTGATCTACTTTGAAATCCTCACCACCATCGCCCTGGTCATCGGCCTGGTGTTCGCCTTTACCTCCGGCATCGGCAGTGGTGCCAACATCCACCTGGATCAACTGTCAACCGCCGAAGCCGGCAACCTGGCCGAGCGTGGCCAGCATATCCACGGCACCGCCGCCTTCCTGATGGACCTGATACCCACCTCGGTGGTCGGCGCCTTTGCCGACAACAACATCCTGCAGGTGCTGCTGTTCTCGGTGCTGTTCGGCAGTGCGCTGAACCTGGTGGGTGAAGCCGCCTCGGGCATCTCGCGGCTGATCAATGAACTGAGCCATGTGATCTTTCGCATCATGGGCATGATCGTGCGCCTGGCGCCGCTGGGTGTGTTCGGCGCCATTGCCTTTACCACCAGCAAATATGGCCTGGAATCGCTGCAGCACCTGGGCGGCCTGGTGGCGTTGTTCTACCTGACCTGCATGGGTTTCGTGCTGCTGATCCTGGGCACCGTGATGCGCCTGTCGGGCCTGCGTATCCTGCCGTTCATCAAGTACCTGCGCGAAGAGCTGACCATCGTCCTGGGCACCGCTTCATCCGACGCCGTGCTGCCACAGATCATGCGCAAGCTGGAACACCTGGGCATCGGCAACTCCACCGTCGGCCTGGTGATTCCTACCGGTTATTCCTTTAACCTCGACGGCTTTTCGATCTACCTGACCCTGGCCATCGTCTTTATCGCCAACGCCACCGGCACGCCACTGGCCATGACCGACTTGTTGACTATCCTGCTGGTCTCCCTGATTACCTCCAAAGGTGCTCACGGGATTCCCGGCTCTGCCCTGGTCATCCTCGCCGCGACCCTGACAGCCATTCCGGCGATCCCGGTGGTCGGCCTGGTGCTGGTGCTGGCCGTGGACTGGTTCATGGGCATCGGCCGGGCGCTGACCAACCTGATCGGCAACTGCGTGGCCACCGTGGCGATCGGCCGCTGGGAAGGCGATATCGACATGGAGCGGGCCAACAATGTACTGGCCGGCAAACAAGGCTTCAGCTTTGCCCAGCGCAAGGCCCCGACCGCCCATCAACAAGAGTTCTGAGTGACCGGGCCGGCACTGCGGTGCCGGCCCCCAGGAGCACAACATGCATTCGATCTCAGGGAGTGAACCGTGATCAGCTCATCCACCGTCGTCAACTCCGTGGTAGAAAAACTGCGCCAGGCCCTGGACCGCGGCCAATGGCGCTCGGGCGACATGCTCCCGGGCCAGCGCGAACTGGCCGAGCAACTGGGCATCAGCCGTCCGAGCCTGCGTGAAGCGGTCACCGTGCTGGAGACCCTGGGCCTGGTACGCTCGCTGCCCGGCAAGGGCGTGCTGGTGCTCGAACCCGGCAGCGTCGAGCCGGTGCAGGCCCAGAACGCCGTGGCCCAAGCCAGCCTCGAAGACGTACTGCAACTGCGCTACACCCTGGAGCCGTTCATCGTCGGCCTGGTAGCCCAGTCCATCAGCAGCAAGGAAATCGGCCAGCTGCGCCTGACCCTGATGGACATGCGTGAAGCCCTTGAAGCCGAAGACAGCGAAGCGGGTGTCAACGCCTACATTGCCTTCCACGAAGAACTGTTCACCCTGACCGCCAACCCGATCTTCCAGAACGTGGTGCAGCAAACCAGCAACGCCCTCAAGCAAAGCGCCAGCGTGCTGCGCAACTCGCCCGAGCACCTGGCCGCGCGGCTGGAAGAAAACGAAGCGGTGGTACGCGCCATCCGCAACAAAAACAGCGCCCAGGCCAGCGCGCAGATGCGCCACCACATCCTCCAGGAAGGCCGGCGCATGGGCATCGAACTGAACATTCCGGACGAACATCCGAGCCATTGACCTCAGGAGAGCAGTGATGAACGCCAGCGCCCAAGCCCCTGTGACCACCCTGCCGCCACTGCTCGCCCAGGGCGAAGTACGCCTGTCGGCCGAGCAGATCTACCCGCGCCTGTTCGACGCCATCCTCGAACAGCGCCTGGCCCCCGGCAGCGCCCTGCCCGAGCAGGCACTGGGCGATGCCTTCGGCGTCAGCCGCACCGTCATCCGCCGCGTCCTGGGCCGGCTGTGCGACCAGCAGGTCATCGTCCAGCGCCCCAGCCACACGGCGCACCTGGCAGCGCCCGATCCGCAACAGGCACGGCAGATCCTCAGCGCCCGGCGCCTGGCCGAAACCACACTCATCACCCTGGCCGTGCAACGTTCACGGCCGGCGAAGATTCGCCAATTGCGTGAGCTGGTGGCCCGCGAGCGTCAGAGCCATGAGCAAGGCCAGCGCTGCACCGCGATCCGCCTGGGCGGCGAGTTCCACCTGAAACTGGCGGAGATTGCCAACAACGCGCCACTGACCCGCTTTCTCAACGGCCTGGTGCCGCAAACCTCGCTGATCATCGCCCAGTATGAAAGCCGCCCCTGCAGCCACTGCGCCTGGCAGGAGCATGCGGCGATCATCGATGCGCTGGAGCAAGGGGATGGCGAGGCAGCGTTGGCGCTGATGCATGAGCACCTGGATCATATTGAGGCGAAGCTGGAGCTGGGTGCCTGAAGCCATTGCGGGGCAAGGCCGCTTCTACCCGGCACTAATGGCCCCCTCCTATACTCAAATAGGAATACGCCAACGCCGGACTGTCCATAGGGGCTGCGATGTGAATCCGCCTTCCCCGCTCACCTTCCTTTTACTCACCCTGCTGCTGGTGCTGGGTGGCTGCGCCTCCAAACAAAAGCCCGTTGAACCGCCCCCCGTGCAACTGAACCCCGCCACCTGGGAGCAGATCGACCGGGAGATCATCCAGGCCTCCCTGGCCGCGACCAGTTCGGTCAATGACTACACCCGCCGCTCCATGCGGGTGTGGAAAGACCGGGTACAGCAATACACCGAGAGCGATTTCATTCCCTGGTTCACCGGCTACTGGACCCAGCAATGGCTGACCATGAAAGTGGCCTGGTACAAGATGAACAGCGGCGACGGCAAGGACCCTCCGGAAAAGCGCCTGGCCCTGTACCTGCAGGAGCAGTATCACCAACGTGTGCTCGACCAGGTGGCCAAGGAGATCGACCCCGAGGCCATTCGCGTCCGGGCCATGGAGCTGTATATCCAGTTGCTCGGCCAACAGTTGCAGCAACTGGCCCAACGCTACCGGGCGCCGCCCGAGCAGTTCAACCTGCGCCTGACGCGCATCCAGGCCATCACCCTCGCCCCGCCCGCCGCCCACAATGCGTCGCTGTACCAGTTGCTGTTCAGCAAGTCACTGGCCGAGCAACCGGCCTATGCCGCACTGCTCACGCGCATGCACAGCGCCGTGCGCGCCGGCACCCAGCGCTCGGACATCGGCTTGTCGTCGGTGGCCCGGCAGGCCAGTGAAAAAATTGGCGCGACCCTGGCGCCGCGCGGCATCGCCAGTGCCGTTGCCAGCGCAGTGGGACGCACCGCCGGCGCGTTGATTTCGGTCGTCGCCACCGGCTACGGGGTTATCTCCCATAGCCAGGAACAGCCGGCGATGGTCGAGCAGTTGCGGGTGATCCTCAATGTGGCGCTCAACGAGGAGTGGCGGGAGCTGATGGAAAACCGCAAGACCGGCGCCATGGCCGGGGTCTATTACCTGTCGGGCGAAATCGAGGACGACCTGCTCGGCGCCACTCGCCTGCAACAGGAGCCGGATTCCGGCTCGCTGCGTATCGTCATTCCCGCCCAGTGACTCATGCCGCCACAGGCTGCGCCTGTGCCGAGGTCGGCAGACCGAAGATGCGGTCGAATGCCCAGTTGTAGAGGAAGGTGTAGCAAGGGATCAGGATGATAAAGGCCAGGTCCACCAGGAAGGCTTCGACCAGGCTCATGTCCAGCCACCAGGCGATCAACGGAATCAGGTAGACCACCAGCGTCAGCTGAAAGCCGATGGCATGGGCAACCCGGCGGGCGACGCTGCGTCCACGCTTGGCCTGCCGGCTTTCCCAGTACTCGAACAGGGTGTTGTAGATGAAGTTCCAGGCCATGGCGATGGTGGTGATCATCACCGCCAGGGGGCCGGTATTGCTAGGGGCGGTGTCTGACAGATACGCCAGCCCCAACGTCGACATGCACAGGCCGATCATTTCGTAGGCGGTTACATAGACCAGTTTGCGTTTGACACCTTGCACCGTATTACCTCGAATCCGTCTTCAATACGCCGCCCTGACGGGCAGCAGAGGCGCGCAAGAGTGCGTCAATCTTCTTGACAGCAAAAGTCAGCAGCTATCAGATTGACTGACAGGAGATTGAACTTTGAATTTTTCCAGCGACAACATCGAACTGTTTCTCGCGGTGCTCGACTGCGGCTCGTTCTCGGCTGCTGCCCGCGCCCTGGGTCGGGTGCCCTCAGCGGTGAGCATGGCCATTGGCAACCTGGAAGCCGAGCTGGGCTTTGCCCTGTTCGAGCGCACCCACCGTGAAACCCGCCCCACTGCCCTCGCCCAGGCGCTTGAACCCCACGCCAGGATGATTGCTGCGCAGCTGGGACAACTGCAGGTGCATGCGCTGGAGCTGTCCCAGGGCCTGGAAAGCACCCTGGCCATCAGCGTGGTGCCGGACATCGACCACACGCCACTGCTGAATGCGATCAAGACCATCAGCGAGCGGTATCCGCTCCTGGAGGTCGAAGTGCTCAGCGCACCCCAGGAAGAAGCCTTGCAGTTGCTGCACACCGACCGCGTCAGCCTGTGCCTGGCATTCGCCGGATTGTCGGTGGACCCGCAGCAGCGCTTTCAGAACATCGGCATGGAGTCGCTGGTGGCGACCATTTCGCCGCACCACCCTGCCCTGCAGCGCCAACCCCGGCAGATTGCCTACCTTGAAGACCTGGCCAACGTGCGCCAGATCCTGGTCGCCAGCCGTGACCTGCCGATCACCGACACCCGCGCCCTGATCGGCAAGGCCTACTGGCGTACCGACAGCCTGGGCATGGCCCTGGAGATGGTCGAGGCGGGACTGGGCTGGGGCGACTTCCCCCTGTCGCGGGTAGCGCCGCTGCTGGAGGCCGGTCGCCTGTTGCGCCTGGACTTCAAGAACACCCGCAACGAATTGCAATTGCCGGTCCATGCCTTCTGGCGCCACAACCAGCCACTGCCAAAAGCGGCACAAGCGCTGGTAAAGCTACTGTAGGAGCGGGCTTGCCCCGCGATTGCAATCTGCCGGCGACACCGCAATCTGCCAGCGACACCGCAATCGCGGGGCAAGCCCGCTCCTACACACCTGCGGCAATCTGGCTATCAACCTTTCAGCTTCCCAGCCGATACCGGTAAGAACAGGTACGAGCACTCGCCAAAAGCACCGCTCGGCACTTCTCTTCACTGGCACAAGGTCTCGGAACATGAACCTGAAATTTCGCCACAAGATCCTGCTGTGCGCCTGCGGCGTCGTGGTTCTGGCATTTGCGTTGTTCACCCTTTACAACGATTACCTGCAGCGCAACACCATCCGGCAGAACATCGAGTCCTCGGTCAAGCAGGCCGGCGCTCAAACCGCCAGCAGCGTGCAGAACTGGATGAGCGGCCGCATCCTGGTCCTGGAAAACCTCGCCCAGAACGTCGCCCACCAGGGCGCCAATGCCGACTTCCCCGGGCTGGTCGATCAGCCTTCGTTCACCAAGAACTTCCAGTTCACCTATGTGGGCCAGGCAAACGGCGTGTTCACCCAGCGCCCGGACGCCAAGATGCCCGACGGCTATGACCCGCGCCAGCGACCCTGGTACACCGCTGCGGTAGCCGCCAACCAGACCATGCTGACCCCGCCCTACATGGCCGCCGTCGGCGGCCTGGTGGTAACCATCGCCATGCCGGTCAAGAGCCAGGCCAACGGTGAGCTGATCGGTGTGGTCGGTGGCGATCTGAGCCTGGCAACCCTGGTCGACATCATCAATGCCGTGGACTTCGGCGGCATCGGCCATGCCTTCCTGGCCGACCGCAATGGCCAGGTGATCGTCAGCCCGAACAAAGACCAGGTGATGAAAAACCTCAAGGACATCTACCCGGGCAGCAGCCTGCAAGTGGCCCCGGGCATTCATGACGTCACCCTGGGTGGCCAGGAGCGGATCATCTCCTTTGCCCCGGTCAACGGCCTGCCGTCGGCCAACTGGTACATCGGCCTGTCCATCGACAAAGACAAGGCCTATGCCGGCATCAGCCAGTTCCGCACCTCGGCCATCATTGCCATGCTGATTGCCGTGGCCGCCATCGCCGGCGTGCTTGGCTTGCTGATCCCTGTACTGATGCGCCCATTGACCACCATGGGCCGTGCCATGCAGGACATCGCCCAAGGCGAAGGCGACCTGACCCGCCGCCTGGTAGTCGAGAACAAGGACGAATTCGGTGAGCTGGCCGGTGCCTTCAACCAGTTTGTCGAGCGGATTCACGCCTCGATTGCCGAAGTGTCTTCCGCAACCCGCCAGGTGCATGACCTGTCGGAACGGGTGATGAGCGCCTCCAATGCCTCGATCATCGGTTCCGAAGAGCAAAGCCTGCGCACCAACAGCGTGGCCGCGGCGATCAACGAACTGGGCGCCGCCACCCAGGAAATCGCCCGCAACGCCGCCGACGCCTCGCAGCACGCCAGCGGCGCCAGCGAACAGGCCAATGACGGCCGCCAGGTGGTGGAAGAAACCATCTCGGCGATGACCTCGCTGTCGCAGAAAATCAGCGAATCCTGCGCCCAGATCGAAACCCTCAATGCCAGCACCGACGACATCGGCCAGATCCTCGATGTGATCAAGGGCATCTCCCAGCAGACCAACCTGCTGGCCCTGAACGCCGCCATCGAAGCGGCCCGTGCCGGTGAAGCCGGTCGAGGTTTTGCCGTGGTCGCCGACGAGGTGCGCAACCTGGCCCACCGCACCCAGGAGTCGGCCGAAGAGATCCACAAGATGATCACCACCCTGCAAGTTGGCTCCCGCGAGGCGGTGCACAACATGAACGCAAGCCAGGTGTCGAGCGAGGAAAGTGTGATGGTCGCCAACCAGGCCGGCGAACGCCTGAGCAGCGTGACCCAGCGCATTGGCGAAATCGACGGCATGAACCAGTCGGTGGCCGCCGCCACTGAAGAGCAGACCGCCGTGGTCGAGAGCCTGAACCTGGACATCACCCAGATCAACGTACTGAACCAGCAAGGCGTCGCCAACCTCAACGACACCCTGAGTCACTGCGATGCCCTGGCCCAGCAGGCCGGTCGCCTGAAGCAATTGGTAGACAGCTTCAAGATCTGACTCGAGCGTTCTGGCGAGGGGCGCCCGGCGCCCCCCGCCAGACGTTTACCGCTACAGCGCGACGGCGCGCTTGAAACGCCCGATGCGCAACCAGCCGACCAGCACCGCCAGCATCAGCACAAAGCCCAGGTAACCGAAGAACGGATACACCTGACCGACCAGGCTGATAAAGCCGATCAGGCTGCAGACAAACGCCGCCACGCCCGCCGCCACAGAGCCCAGTCGAAAGCTGCGCGTACCCGCCGGCAACAGCCGCGCCATGAACGAGTAGAGCGTGCCGACCGCGGTGTTGACGATCATGCCGAAGATGATCACGCACATCACCACGCCCAGTGCCGGGGAAATTTCACTGGCAATCGAGAGCATCGGCATCGGCAAGTCGGCCACCGAATCCAGCCGCGACAGCAGGCCCGCGCTCATCACCAGCATCAGGCCACCCAGCGCCGCACCGCCGAGAATTCCGCCCCAGATCGCGGTTTTTTCAAAGCGTGCCGAGCCGCCGAGAATCGCCAGGATCGGCGCACCGGCGACGATGTTGTACGACACATAAAGGAAGGCGCCGAGCAGCCAATGGCTGGTGCCGGCCTCTTGCTGGCTGGCCACCTCATTGAGCGCCGCAAAGCTCAGGTCGCGGGTGAATACGCCGTACAAGGCAATGCCGCTGGCCACCAGGATGAGAAACGGCGTGACCGCACCGATCAGCACGATCACCTTCTGCACATCCAGGCAGACAATGGCGATCACCAGCACGGTCACCAGCATACTGCCCGCCAGCGCCGGCACGCCGAACTGCTGCTCCAGCAACGCACCGCCCCCGGCCAGCATCACCACCGTGACCGCGAACATGAAGAAGGTGATCATCAAGTCGACGAACAGGCCCAGGTAGCGCCCGCAGATGGCGTACACCACATCCTTGTGCGAAGCCGCCTGCAGGCGGTTGCCAAGGCCGGCCAGGGCCATGCCGAGAAAGGTGAACAGCGCCGCACTGACCAGGGCGCCGAGCAGCCCCCAGAGGCCGAAGTCGACGAAGAACAGCAACAATTCACGCCCTGAGGCGAAACCCGCACCGACGATGACGCCGATAAACGCACCGGCAATTTTCAGCTGCTCTTGCATGTCTGAATCCTCTGGTCTGTACGGCCCTGTGCGGGCCTTGTTGTTTTTGTCCAGCGATGCGCCAAGGCGGCGCGGGTACTGCTCAGTCGTTGCCGATCCAGGCCTGCACTTCAATCTCCACATCCACGCCCAGGGCAAGGCCTGCACTGACGGTGGAACGCACCGGGTAGCCCTGGGTGAAGAACGCCTTGTACACCTCGTTGAAACCGGCGAAATGCTGCATGTCCGACAGCCATACCGTGGCCTTGACCACCTGCTCGAAACCAACGCCGCATTCGGCGAGGGTTTCGCTGATGCGCTCGAGGGTGGCGCGGGTCTGGGCCTGGATATCGCCGCGCACCACTTCACCTTCGCGGGTCATAGGCACCTGGCCGGACAGAAACAAAAAGCCGCCGACCTTCACCGCCTTGGAGAACGGAAATGGCAGGTGGCTGGGGATACGCTGGATGCTCGAAGACATGGAAAACTCCTTCAACGGTGGTTAACGAAAACGTGCCGGTGACAAGCGCTGCGGCTCGACACCTTCGGCACTGAGGGGTTGCGGCAAGGGCTGGCCAAGCAGCAAGGCAGCGGCCAGTTGCGACACACCGGCCGCCGACTGGATGCCGTAACCGCCCTGGGCGGCCAGCCAGAAAAACGCCGGTTGCTCGGGGTCATGGCCAATCACCAGGTCGCCATCGGCGACGAACGACCGCAGCCCGGCCCAGGTGTGGCTGGGGCGGCGGATGCTCAGGGTGGTCATGTTCTCGATGTTGTAGATGCCCAGGGCAACATCCAGCTCTTCGGGCATCACGTCCTGGGGCGCGACCGGGTCGGCGTTGGCCGGGGAGCCGAGCAACTGCCCGGCGTCAGGCTTGAAGTAGAAGCTTTCATCCACACCGATCACCGCGGGCCAGCCAGCAAAGGCCTGGTCTTGCGGGCCCTCGAACGTGAAGGCGCTGCGGCGGCACGGTTGCAGGCCGACCGGCTGCACGCCACACCCGCGAGCCACTTCATCGGCCCAGGCGCCAGCGGCATTGACCAGTTGGCGCGCCTGCACCCCACTGCCGTCGGCCAGGCTCAAGTGCCACAGACCGTCCTCGAAATAGCCCTCGACCACCTCGGCATTGCACTGCACCTGGCCGCCCGCCTGACGGAAGCCGCGCAGAAAGCCCTGGTGCAAGGCGTGCACGTCCAGGTCCATCGCGCCCGGCTCGTGAATGGCGCCGGCCAGGGTCTCGGCGCGCAGGCTCGGCACCAGTGCCAGCGCCGCCTGGTGGTCGAGCAGCGTGACATCGGTGCCGCTGGCCAGGCTCTGGGCGTAGGTGGTGGCCAGCAGCTCCTGCTGGTCCAGGCTGGCGACATAGAGGCAGCCGCGCGGTTCAAGCAGCGGATGCTCGCAGAACCCTTGCGGCGGTGATTCATAAAATGCCCGGCTGGCCCGGGTCAGCGCCTGGATCTGCTCGGTGCCGTAGGCCTCCATGAACATGGCCGCCGAACGCCCGGTGGAGTGATAGCCCGGCTGGGCTTCACGTTCCAGTATCAGCACCTGCTGCGTGGGTGCCAGCCGGTACCCGAGAGAGGCACCGGCAATGCCGCCGCCAATGATCACGCTGTCGAACGTCTGCGTCATAACCTTGCCACCGCCTGTTCAAGAAGCTGAAATTATCACTTATGAGAATTCTAATATATGAGAATTTAGAAATACGCAAGCGGCCACGGTAAGATGCCTGCCCTGATGCCCGACCGAGATCCTTGATGAGTGCCGACCGCTCCCCTGCTGCCGACCGCCCTGGCGCGCTGCCCCTGATCGACCGCGCCGAAGTCGGCGCCCGCCTGCGGCTGGTGCGCAAGAGCCAGCAACTGACCCTCAAACAACTGTCGGAACGCTCCGGGGTGCCGGTATCGACCTTATCGAAAATGGAACTGGCGCAGGTGTCGGTGAGCTACGAGAAACTCGCCGCCGCGGCGCGCGCACTGAACGTCGACATTGCCCAGCTGTTTCGCTCGACCGGAATGGGCGATGCACCGGCGCCGACCACGGTCGTGGTCAACTCACTGCCCAGCGCACCTGGCTACAGCACCGGGACGTACGACTACCACCCCATCGCCGGGGAATTCCCCGAGCGCCTGATGACGCCGATGTACGCGCGGATCATTGCCCGGGAGCGGCAGCAGTTCGACGAATTCATCCGCCACCCGGGGCAGGAGTTTGCGTTGGTGCTCAGCGGGCGGGTGCGGATCGTGTTCGAGACAGGCGAAACGGTAAGCATCGGGCCGCAGGAAACGGCGTACTTCAACAGCAACGTGGGGCACATCTACCTGTCAGAGACGGAAGATGGCGGCGATGCCCATGTGATGGTGGTGATGACGGATCGGTGATCGGACTGTAGCCGCTGCCGCCAGGCTGCGATTGGGCGCGAAGCGGCCACAGGAGATTGCCTTGTTACGACTGCTGCGCAGCCGATCGCATGTCGGCAGCGGCTACGGAATCCTCCAGTGCATCCAGCAGGGCCTCCACCAACCCCTTGGCCATTTCCACCGAATGCAGGGTGGACCAGAGAAAGCCTTTGTCTGCATCGTCAATGCCGTTGGATGCCTGGTGCGCCGTGTCGTAGGCGCAGCGCAAATACAACGAGACATGCACCAGTGCATCGTGAGGGGCGATGCCGGCGTTGACGGAGAAGAGTTGGGGATGACCTGCGGCGCAGTCGCCGAAGGGTTTTTCAACGGTGGGATGGAGCGAAGGCGGTGGATCGGGGACTAATTTCTTCATGGTAACTCCTGCATGCAAAGGAGCTGCACCATCCGTTTCCACACGTGAGGTGGCAGCTGTACGCGGGGTGGAAAACCGGGGCATACAGGAAACCCGGCAGGCCAAAGGCCTCCCGCGCACAGCCGCCATAACGACTAATCCCGAATGACTACCGGGTTTCCACACCCGATCGCTGCACCAGCAACGACCCGTGGAGCCTAGAAGGAGCGGTTTCCAAGGGCAATCAGAACGAGATCGACAGACCGCGTACGATATTTCCTAGGACCAAAATTTGCCAGCCAGGAAACATCCCGAAGCACCACTACACCCCAGGTAGGAGCGGGCTTGCCCCGCGATGCGATGTGCCTGGAAGGTAGCTATCGCGGGCCAAGCCCGCTCCCACAGTGGTTATAACCTAATAACGAACTAGTCTATTTGGCTATAAAAAAACCTTTATGCTGGCTGCCATCCGATCACGGGCACGTTGGGCGTTTAGAGAATATGGATGTAGGTTCTTTCGGCTTTACCATTGCAGGCCTCGTCGTAGGTTTTATCGTCGGCATGACCGGCGTCGGCGGCGGCTCATTGATGACCCCCATCCTTCTCTGGTTCGGCATCAGCCCGGCCACCGCCGTCGGCACCGACCTGCTCTACGCGGCCATCACCAAAGCCAGCGGCGTCTGGGTGCATGGCAAAAACAAGAACATCGACTGGAAAATCACCGGCTGGCTGACCCTGGGCAGCGTCCCGGCGGCCGCCCTGACCTTGTGGTTCCTCAGCTCCCTGGATGCCGACACCCAGGCGGCCAACGCCGTCATCAAACAAGGCCTGGCCGTGGTCCTAATCCTCACCGCCCTGGCCATCCTGTTCAAAAGCAAACTGCAAGCCTTCGCCAGCAAACACGCTGGCGACCGCTACCACCTGAGCGGCACCAGCCTGAACCTGCTGACCGTCGTCACCGGTGTAATCCTGGGCGTCATGGTCTCCCTGACCTCCATCGGCGCCGGCGCTTTAGGCACCGTGGCGCTGTTTCTGCTCTACCCGTTCCTGGTCACCCGCCGCCTCATCGGCACCGAAATCGCACACGCCGTACCCCTGACGTTGGTGGCAGGCCTGGGCCACGCCAGCATGGGCAATATGGACTGGTCGCTGCTGGGTTACCTGCTGCTGGGATCGCTGCCAGGCATCTACTTCGGCAGCCACCTGACCGGGCGTATTTCCGACAGCGTATTGCGACCTTGCCTGGCGGGAATGCTATTGATGATCGGTTACAAGCTGGCATTTTGATATCGTTTTATGCAGGCCAATTACCATTAGTCCGAAAGAATTGTCCTACAGTCCTCTGGCTTGACGCTTATGCCATCTAGCGATTAATCTCGCGGGCCTTTACAGCATGGAAGCTATCCAGTTCCCCAAAACACGGCGCGGAACCGGAATTTCATGAAATGAATTCACCAGTGTGCCCCGGCGCACTGCTTCGCTTTGCGGTAAACATCTTGAAGCCTCGTTCCTCCTTCCAGATTCAAAAATCAGTCATCTTTGCCCTGGTTCTCCGTGAAGCGCGCGCGCGTTTTGGTGATCGACGGATGGGGGCGGTCTGGACGTTGATTGAGCCGATTTGCCATCTCCTGATCTTCACCCTGCTTTTCATGCTTATTCGTGGCCGCACAGTTGCTGGTGTCGATTACCCAGTGTTTGTGCTTGTCGGCATGGCCCCTTTCCTGCTTTACCGCAATACAGCCCTTCGCTTGATGGACAGCCTGCGCGAAAACCGCTCACTGTTCGGCTACAAGCAGATCAAACCTCTGGATACGTATATTGCCCGGGTACTGGTAGAAACCTGCATCAGCGCGACGGTCTACGCAATTATCGTATTTGGCTTCGCCTGGTACGGCTTTGACATGTCGGTACACAGCCCACTGCAGTGGGTTGCAACGCTGACCCTAGGCCTCTTATTCGCCTTTGGTCTCGGAATGCTGTTGGCATTGGTGACCCATGCCCTGCCCAGCCTGAAGATGGTCATCCGTATGGCCTTCTTCCCGCTGTATTTCATTTCTGGCGTGCTCATGCCTGCCGCCTACCTGCCTCAAGCAATGATGCCCGTGCTGCTGCTCAACCCCTTCCTGCACCTGGTCGAGTTGATTCGCGCCGAAGTATTGCCTCACTACACCCCTGTTGATGGTGTGTCTGAAACCTATGTCATCACCTTCACCATTGTGCTTCTTTTCATTGCCTTGGGTAGTTACCGCGCACGCCGACTGCACCTGATGTCGACCAAGAACGGATAAGGACAGTCCAACGTGTTTGAACTTAAAAACGTCACCAAGTCCTACCTGACGCCGAAGGGGCGTAGATTTGTGTTCCGCAACTTGTCGCTTGCGATTCCTCCAGGCAAGAACATCGGCCTGATCGGTCGAAACGGCGCGGGTAAATCTACCCTGATGCGCCTGCTTGGCGGTGCAGACATCCCTGACTCCGGTTCAATCGTCACGGACCGCAGCATTTCTTGGCCCGTGGGTTTGACCGGCGGCTTCCAGGGCAGCATGACCGGCCGTGACAACATCAAGTTCGTCTGCCGCGTCTATGGTGCCGAAGGCGATGCCATGCGCGAGAAGGTCCGTTATGTCCAGGAGTTCGCCGAAATCGGTGACTGGATCGACGAGCCGATCAAGACCTACTCCTCCGGCATGCGCTCACGCGTGGCCTTCGGCCTGAGCATGGCCTTCGATTTTGACTACTACCTGATCGACGAAGTGATGTCGGTGGGCGATGCGCAGTTCAAGCGCAAATGTGACGAAGTCTTCAAGGAAAAACTGCAGAAGTCGAACGTCGTCCTGGTCTCGCACTCCATGCCGGAGATCGAGAAGCTCTGCGATATCGTCTTGCTGGTACGTGATGGCGGCATCCAGGTTTATGAAGACGTCGCCGAAGGCATAAAGGCTTATAACAGCTGATCCAACACCCCTTACATCGCAGCACCGTTCCACTTCAAGGATGCATCACTTATGAGCAGTACGGGTAAAAACAAGGGCTGGCGCCTGGCGATTGGCATGGTGGTCGTTCCGATGATCCTGGCGGCTATCTACTACGGCGTGTTCGCCTCCGACCGCTACGTCAGCTCCGCCCAGGTGGTTGTCCGCCAGGATGGCAGCAACCAGGGGGCCCAGGTACCTGGCCTGGCCACCCTGTTGACCGGCACCAACCCCGCCTCCCGGGAGGAAACCTTGTACCTGCGCGAGTACATCGTGTCGATGGACATGATGCTGCTGCTCGAAGAGCGCCTGCACTGGATCGAGCAATACGCCGCCCAGCGCAGCGACATTTTCTTCTGGCTGGACAAGGACGCCGAGCGCGAAGACCTGCTCAAGTACTACCAGCGTATGGTTTCGGCGCACTACGACGAAACTACCGGCCTGCTGCGTGTAGAAGTTCAAGCCTTCACCCCCGAGCTGTCAGAGCAGATGCTGCGCACCATCCTCAAGGCCAGCGAACACTTCGTCAACGAAGTGAGCCACAGCATTGCCCGCGAGCAAATGAAGTTTGCCAAAGGCGAACTGGAAACCGCCCGCGTCAACTATGCAGAGCGCAAGACCGAACTGCTCGATTTCCAGAACGTCAACAAGGTACTGGACGGCGGCAACACCGCGCAAAGCCGTGCCAGCATCATCGCCGACCTGGAAGGTCAGTACACCAAAGAACAAGCCGTACTCACCGAGATGCTGTTCAAACTGCGCGCCGACTCGCCGCAGGTAAAACAGCAGAAACAAAAGGTCAACGCCATCACCCAGCAACTGGCGAAAGAGAAGCGCCTGCTGGTCTCCTCGCCTAACGGCTCGCAGTTGAACGTGGTCGCCTCGCGCTACCAGCAACTGACCCTGGACGCCGGCATCGCCGAAGAAAGCTACAAGACCGCGGTTGCCGCCCTCGACAATGCCCGTATCGAGGCCAGCAAGAAAATCCGCACCCTGGTCACCGTCGTCAGCCCCAACACCCCACAAATGGCCCTGTACCCAGAGCGCTTGTACAACCTGGCAACCATCCTGCTAGGCCTGCTCATGCTGTACGGCATCACCCGCTTCATCCTGGCTTCGATCGAGGATCACCGTGATTAAATCCCTTGTTGTCTCACACAAGTTCAACCTGAAACTGGCAGCACTGACCCTCGCGACCCTGGGCCTGGCGGGATGTGGCGGCACTATTTCCGGTGCTGGCCCGTACAAAGGCGATATCGAGGCCAAGAACCAGCCATACAACCTGGTCGAGATCAACGCCAACACCATCGCGCCGTACATGCGTAGCGCAGTGCGCCCTGTTCAGTCGAGCATCGCCAAACCGGTTGCGCCAACCGCGCGCCTGATGTCTGGCGACATTCTCAATGTACTGATCACCGACAACGCACCTGAAGGCTCGGCGCTGTTCGCGCCACTGGCTACCGGCGGCACCCAGCTCAAGACCCGCATCGACGACCAGGGCATGATCTCCCTGCCCTACGTGGGCCGTCAGTTTGTGGCAGGCATGACCCTCAACCAGGTTGAGAACTTGATCCGCAAGCAGCTCAAAGGCGTGACCACCGACGTGCAAACGCACGTTGAACTGGTGGGTGATCTGTCGGGTTCGGTGCTGGTCGCTGGCGCAGTGAAAACGCCGGGTCGCTTCAGCACCTTGCAAGGGCCGCTGACGCTGCTCGACGCCGTCAACCAGGCCGGTGGCCCGGTGCTTGAGCCGCACCTGGTGAACGTCACCGTGCGCACTGGCAACCAGGTGCAGCAGTTCAACTATGAAGATGTGCTGGCCGGCAACAACATCGTGCTGCGCCCGAACTCGGAAGTGGTGCTGGACCGGGCTCGTCAGCGCTTTGTTGCCATGGGGGCTGTAGGTGAACCTGGACTTAAGGATCTACCTGCGCAAAACACCAGCCTGCTAGATGCCCTAGGCTCAGTAGGCGGACTACGCGAAGGTAACGCGAACGCTGAAGGAGTATTCGTATTTCGGATGGAACCAAATAAAGCCAAACCCACAGTTCTGCGCTTGAACATGCGCGACCCTGCTGCGATTTTCTACGCACAGCAAATAGCCATGAAGCCAGACGATACTATCTATGTGACGAATGCCGCAGTATACGAATGGCAGAAAGTCATTTCCCCTATTGTGCAGACAATGATTTTCGGCACAGCAACTGGTATCGCAAAATAACATTGTCCCTTCTTCTTCATAGCGGGTAGTAACCCTACCCGCCTGTATTCATTAATTACCTCATACAGACATGACCAGAAAAAAACGGAAAAACAGCTCCAGGAATCGAGCAACCAACGTTAATAACGCTAGCAATCAAGCGATTCTTAACCATGTCGTTGAAGAAGTTAAAATACCGCTTCCGTTCTCAATCCCCAGTGAGCCGCTGAGAAAAGAGTCCTCATCGACATACTCCATCGTTTCGGCGGTTTACAACGTCGGCCTCTATTTACATGCATTTTTTGAATCCATCGTCAATCAAACGATCGACTTTGAGAAGTACATTGAAATCATCTTGGTGGATGACGGTTCAACTGATGAATCCGCGAAAATCATCCAAGAGTGGGTGGCGAAGTACCCCTTCAACATCAAATACTTCAAGCAAAGCAATGCAGGCCAAGCTCAAGCGCGGAATAACGGACTTCGGTACGCCAAGCATCAATGGCTGACCTTTGTTGACCCTGATGACTTTTTGTCGCTAAATTATTTTGAAGCGATAGATGCTTGCCTAAAAAAAGGTCACAAAGAAGGCAAAGAGCTGAAAATGGTCAGCGCGAACATGATTTTCTTCATGGAAAATCGAAATGAGTTCAGCGACAGCCACGCCCTTCGATTCCGATTCGCTAACGGTGACTTAGTCCTGCCGGTTAACGACCCTGGCAAATGCATCCAATTGAGCGCAAGTACCGCTATATTCAAACGAACCCGAGTACTTAGTGAAAACCTTTTCTTCAACCCGCTTATTAGACCCGCTTTTGAAGACGGACACTTCGTCAACAGATATCTGCTCGGGTTAACCGAAGGTCATATCGCGTATATTTCCGAGCCTAAATATTACTACCGCAAACGCGAAAACGGCACTTCCACCATTGATACGGCCTGGGAGAAACCAGGACGCTTTGATGCCCAGCTTCGCCTTGGCTACCTGAGCCTGATCAATGAAAGCCTCAAGAAACATGGCACAGTTAAAACCTTTATTCAGCGCACAATTCTTTATGACTTGGCGTGGCACTTCAAGCGCTTCATCAACAACGATGGAAAGCTTAGCCATCTAACCCCAGAAGGGCTGGAAAAATACAAAAGCCTTATTCGGGAAATCATGCAGCATGTTACGTTTGAAACCATCTTGAATTTCGAGCTCGCCGGCTTGTGGTTCTTCCAGAAGTTCGGACTGATTTCGTTCTATAAGAATACCGAGCCTAAGTTCAATATTGTTTACATTGATGAAACCGACGAACTTCGCGACCTAATCAAAATTCGCTATTTCACTAGGCACGCGAATACAAAAGAAATTTTGACCCTGGATTCAAAGCCGACCATTCCGGTATTCGATAAAACCCGGAAGCATGTTCTATTCGGCGATTCGTTTCTTTACGAGAGAATAGTCTGGTTCAAAGCCGGCGACACGAAAAACCTATTCATTCAAGTTGAAGGCAAACAAGATACGCGAATCAGCCTCAAGGGTAAACATTGCAAGACGGGTGTCGAAGTCGCTGAAGTCTTCAGACAGTTCCGCCCTCAAGCAGTGGATCCAAGCACCCTTCCAGAAGAAGTCAGGGAGTTGCGATCTAAAGCAACCGACAATGCTAATCGTTTGAAGTATGCTAACTGCTGGCTATTCATGGACAGAAACTCGTTCGCCGACGATAACGCAGAACACCTTTATCGGTATGTGAAAGAAAACCAACCTCACCAGAATATATATTTCGTCTTAGATGAAACGTCACCAGATTGGAAAAGGTTGAAAGCCGAAGGCTTTAAACTTATCCCGTTTGGCACGGATGAACACAAAACTGCCCTACTCAATGCCGTGCACCTCGTCTCATCTCATGCAGACCATTATGTTTTTGGCGGCCTGCCAAACGCCCACACAGCCGACCTGAGAAAATACAAATTCACATTCCTTCAACACGGTGTCATTAAAGATGACCTTTCTGCCTGGCTGAACAATAAAGACATTCATTGTTTTGTAACGTCATCCAAGCGTGAATACGATTCGATCTGTCATGGCGACAGCTACAAATTCAGCGAGCGGGAAGTTGTATTGACTGGACTCCCACGCCACGATCGACTGCGCACGACGCCAAGGAATGCAAAACCAAGCATTTTGATCATGCCTACGTGGCGTCATGATTTAGTCGGCAAAGCATCTGATGATGGCTTTGAGCGGGAAAAACAATCTGGGTTCGCTGAAAGTGAATACGCAACTTCATGGAAAGCATTCCTGCACTCACCCAAATTGAAAGCAATCGCCGACACGCATCAGTTCGAGATTGTATTTTTCCCGCATGCGAACGTCCAACCGTACTTGCCAGAATTTGAAGTGCCTTCTTACATAAAAGTTGGTACGCACGCACCCAACACCTCCATGCAACAGTATTTTGCTGATTGCGAGGTATTGGTCACTGACTACTCTTCGGTTGCGTTTGAAGTAGCAGCACTCGACAGAAAGGTCGTTTACTTCCAGTTCGATCACGATACTTTCTTCAACGGCAGCCACACCTACACCAAAGGCTACTATTCATACGAGTCTGACGGGTTTGGCCCAGTATGCAAGACATTAGAAAGCTCTCTGGAAGCCTTGGCCAATGCTGCAGACAATACGCTTGACCACGCACTTTACAAACAGCGTCGAGATGAAACGTTCGAGTTTCATGACACATTCAGTTGCGAGCGAGTATATAAATCTATTGTAAGACTTGAAAGAAGCACTGTATCACCCCTTGACTTGTCCAGGGCTGTGCGGCGCAGCGCCACTAAAGCAATGCAACACTCTAACTGGCAGTTGGCGCTTCACGCCTGGGAGCGACTCATTGAAAACTCGCCGACCATGCTGAGTGATTCCGATGCTGCAGAGTACTCTCGTACTCTCCGCGAGCTCCGTGAATATGAAAAATGCAGCAAGTGGCATGAAAAACTCAAAGCATCCGGTTTGTGGTCAGATCGAATGAAGGAAGAGGAGATTGCAGTTGGCTTTGAACTTAATCCAACTGGAATTGCGATTGACTCTTATGAGATGTATACAAAGAAATTCAAGGGAAAGAAGTTTTCGCCACAAGTAGTTACTGCTGCAGCCAAGCACTATCGCAAGGCCGGGAACATCGCAAAAGCTTTGGCACAATTTGATCTTTCAACTGACATGCATCACCCGTCCATTCTTTCTGAGCGCGCAAAAATTGCCGAGAAGCTGGACATGTGGGCAGAAGCGGAAGGACTTTGGACTGAGCTTAGAGAGATTTCTTACTCCGAGGACCTATCTCTCTGCATCGTACGCGCACAATACAAACAGGATTTGTTTGAGAAAGCGCTCAAAGAGTTGAACACTATCAAAGTTCCTGTGCACGACGATACTGCAAACATTATGGCCGGGGAGATTTTCTTCGCAAGCTCCAAATGGAAGGAAGCAGATAAATGCTGGACTGCAGCCGCTAGTTCCGAGGAGTTTACTCCCGATCATTGGCTGAAGCTTGCAAGGACTAGAAGACGACAAAATCAAATTTCCGAAGCTAACGAAGCTTTCAAAAACGCTAATAATGCGCTTGACGAGCGGACTCGCTATCAAGAGCAAGCTCTTCTCAGCTTAGCCTCTGCTGAGTGGAAAGCTGCCATCGAGCATTTGAATCAGTTCATTGCTCGTAAAGACTTGAAACCGAACCGGGATGCCACTGTAGATCTAGCAATAGCACTGCATCAGTCGGGCAACACTAAAGCAGCGAAAAAAACCCTAACTCAGTATTGCGAGCAATTTGGTAACAGCCCTCGAACTGAAAAAGCCTGGGCAGCAATAAAGCAATCGGCATAATCATTTTCAAGCTCAGGGAATCCTCCCTGAGCTTTAGGACTCGTGATGGACGAACTAGAATACAAATACCAAGCAACAACCATAAAATACAAGTTTAAAACCCGCATATATGATACACGCCATTTACTTGTTATTTTTTCTGGATTCGGTGCCAACTCTGAGTTCACCTATGACTTTGAAAATTCACTCCAAGCGTGCCCAGCAAACGTTCTATGGATAAAGGACGACTTTGGCGGGCACTGCTCATATTATATCCTGCAAAACAACGAATTCTCGCCCGAAATAGCCGTTCAAAAGTTAATTGAAAATACCCTGACGTCCCTTGGACTTCAAAAAGACGAATGCACCCTCGCAGGTTTCTCCAAAGGCGGCAGCGCAGCACTGTATCACGGCCTCAAATACAACTATAAAAATATTGTATCCACCGCACCTCAAATGAATATCGGGACTTATGTCTCAAATAACTGGGAACAAACAGCATATAACATGCTCGGCCCCAACAATGCTGAAAGAATCGAGCTATTAAACGGCCTTCTACCAAGCGCACTGAAATCAGACAAAAAACTTGACAAGAATATTTACCTTCTTACGTCAGAAGCCGACATACAATACCCCACTGAAATCGAACCATTTAAAGGTGAGTTTGTAAAATATAACAACTTCAACTTCTTCCTCAGTTGCTCCGTGCTTGTACGCGCCCACAATCAAGTTACTGCACACCACACCTCTCTTCTGCTCTCAATTTTTTATGCGCTGAGCAACAACATCGCCCCGCGTTTCGGTTATATTGAACTGCGCGGCGACGCGATCAATGAAGGCAAGAAAACTGATATTGGCAAACCAATTATCCAGCTCAAGACCCTCGAAGCTAGAAACAATAAAATCTTTATTGATGGCATCGGCATTCTGAAGCATGTCTCCAGTGATCAATGGAGCGATATAAAATTTCAATTAAAGCTTAAAGACATCAACTCCTCTTATGAAATTTCCTTTGATCTAGCTAAAGATAATCGACCGTTCTTGACGAGGGAATTCTATTCAGAGTCGTTCACTAGCTACGACAAATCGTGGTTTTGTACGATGAAGCATTCCGGTATCGATAGCACCGATATCCCAAGAGGCAAATACCAGTGCTTTCTGCGAATAATCATGAATGGATATGATCGTACCACTACACTTTTCTCTGAAGTCTCAAAATCCTCAAAGAATTCAGAGCAAACTGTTTCTACGTACTCTTCCAACGAAGGTGCATTCATAACAATTGACCATACAGAATAAGGCCGATTGCTCTTTACCATGAAGACCAATAACTTAAAAATTGGCACACACTACAACCGACTTACTACGATAATCCCTGTCGACCTTGGATTTCGCGCGCTGGACATATTGCGTAAAACGATCAACATTTGCAAGACTAATGAAAAGCTAGGCGGTTCTGTTGTCATCGGCCTTGCCGACAGAAGAACACTAATTGATAAAATTTTCATCTCGCTCGCCCGGCAATTCAAGCGAACAATAGTCGTGAATGTGCCTACTACCGGCGCGGTCAATACTGCCCTCCTGCGCAACAGAGCTTTTGAAAAGGCAGCAACAGAGTTCTTGCTTATTCTGGATGCTGACATATGGCCGGACTTTGAGCTATTTAATAAGTACCAGAGAAATATCGAACTGGGCTTAGCCCCCTTCTACTTTATCCCTTGTATGTACTTGTCTGCTTATGGCTCAAAAGCCTTGTTACGAGATGGAGATCCAGAAGGGATGACGGAGAAGTACTTCAATTTCTCTCGCAAGGAGTTCGTGCATCTTGCGAACCCCTCATCAATCACCATAATGCGCTCAATAGACTTTATTAACGCCGGCAGCTTCAACGAAGCATTTGAAGGGCACGGCTATGAAGACTTTGATTTCATGCTTCGCCTTGCTGTACACTATAACGTCCTAACTCCATGCGGCAAACTACTCGATACCTGCAATGCAAGATCCCCTCTTTTCCCCTCTGGATTTAGACGAGCATTAGGGCGGTTGTGCCTCCCGACATTATTGGAAAAAGATATGGCGTTTCATTTGTTCCACCCAACGCCAAAAAACAAAAGTTACCACGCAAGCCGAAGGTCCAATCTGGAGATATTCAAGTCCCTGCATGGTCATTTAGAGTCCAGCTTGCCCGAGTCCCGGACGTTGATCGAAGACTTCATTGGCTTATGCCAAAAGCACGACTTGAACCTCAGAGATTACTCCGCACTATTTGAAGACAAACCAGGCCACATCGATCGCTACGATACGTTCAGGCGTCGCCTGAGGTTTCTATTTAAATGAAAAAATTTAAGAAATTTTTTACTAACCCGGATCTGTTTTTCTATGACATGTTCCGGAAGCGCCTGAGCAATAAAGCCGTTAGCAGCCTCACTAAACAAGGCATCAAGCTCGTTAACAATCATTCCTACTCGGGCGATTCTGCAATTGATACGAACGCTCTGAGTCAACTGGGATTCAAGGGATATGTACTCGACAGGCTTCATGCGGGCGTGGGTGCTCGAGATGGCCGAGATCAAAATAGTTTAATATTGTGGGGCGAACATCTTTATCTATTATTTTGCCTAATTATCCACCACTGCAAAACAACCCATGCCCAAGTAGACATTTTTACCACTCATGGTGAAAACTTTAGCATTCGATCCGACAGCTTACCCGATGCTGCTCACTTGCTTGCACTTTTCTGCAAGCGTGCAAACTTCGTTATTGAACTATTCCACCCCACCAATGCAACGGAAGTCCTGAGCATTCACTTATTTGACATCGACGACACAGGCGTAGCCAGCGTCCGCACAAACAAGGCTTGGATAAAAAAATTCCCGTCAGCAGAAATAACTTCCCTGTATAACGGCCAGCGCAGTGCAGGAAAAAAAATTGACGCAGTTTACACTTGGGTCAACCAGTCCGACCCTCAATGGCAAGAGATGTGGAAGCAGAACTTTCCAGAAACTTACTACGACAAAGATCGCTATACTGATAATAGCGAGTTAAAGTACTCACTACGTTCCCTATCCAAGTATGCACCATGGATCAATCGCATCTTCATTGTTTCAAACTGCAAAAAGCCTAGTTGGCTGGTCCTTAACGATCGAATTCACTGGATTGATCACCAGGAAATATTCCCCGCTCCCGAAGCGCTGCCTACATTCAACTCTCACGCCATTGAATGCTGTCTTCATCGAATCCCTGATCTTGAAGAAAATTTTATCTACTTTAACGATGATTTTTTCTTGGCTCAGCCTTGTTTACAGTCTGACTTTTTCGATGAATTTGACCGCTCGATTTCTTATTTTGAACCTTACGGCATGGTCTCAGGCGCCTCTAACAGTGAAGACCCTGACTATCTAGTCGCCGCAAAAAACTCGAGACAATTGTTACAACTTCAGCTCCCAAGTTATGAAGCAAGACAACTCCACAAGCATGTCCCGTACGCGCTTAAAAAATCCGTTTTACAGAAAATAGAGCGTCATTACCCAAGCGCCTTTACCGCCACTCAAAATTCAAAAACCAGAAGCTCTAAGGATATTAACTTAACCTCCTTTCTGTATCACCATTATGCTGTAGCCCAAGGTTCAGCCGTGTGCGGTGACATCAGCAGCTATATCGTGAGACCGACTAATATCTTAAAAGTCATAAATCACGAGCCCTATAAGTACAAGATTCTTTGCTTCAACGACGGAAATGGCAGCGCCACCGACAGCGCATATAAAGAGCAGAGTACAAAGTACTTCAAGCTTCGCTACCACCAAGTAGCATCCTGGGAAGCCAGCAATTTCATAGCCGAAACCATCAATGAATCCACCCCGAAAAATCCTAGCTCAGCGGCTCTGAACTAGTAGTAATTCCGCCTAACATAGATGCAAGAACGGGTTTTTCGCATAGGAAAAACCCTACCTCTACTTCTATGCGTTGCGAAACGTTCACTTCAGGTTGCCCACAATGTCGATGGGCTGGGAAGCCCTCAAATCACTACTCGCTGACTGCCTAACCGGATCAAGGCCCTCGTTACACGTCATCAGATGACGCGACCACCCCAAGCATGACACCACCAAGACAACAGTAACGATACTCATTAGCACGATCAAAACTGTCATACATCTACCTCCGCGATTCATCTTCGGTAAATTTATCGTTTACGCTCGTTACTCTGAGTCCATAGTGTCTGCACGGGATGACATTTTTAGGACAGTGCAGGCAACCTTAATGCTAGCCCACAGGCTTGATGGGTATAAATTAATTTTACTTGGCCATAAATTATGGTCGACCTAGACAACGCAATAGCGGTATATGCCGCGCCTGAGATACGCGGCCATTCGAGAGATTTCTCGGAGCGGGCGGAAGGGAACGGGGGTGCTTACGCCAAACCTCTCCTGGAATTTCAGACAAAGGGTCAGTCGAAAATTTCAACCACGCCTACAACGGCTTCACTATCTGCCGCAGTGACTGCCAAAGCTCGGATTTTCTTCTGGCGCATATACAGCTCAGCATCGGAAAGCTGGGCGTCGGCGACAATTGTGTGAGGGCGAGCAGTCATGAAGGCTGAAACGCTCTGATTAACCACCCCTGGGTTGTCCAGCAGCGCCCGACGAAGATCACCGTCAGTCACGATACCAACAAGCTGGTTGTTCTCATTAACCAAAGTCAGCCCCAATCGACTCTGAGTCATCACCAGCAGGCAATCATGAAAGCTAGTATCCGGGCTGACCACTGGTGCCGGAGAATGCATAACGTCGGAGACACGGGTCAACAGCTTACGACCCAGGCTGCCACCAGGATGATAGCGAGCAAAGTCCATTGGCTTGAACTGGATGGCCTCGATAAGGGCTACTGCCAGTGCGTCTCCCATAGCCATGGTGACCAAGGTTGATGTCGTTGGGGCAAGGTTGTTAGGACAAACTTCACGTTCAACGGAAATGTCCAGCCAGATATCCGCGTGCTTGGCCAGAGTCGATTGACCGTTACCCGTCATGGCGATGAACTTGTTGCCGAAGGACTTCAAGCTCGGTATCAGCTTTATCAGCTCCTCCGTCTCGCCACTGTAGCTAATCAAAATCAGCACATCGATGGGCTTGAGCATGCCCAAATCGCCATGAAAGGCTTCAGCAGGATGCAGGAAGAAGCTCGGGGTTCCAGTGGAGGCGAAGGTTGCGACCATCTTTTGCCCGATTAAGCCGGATTTACCCATACCGCACACGACAGTGCGCCCTTTGCAACCAAGGATGAGCTCGACGGCATTCTGAAACTCACCTTCCAGACGGCCAGCCATTTGGGTGATTGCCTGCGCTTGAGCGATGAGAGCTTCTTTTGCTATTGCAAGGTGATTCATTTGTGACTTTCGTCCCTGATCAGCGTGGCATCGAGTGGCGAATTTTATGGTTTATGCAACATTTAGCAAAGGCCCTTTACTGAGAAGGGGGCAAATTTAAACCAAAATTCGCCACTGGGCCTAAGCTGGGGGCCCTTCCGAAAAATTTTCGTTGTACATGAAGGCGCTATGACGCAGCATATTGTTACCGAAACTGCTATAAATCAGATATATGGCGCTGGCCTAAGTTGAAGTCATGAACCTGGATTTACACCCTCTGCAAGGTTGCAGAACTGTCTTCCGCTGGCAGCAAGGCCACCTAGAACATCACCTACACGTATTGTTGCCGCAATGGCGTGAGCATCCCCTCGCTATCACTAGCCAGGACCTGGCGTCCAACGCCTCGTTCGTGAATTACGTGCGCCACCATCAACTCGTCGACCCCTGCACGGGTCAGCAAGTGGAACTGGTGGAGAAGTCGATTCGCAAAATTGCGTTCATCGGCAGCCAGGAAGCACGATTCTACCGAGCTCAAGACATGCTCACCGGCAGCGTGCATTTTCAGTACCCCGCCTGCCTGGGGATTGTTGAGACGCCGTGGGAGAGCCTGGTTTTTACCGAGTTCGTACGCGGAAAGCCACCTCGCATGCATGCCATTGCCAGGCAATTGGCATCGGGTATCGTCGAACTGGAAAACCTCAGCCACCGCTATTTGAGCGAGCAACCACTCCATAAGGCGCCGCTGTTTTGGAGCATGGATTTCTTCCGCCCCTGGTTCCTGCTGCGGCCTCGATTCAACTTTGCTCGTTGCCTACCCGAACTGGAGCGGCTGGGCCAGAGTGATGAGTGCTTTACCGGCCTGGCGAAGAAATTTAACGACTTTACACCCCTACTGAGCAAACTTGAATCTGCCGCACGGCGCAGCCCACGCTGTATCAGCCATATGGATTACCTGCGAAAGAACCTGTTCGTCGACGAGGGCAAGCTGCTGTTGATCGACTGGAGCGAGGTCAAGATCGGACGCGTGGGCTTTGATGGCGGCGCCTATCTTGGCAGCTTGTTCAGACGCAAGGACATGAAAGTGTTCCTCGCGGCACAACAGGAATTCATCGAGGCCTACCATGCCGCCTTACCCCACCGCTTCGACAGCGACGAAGCCTTGCGCAACTTGAACTATATGTTCCTGCTGACCGCGCTGTACCACTGCCTGCGCCCGGAAACCATCGAGGAGTACCAGACCAAGCAACGAATGCCGGTGCTACGTGAAAAGTACGACTATTTGCTCAGCCTGCTTTGAGCAACGCAAGGGTGGAACCCACTGGGCGAGCATGAAGATTTCGGATATTTCTGATTGATTTGTACGAAATGTCCGTCATCCGTTTGTGAATTTGTATTAACATCCGCGCGACATAATTTCCCCGACAGACAATCTATCGGATCTGCCGCGCACAGCCACACACTCAAACGGATTTCCGCTCCACGTTTATGGATGACGCTTCTCCTCGCCCGCGTTTGTTGATCCTGTCCAAAGGTGCTCAACGCATTGCCACGCTGCCCTCGCTGCTGCCCGATTTCGCGCTGCATAACGGTACTGTGGGCGACGTCGAGCAGGCTGACCGGGTTATGGCCTGGGGTCGTAAACCCAGCGCACTGATGGCGATGGACATCGCCGGCAAAGCCAGCAAGCCGATCCTCACGCTCGAAGACGGCTTTCTGCGCTCTGTAGGCCTTGGGACTGATGACCCGCCACTGTCGCTGATCGTTGACGATCTGGGTATCTACTACGATGCCGGTGCCCCTTCGCGCCTTGAACATCTGATCGCCTTGCCCCTGAGCCCTCGTGAATCCGAACGAGCTCTGGCGCTGCAGCAGTTGTGGCAGCAACAACGAGTGTCCAAGTACAACGATGCCCGCATCGAGCCAATCGACCTACCCGAAGACTGCATACTGCTGGCTGACCAGACGTTCGGTGACGTTTCGCTGCAAGGCGCCGGGCCGAGCGACTTCATGGCAATGCTTGCGGCCGCGCTGGAGCGTTACGCCACCAGCACTGTCCTGCTCAAGGTTCACCCGGACGTGGTTGCCGGCCGCAAACAGGGCCACTTTGACCTGAAGGCGCTGGCAGGCCATCCACGGATCCGGGTTCTGGCGCGCAATGTTCATCCCGCCGAGTTGCTGCCGCGCATGCGTGCCGTGTACGTCATGACGTCACAACTGGGCTTTGATGCACTCTTGTGGAATGTGCCCGTTCACACATGGGGCATGCCCTTCTACGCAGGCTGGGGCCTGACGGATGACCGCCTGCCGCCCCCGTCGCGGCGCCTGCCGGCAAGTCTTGCACAATTGATTCATGCCAGTCTGGTGCTCTACCCGCGCTATGTCTGCCCCGAGCGCGGTAAGCCTTGTACCCCGGAAGTGCTGATCAGTTGGCTTGGCCTGCAACGTCGTCATCGCAGCGCGCTACCGGGTGCCGTCCAGATGCTGGGGTTCAGCCGCTGGAAGGAGCCGCTGACCAAGTTGTTTTTCGACGGCACGGCCATCCGCTTCGTCAAACCCAAGAAGGCACCGGCCCCGGCACTGGCTGTGGTGTCCTGGGGCTGCAAGCACGACGACGCCCTTGCGACCCACCCGCATCCAGTCAGCCGGGTGGAAGATGGCTTTCTGCGCTCGGTTGGCCTTGGCGCGGGCAAAGCCCGCCCGCTGTCGTGGGTAGTCGATGATCTCGGCATCTATTACGACGCTACGCGCCCCTCGCGCCTCGAACACATCCTGCGGCATCACACTTTTGACCCGGAACTGCTGGGCCGGTCACAAGCCCTGCGCCTGGCCATCTGCCGCGCCGGCATCACCAAGTACAACTTGCCAGGCACAGCCTGGCAGCGGCCATCCCAGGCCCGACGGGTGATTCTGGTGACCGGCCAGGTGGAAGGCGACGCCTCGATCCGCTTCGGCGCCCATCGCATCCGCAGCAACCTGCAACTACTGAGGGCAGTGCGCGAGGGCAACCCTGACGCCTGGGTACTGTACAAGCCGCACCCGGAAGTTCAAGCCGGCACCCGCGCCCGCGGCAATGACGAAGCTCAGACCGTGGACTGGTGTGACGAGGTGATCGGCGATACACCTCTACAGCAGTTGCTGGAAGCGGTAGACGAGGTGCATGTGCTGACCTCGCAATCCGGCTTCGAGGCCTTGTTGCGTGGCGTTCCGGTCACCACCTACGGCCAGCCGTTCTATGCCGGCTGGGGTTTGACATGCGATCAGGACCTGCACGAAGACGTGCAGGCAAGACGTTCACGACGTCTAAGTCTCGACGAATTGGTGGCAGGCACGCTACTGCTCTACCCCACCTACGTCAGTCGCATCACCAACCGCTTCACCACCGCCGAACAGACTCTTTACGAACTACAGCATTGGCACGCGTTACCGCAGCCCGGAGCAACATCCAGATGGCAAGACTTGATTCAGCGCTTGAGCAGTTTATTGGGCTTGAAACGCCTGAGAAGCTGAAGGCGCGAGCAACGCTTCGCCCTCTAGCGCCTCATCCGCGTAACAGCTTCCTGTTTTTACAGGGCGTCAGCTCGCCGTTTTTCAATCGGCTGGCCACGGCGCTGCGGGCAATCGATCAACATGTGAACAGCATCAGCTTCAATGTCGGCGATGTGCTGTACAGCGCAGGCTCGCGCACATCCTGCTCCGCCCACCCGAATGAGCTGGAAGCTTATTACAGCGAGCGCTTTCGTGAACTGGACGTCACCGATCTGGTGCTGTTCGGCGACTGCCGTCCGGTGCATCGCCCCGCGGTTGCCCTAGCACGGCGCCTGGGCATTCGTGTGCATGTGTTTGAGGAAGGATATTTCCGCCCGTACTGGATCACCCTGGAACGCGATGGCGTAAACAACAACTCGCTGCTGCCACGGGACCCGGGCTGGTACCGCGAAGTCGGCAAGCACATTTCGCGCTATGAAAACGGCAATGCGTTCAAGCTGTCGTTTGCCGCACGGGCCGCCCACGACGTGCTGTACCACAGCGGTGGCGTGCTGAACAAAGTGTGCTTCCCCAAGTACCGCACCCACGCCCCCTTCAATGCTGCCGTTGAGTACGCAGGCTTCATCCGCCAGGGCATTCGCCTGTTGTTTGCCAGCCGCCGCGCCGATGAGCTGGTGGCCGAAGTCGCCCGCGAACACCGCCCGACCTTCCTGCTGCCCCTACAGCTGGACAGCGACGCCCAGATCAAGGATCACTCGCCCTTCGCCAACATGTTCGAGGTCATCAACCATGTGATCGCCTCGTTCGCCGCCCATGCGCCTACCAAGGCGCGTTTGTTGGTGAAAGATCATCCGCTGAGCCCAGGCCTGGTGAACTACAGGCGCATTACCGAGGCGCTGGCACAGCAATATGGCGTGAGCGACCGGGTCGACTTCCTCGCCACCGGGCACATGCCGACACTGCTGTCGCATATCGCCGGCATGGTCACCGTCAACAGCACCGCGGGTGCCTCGGCGCTGCTGCACAGCCGCCCGACCTTTGCCCTGGCCAACCCGATCTACGCCATGCCGGGGCTCACTCAGCAAGGCAGCCTGGACGACTTCTGGCAGCACCCTGAGGCGCCCGACATGGCGCTGTTCCAACATTTTCGCAACACCGTCATCCACACCACGCAAGTCAACGGCGGCTTCTACACCCGCTGCGGCATCGACATGGCCGTGACCAATTGCCTGGAAGTGTTGATGGCGAAAACTTCAAGAATCGAAAATTACCTATGACACACCCGTCTTCACCCCGCTGCATTCTTATCACCGGCGCTACCGGCGGCATCGGTGGCGCGCTGGCACCGGCCTATGCCGCGCCAGGCGTGACCTTGATCCTGCAGGGCCGCCGCCAGGACCGTCTGGAAGAGATGGCCAGCGAATGCCGCGCCCTGGGCGCTCGCGTGTTGCTAGAAGCGCTGGACGTGCGCGACCTGGAAGCACTGCGCGCCATGGTGCGCCGGGTCAGTGACGCCGAACAGCCTGACCTGGTACTGGTCGGCGCGGGGCTCAACACCGCAGTGGGCAGCAATGGCGAGGCCGAGTGCTGGGATGAAAGCCGCGCCTTGCTCGAGGTCAATGTGATGGCGGCGCTCGCCACGGTGGAAGCGGCCTTGCCGGCCATGCGTTCGCGCGGCCATGGCCAGATTGCCCTGTTCAGCTCGCTGGCCGGCTGGCGTGGTTTGCCGGTGACGCCGACCTACAGCGCCAGCAAGGCGGCGATCCGCGTCTATGGCGAAGCCATGCGCGACTGGCTGGCCCCGCAGGGGGTGAAGCTCAATGTGATTATTCCCGGCTACGTCGAATCGAAAATGTGCTTCGAGATGCCCGGCCCCAAGCCGTTCCTGTGGACCGCGGAAAAAGCCGCCCGCCGCATCAAGCGTGGCCTGGCTGCGGACCAGGCACGCATCAGTTTTCCGTTCCCGCTGAACCTCGGCACCTGGTTGCTGGGTGTGATCCCGCAGCGTCTTTCTTCGTTCATCCTGCGTGGTCTGAATTACAGTGATTGAGTTGTCCATCCTGCAGGTCGGCGTTATCGGCCTGCTGCTGACCGTGCTGGTCGAGCGCCTGCTGATCCCCCGCCCCAACCTGCGCCGCCCGTTGAGTTGCTGGCTGGTGCACGGTGGTTTGTGGTGCGCCTGCCTTGCGCTGCTGTATGGCCTGACCGCGCGCCCGCTGTTCAGTGGCGTGAACGTGTTGCTGTTGTGGCTGTTGATCGTGATGGTCAGCAACGCCAAGTACCACTCGTTGCGCGAGCCGTTTGTGTGCGCCGACTTTGAATACTTCAGCGATGCGGTGCGCTTTCCGCGGCTGTACCTGCCGTTCTTCGGCTTCGGCAAGGCGGCGCTGCTGGCCGTTGGATTCGTGGCTTACCTGTGGGCCGGGCTGACGTTCGAGACGCCCGTGACGGGTGGCCACATCGAGGCGTTCTGGCTGGCGCTGGGCGGCTTGTTGCTGTTGAAACTTGGCCATCGTCGCCAGGTGCCGAGCTTCGATGCCGAGGCGGACGTAAAACGCTGGGGGTTGGCTGCAAGCCTGTGGCGCTACTACTGGGCGGCCCGTGCGCCGGTTGACCGTGAAGCCCTGGGTTCGGCGTTCAACACCCGGGCTCCAGCCCCTACCACCGCGCCCCTGCCCGACCTGGTGTCGGTGCAGAGCGAATCGTTTTTCGATGTGCGTGACCTGTGGCCCGGTGTCAAAACCCAGGTGCTGGGCGAGTACGACCGCCTTGCCGGTGAAGCCCTCGCCCGTGGCAAGTTGCAGGTTGCCGCGTGGGGCGCCAATACCGTGCGCACCGAATTCGCCTACCTGACCGGCATCGCCAGCGAGCACCTTGGCGTACACCGCTTCAATCCCTACCGGGTACTGGCGCGCCAGGGCTTGCCGAGTGTTGCTGCGCACCTCAAGGCCCAGGGCTATCGTACCGTGTGCATCCACCCCTACAACGGCAGTTTCTACGGCCGCAACAAGGTGCTGCCAGCGCTGGGTTTCGATGAATTCATCGACGTGCGCAGCTTCAACAACTCGCAGAAAGCCGGCCCGTTCATTGGCGATTGCGCCGTAGCCGACAAGATCCGCGAGCTGCTGCAAGACCCTGCGCGCACCCAACCGCTGTTCATCCATGCAATCACCATGGAGAACCATGGCCCGCTGCACCTGGAGCAGGTCGAGGCCGCCGAACTGCCTGCCTGGTTCAACCGCCCGCTGCTCGCCGGCATGGACGACCTCGCGCCCTATGTGCGCCATATCGCCAACGCCGACCGCATGCTCGGCAAGCTACGCGAGACGTTGCTTGGGCACCCTCGCGAAGCCCTTCTGTGCTTCTTTGGCGACCACGTGCCGATCCTGCCGGATGTCTATCAGGCCATTGGCGCACCCGCCGGTGATACCGACTACCTGATCTGGTCGAACCGTCACCAGCCCGGCACGCATCCCGGCCCCATCCGGGTTGAAGCGTTGTCCAGCCGCCTGGTTGATTGCGCTCATCTGAAGCGCAAGCCTGTTGCTGTCGAAGGCGTGGCCTGAACCGTGGTGACGATTGTGCTGGGGTCCAGCCTTGCAGCGGCGCAGACCGCTGATCCCGCATTGCAGCGCGTGGTGACCCAGGGGCGAGGCTCACTGGCGTTCCTGCTGGGCAACACCGAAAGTCGCCAACGCCTGCTCGGCAACTGCATCAACTGGGACCGGGTCCTGCTGGCCATGGAAGAAGGCAAGGCGCTGGGCTATGTGGCGTTCAAGCATCACCTGCGCGGCCCCTACGCCCTGCGTGTGCAGCCCTTCGCCCAGGAGTTCGGCAAGGTTCAGGGCTGGGTCCGCTTCGCCGCCTTCTGTTTGAGCGAGTACCGCGAATGGCGCTACTCGTTTCTGCTGTACGGGTTGCGCGTGAACAAGTCGGCCCGTAACCGTGGCATTGGCTCTGCGCTGGTGCAGGCCTGTTGTGCGCACGCTGGCGCAGAAGGCTTCAAGGACGTTTTTCTCGAAGTGCCACTGAGCAACGACCGGGCACGGGCCCTGTACCTGCACAACGGCTTTGACCTGTTGCGCAAGCGCTGGGTGCCTTTCCCACCGGTGCGCAGTATGCACCGGCTTGCGGAGCCTGCCTCGTGAGTGGCCCAACGATCACATTGCAACCGCTGGTAGACGGCCCTGGCTGGGTCGGCGTGATGTCGCAGTGGGTGGCCTGGAAGGTGCTGCACCTGCCGCAGTTTCTCGGCCCTGAAGGCCCACCCTATTGGTTGTGGCGGCGCGGGCAAAAAGCCCCCAAAGGCCTGAAGGCTATCGCGGGTATCGGCTACAAGGATTCCTCGGCCCCGGCCCGGGTGCTGTGCAAGCGCTGGGGGTTGCCTTACATCGCCATTGAAGACGGCTTCCTGCGCTCATCTTCGCTGGGCGTCGAGGGCGACACACCGATGTCGCTGGTGGTCGACCCGGTGGGTATCCACTACCTCGCCGATCGTCCTTCGCTGCTGGAAAACATCCTCCAGGCGCCAGATGAACTGACCCCCGCCGAGCTGGACAGCGCCCGCCAATTGATTGCGCTGATGCGCAGCAGCGGTATCGGCAAGTACAACAATGCCCCGGATCTGGACCCGGCTGATCCATTGGGCCGCGAGCGCCCCCTGGTGCTGGTGGTGGACCAGACCGCGGGCGACTACTCCATCCCCGGCGGCGGCCTGACCGAGGCGGATTACGTTCGCATGCTTGATGCGGCTCTGGCAGAGAACCCCGATGCCGAAGTGCGCGTGCGCATCCACCCCGACTGCGTGGGTGGGCACAAGCCCAGTTGCCTGCTGGCGGCAGCGACTGCGCGGGGCGTTGCCCTGGAGGCCCGCCCGGTGTCGTGGGCATCCCTGGCCCGCCGCGCCCGGCGGGTGTACATCGGCACCAGCCAGGCCGGGCTCGAGGCGTTGATCCAGGGTGTTCCGGTGACCTGTTTTGGCCTGCCGTTCTACGCCGGCTGGGGCCTGACCGACGACCGCATGCCGATCCCCCGGCGCCAGGCGCGGCCGGACCTGGTGCAGTTGGTGGCGGCGGCCTATGTGCGTTATTGCCGTTACGTCGATCCGCTGACCGGGCAACTCACCGACGCACTGACGGTGGCCCGGCAACTGGCGCGCAAGAAAGCACAAGACGCGGAGTTCGCCGGCGACATCATCGTGCTGGGGATCAAGCGCCATAAGCAGCACAACATCCGGCGTTTTTTCAGCAGCCGCTGGGGCCGCCTGAGCTTCGCCGAAGACAGCCCGACCCTGGTAGCCGATGTCGCCGCCAGGCAAGGCAAGGTGCTGGTCTGGGCCGCACGCGAACCTGCCGATCTCAAAGCCCGTGCCGCCGCCGCTGATGTGCCGGTATGGCGTGTCGAAGATGGTTTTTTGCGCTCCAATGGCCTGGGCGTGCGCAACGCGCCAGCGCTGTCGCTGGTGCTCGACCGCCGCGGCATGCACTTCGACACCAGCGCCCCGTGCGATCTGGAACACTTGCTGGAACACACGGACTTCGATGCCGAGACGTTGATGGAAGCGGCCCGCTTGCGCGAAGGGATCGTTGCCCGGCGCGTGAGCAAGTACAACCTCAATAACGCCGCTGACAATCAGATCCACGCCCGCCCGGGCCAGCGCCGCATCCTGGTGCCCGGGCAGGTGGAGGACGACGCCTCGCTGCGCTACTGCACCGACGGCCTGCGCGATAATCTGTCACTGCTCGCCCATGTAAGGGCCAGCGCTCCGGATGCCTGGATCGTGTACAAGCCCCACCCGGATGTGGAGGCCGGCAAACGTCGCGGCTTCACACCTGACCACAGCCAACTGGCGTTGGCCGACCAGGTACTGTGCGGGGTCGATATCGCCAGCCTGTACGACCAGGTCGATGAAGTGCATACCCTCAGCTCCACCGCAGGGTTTGAAGCGTTGTTGCGCGGCCTGACCGTGGCCACCTATGGCACCCCCTTTTACGCCGGCTGGGGTCTTACCCACGACCACCTGCCCTTCACGCGCCGCACCCGGCGCCTCACCCTGGACCAGTTGGTAGCCGGCGCCCTGTTGCGCTATGCGCGCTATGCCGACCCCCAGCACGCTTTGCCCTGCGATGCCTGGCATGCCCTGACATGCCTGTCGAACCATCGCCCGCAGCAGCTTGCGCATCACCCGCGCCTGCAGCCGCTGCTCAATTACACCCGGACCATGCTCGGCTGCGGCCGTACAGAGGTCCCCTAAAGGACTAGACCATGCCTGCATCACTGAAGGATCTGGGCCGTTATGCGGCACTGCCCTGGCATTGCCTGCAACTGCTGACCCACGCCAAGTCATTCGAGAACAACCCTGTGCTGGGCAGCGCCCGGCTCAATGCCCTGGGCCTGCACGTGCAGCGTCGACAATTGGCCATGGCCATGGCGGCGATGCGGCGCCGGGCCCTGGCGCCACGGCTGGACGCTGGCGAGCTGGCACATTTTGAGGAGCAGGGCTTTTTCGTGCGCGAGAACGCCTTGCCCGCCGAACAGTTCGCCGCCTTGCGCGCCGAGCTGGGCAACCTGCGCAGCACCGGCTGGGAGATGCGCCAGGGCAAGGCCGTGACCCGGCGGGTGAGCCTGGACCAGGATGTGCTGGAGAAGAACCCGGCCAGCGCCGCGTTCGTGGCCGACCGCGGCGTGCGCGACTTGATCGCCTATGCGTCGTCCAACACCGGCGGCATCACGTACCAGCTGCAGTCGATCGTGATCGACGGCGTCAATGCCGAGAAGGACCCGCAAACCCGCCTGCATGCCGACACCTTCCATCCCACTGCCAAGGCGTGGTTGTTCCTGGATGACGTGGAAGATGACCAGGGGCCGTTCAGCTACGTGCCCGGTTCTCATCGCCTGACGCCGGAACGCCTGGCCTGGGAATACCGCCAGAGCCTGGATGCGGCCCGTTCGCCGGAGCAGATGCACCGCGAGGGGTCGTTCCGGGTTCACGAACATGAACTGGCCGAACTCGGCCTGCCAGCGCCACGGCGCTTCTCGGTTCCGGCCAATACGCTGGTGGTGGCGGATACCTCGGGCTTTCATGCCCGCTGCCCGAGCTTGCAGCCGAGCCACCGGGTGGAGATTTACGCGAGCCTGCGCCGTAATCCGTTCATTCCATGGCGCGGTGCCCACCTGTTCGCCCTGCCGTGGATTGCCAACCATCACATGCGCTGGGACATTCGCCTGAAGCGCTTGATGGGGTTCGACAAGCGCAGCCACTGGCGTTTTATCGAAGCGCTCAACGCTTACGAAAAGCCGTATATCTGACCGCTTCGCGGGGCAAGCCCGCGCCTACGGTAGGAGCGGGCCGCCCCGCGATCGTTCAAGAAAGCCGGGCCATCTCTTCGGCAACGATGGCCACGGTGCTGATGATCTGCTCCTCGGTGTGCTCGCAAGACACAAAGAACCGCACCCGCGCGGCCTTTTCCGGCACCGCCGGATAAAGGATCGGCTGGGCGTTGATCCCGCGCTCGAACAATGCGCTGGACAACCGTCCCGCCTTGAACGAGCTGCCGGTAATCACCGGAATCACCGCAAGCCCGGTGCTGGTGGCCGTATCCAGCCCCGCCGCTTTGGCCAGGCGCAGGAACAGTTCGCCACGGGCCTGCATCGTTTGCACCCGCTCCTGATCCCCCGCCATGCACTTGAGCGCCGCCAGCGCCGACGCGGTCACCGAAGGCGGCATGCCCACGCTGTACAGGAAACCCGGAGCCAGAAACTTGAGGTGCTCCACCAGCGCCGTGTTGCCGGCAATGTAACCGCCACAACTGGCCAGGGCCTTGCTCAAGGTTCCCATCCAGATATCGACGTCATCACCCGCCAGGCCGAAATGCTCGCGAATGCCTTTGCCGTTCGCGCCCATCACGCCCAGTGAGTGCGCCTCATCGACCATCAGAAAGACTTTGTGCTTGCGTTTGAGCTCGACGAAACGCGGCAGGTCCGGGTAGTCGCCGTCCATGCTGTAGATGCCTTCGACCACCACCAGCACCCGCTCGAAATGCGGGCGCTGCTCGGCCAGAATCCGGTCCAGTGCCTGCCAGTCGTTATGGGCGAAACTCAAGCGCCGCGCCCCCGACAACTGGATGCCCTGCAGCACGCTGTTGTGGATCAGCTCGTCATGCAGCACCAGGTCGCGCGGGCCGAACAGGTAGCCGATGGTGGTGACGTTGGTGGCGTGGCCACTGACAAACACCACCGCATCGTCAACCTCATAGAGGCTCGCCAGCTCACGCTCCAGCTCACGGTGCAGCGGACGATCACCCGACACCGGCCGGCTGGCCGACACCGAGGTGCCGTAGCGATCAATCGCTGCCTTGGCCGCCTCGGCCACCACCGGGTGACCGGAGTAGCCAAGGTAGTTGTAGCTGGCGAAGTTGATGTACTCACGGCTGCCGATGCAGGTTTCAGCGCCCGCCGTGCCCTCGTGCATACGAAAGAACGGGTTGGCCAGGCCCAGGCGTGCAGCGCTCTGCTGCATCACCCGCAACTGCTGATAGCCGGGGTGCTGGTCGAAGCGATAGAACGCCTCGGGCACCTTCAGCGCGGCCTGCTGTGCTTGCTCCAGGGTCGCGCCGCCGGCTGTATCGCCCGCCTCGCTGCGACGGCGTTCCAGTGCTTGCTGGATCAGCCGTTGCTTGATACCGGCGCCTAGGCCGGTGGGCGTTTTTGCAGTCATCGGACTTTCACTCAATCAAACGGTTAGGGACTGCAGTGTTATCGGCAAGCTCGGCGTTAAGTTCAGCGATCTGTTCACGGCTCAGCTCACTGCCGTGACGCGCCAGCACGTTCTCGGCCAGGGCCGCAGGCGCCGAGGCTTCGTTGCCCCCCGCTTCGCCACGCAGCAAGTCGAGAATGCGCACGCTGAGCTTGTCGATGCTGGAGCTTTCGCTGAGCTCCATTACCGGCAGGCGAATGCCGAAACGCTCTTCCAGTGCGACGACCAGCTCGACACTCATCAGCGAGTCGAGCCCCAGTTCCTGCAGCGGGCGCTGGGTGTCCAGACGCGCCGCCGGCAAGCGCAGGATTTCGCAGACTTCGTGCTTGAGCAGCTCGACAAAGCGCTCCAGCACCTGTTCGTCGTCAAGCTCGGCGAGCATGCGCTGAATGTCTTCGGCGTCGTTGTCGTCGTCCTGTTCGCCGCCATGGGCGCGGACCAGTTCGACAAAGCGCGGCGTCGCCGCACTCGGCAGGAAGCGCGACAAGGCCTTCCATTCCAGCTCCAGCACGCCGATGCCGTCGTCACCCTTGAGCAGCATCTGCTCCAGGTGCGCCAGCGCCACGTCCGCCCGCAGTGCTGCTCCGCCCATGCGGCTTTGCAGGGCATCCTTGATCTGTTCGTTGCGGGCCAGGAAGCCGACGTCGTCGATGGCGCCCCACAGCACGGCGGTAGCCGCCAGCCCCAGGCTGCGACGATGGCGGGCCAGGGCTTCGAGCCAGTGGTTGGCGGCCACATAGTTGGCCTGGCCGGGGTTGCCAAACAGGGTGGTGGCCGAGGAGAACATCACGAAGAAGTCCAGGGCCAGTTCACGGGTCAGTTCGTGCAGGTATTGCGCGCCCTTGGCCTTGGGCTCCAGCACACGCTGCAGCTGCTCGGCCTCGAGGTTGCGGATCAGGCTGTCGTCGATCACCGTGGCCGCATGCACCAGGCCGCGCAAGGGATACGGGCTTGCATTGATGCGCTCGAACACGCCGCGCAGCTGCTGCGCATCGGTGATGTCACAGGCCAGCGCCTGCACATCAATGCCCTGGGCCTGCCATGCGGCCAGGCTTGGCTGGACCTCGACACTGGCCGGGCCACGGCGGCCGAGCAACACCAGGTGCCGCGCGCCTTTGTCCACCAGCCACTGCGCCGTGCGCAGGCCAAAGCCGCCCACACCACCAGTGACCAGGTAGGTGGCATCGCCACTGAGTTGCAGGTGCTGTACCGGCTGCTGACGGGTTTCCACCAACTGCTCGATCGGGTTGCCATAGGTGACCACGATCTTGCCGATCTGCCGGGCCTGCTGCATGTAGCGGAAGGCCTCGACCACCTGGTTGGCGTCGAACTCGCGGAACGGCAATGGGTGCAGGATGCCTTGCTCGAACAGCGCCATCATCTGCGCGAACAGGCGCCGGGTCAGGTCCGGGCGCTCGCTCATCAACTGGTCGGCATCGATGCCGAAGTAGCTGATGTTGTTGCGGAACGGACGCAGGCCGATGCGGGTGTTCTGGTAGAAGTCGCGCTTGCCCAGCTCCAGGAACCGGCCAAACGGCTTGAGCACCCGCAGGTTGCGGTTGATCGCTTCGCCCGCCAGGGAGTTGAGCACCACATCGACGCCACGCCCGCCGGTCATTGCCAGCACTTCGTCGGCATAGGCCAGAGAGCGCGAGTCGAACACCTTGTCGACACCGAGCAGGCGCAGGAAGTCGCGCTTTTCGTCGCTGCCGGCGGTGGCATAGATCTGCGCGCCGCACCACTTGGCGATCTGGATCGCAGCGATGCCCACGCCGCCCGCGGCGCCGTGGATCAGTACCTTCTCGCCCGGCTCCAGGCGTGCCAGGTAATGCAGGGCGTAGTAGACGGTGAAGAACGTACTTGGAATGGTCGCCGCCGCCTCGAACGACATGCCGTCCGGAATACGCGCCACGGCGTTGGCGTTGGTCACCAGGCGGTTGGCAAAACTGCACGGCCCGAAGCCCACCACACGGTCGCCCGGGGCGAAATCGCCCAGCACATCGGCGCCTTTGCCCTGGACCACGCCGGAGAATTCAAAGCCCAGGGTCGGCCCGGAGAAGCCGTTCTCGATGGCTTCATCCGACAGCAAGCCAAGGGCGAACATCACGTCGCGGAAGTTCAGGCCGGTGGCACGTACGGCAATGTCCAGCTCGTCCGGCGCAGGCAGGCGCGGCTCGCGCACTTCCCAGCGCAAGTTGCGCAACTGGCCGGGCAGGTCGAAGCCCAGGCTGATGCGCTTGTCGGCATCGCCCACCACCCGAGCCTGATCGTCCAGCACGCGCAAGCGCGGCACATAGCGCTGGCCATCGGCGGTGATGGCCAACTCGGTTTCGGCATCGGCGTGCAGCAGTGCGGGCAGCAGGCTGTCGACCGGTGCATTGAAGGCCAGGTCGAGCAGGCGAACCTTGCAACTGACCGACTCGTTCGCCAAGGTGCGGCCAAAGCCCCAGAAGGCGGCATCGGCAATGGCGTCGACGTTCTCGGCACTGTCACCGGCGTACAGGTGAGCCGCAGCTCCACGGGTCAACAGCCAGCATTGCGGCGCCATACCAAGCGACTCGCACGCCTGCACCAGTGCAGCCGCCTGCATGCAGCGCAGGCCCTGGCCATCGAGGCCCTGGTTGGCATCGAAGCCGACCAGGTGCAGGAGCTGCTCCGGTGCCTGGTCCAGCGCAGCCAGCTGTTGCGCCAGCGCCTGGGCATTGCCGGGCAGCAGCAGGCTGACCTGCTGGCCTTGCTCGCGCAGGGCCTGGGCCAACTGCTCGGCAGCGCCCTGCCCGGCCTCGGCCACCAGGGCCCAGCGTTGCACCGGTGTTTCGACTGTCGGCGCATGGCCACCCAGCGGTTTTTCCGCCAGCAACAGGTAACTGCCACAGGCGTTGCCCGGCAAGGCTTCGAGGGTGTGGGTCAGGGTCAGGCCATGACGCTGCAATTCATGCAGCCAGAACGACGGGCGCTGCTGACGCGACAACGCCTGCTGCGGGCCTGCCAGCCACCAATCGGCCTGAGCACCGAATACAAAGTCAGCCCAACGCGCCGGGTACTGCGCCAGCAGCGCCAGCTGCCCATGAGCATTAAGCGCGTTGGCGGCCTGACGCAGGGCTTCGCCGATGCTGTCCAGGGCGGCCAGATCCGTCGGTACCAACACCCAGTCGTACTGACCGGCGTCCGCCAACTGATCAAAACCGACAATGTCCAGTGCCGGGCAATCGTCGCGCAGCATCTGCGCCAACTCCGGCTCCTGCACGCAGTAGCTGTAGTCGACGCGATCGAAGTCGATACCGGCGTACAGCGACTCGATAAAGGACTGACCGCCAAAACCAAGCTCCAGCACCCGCAGGCGCTGCCCGGCCGGCAAGGCGGCAAGCCGTTGGGCCAGGGTTTCGCGTACCCCGGCAAGCAGGCGTTGCTGACCCGCTGCACCCAGTACCAGGCGTGCCAGGTTGGCCCCGCTGGTTTCTCGCGGCAGCAGCTGCTCGAGGGTCTGGCGACCGTCCAGCAAGGCCAGCAAGTGGCGACCGATGCGGCCGACCGAATGAATGATCTGGAAGTGTTCCGGATAGCTCTTGAACAGCTCCTGCCAGATTTCCTCGGAGGCAGGACGCTCGCCCGCTTCGACGACTTTCCAGTTGCCATCGGCATCACAGCCAAGGCTGCCGTCGTCCTGGCCGTGGCGCAGCAAGGTCGCCAGGTAATCGCCCGGCACGCCTTCGTGCTGTGACCACAGGGCAACCTGCTCGGCGCTCAACTGGCCGCCTGCCTGCTCGATCAGGTCGAGAACAAAACTGGAACACAGGGCTTCGAGCAAGGGCTCGACTTCATTGAGGTAACGCGCCTGCACAGCTTCGTCACCCAACCCTTGCAGATGAGCTACCAACGGCGTGCCGGCCTGGGCCTCACGCACCAGCGGAACCACCTGGCCAGGCGCAGCCACACCGACATGAGCCAGGTGTTTGATATCGCCCGAGCGGTCGCGCTGCAGGCGCACGCCGCGGAAGCGCGCGTCCTTGATAAACAGCACGGCATTGCCGGCTGCATCGAACAGGGTGAAATCCACCAGCAACGAATGCTCGGTGCGCTTGAGTTGCACGACTTCGGCCAGGCACGGCACACCGCCGGCCTTGGCAAAAGCGATACGGCCAAACTTGACCGGAATGAACGCCAGGCCCTTGTTGCTGCCCGGCTGGCTGACCAGCAGTTCGGTGATCAACTGGAAAGCACCGTCGAGCAAGGCCGGGTGCAGGTGCAGCGAGGCCAATTCGTCGGCGATGGCCTCAGGCACGCTCAGTTGCGCCAGCACCCGCGCAGGCTCCACCCAGACGGCGGAAACCGCCTGGTAGGCCGGGCCGTAGTTCAGGCCAACCGCGCAGGTCAGCGCCAGGTGCTGCTCGCCGGTGAAGTCCGCCGGGCGCTGCGGCAGCGCCGGCGCACGGCCACCAAGTAGCACGCCACGGGCTTCACCCGGCAAGCGTGCCACGACATGCTGCACCCACTCTTCGCGCTGGGCCAAAGTGCGCGAGGTGACGCGCAGGGTGCCGTCTGCCTCTTCGACGTTGACGCGGATTTTCTTGCTGCCTTCGCTGCCGAGCAGCAACGGGTTATGAATCTCCAGCTCTTCGATATCGACGAACTCACCCGGCTGGTGCAGCAACGCCACCGCCAATGCCAGCTCGGTGAAACCGGCGCCGGGGAACAGCACCGACTCACCCACCTTGTGATCGCCCAGGGTCGGGAACAGCTGGGTGTCCAGACGGTTTTCCCAGGTCAGGGCACGGTCGGCCAGCGGGTAACCCAGCAGCGGGTGCACACGCTCGCGCTGCAGTACACCAAAGGATTCGGCGCTGACCGGCAACTGGAAGCTGTCACGCTGCCAGGCGTAGTTCGGCAGGCGCACGTTGTTGCCTGCTACCGGGAAGTGCGGCTGCCAGTCTGGCTCGCCGCCCGCAATCAGCAGCTTGGCCATGCAACGCTCCAGCAACGCCGGGCTGTTGTCCTTGCGCAGCAAGGTGCCGATCACCTGGCCTGGCAACTCGCGCGCATTCAGGGCGTCGGTGACGTAGGCGCGCAGGATCGGGTGCGGACCGACTTCAACGTAGAGGTTGAAGCCCTGCCCCACCAAAGCGTCCATCGCGCCCTGGAACAGCACCGGGAAGCGGATGTTCTGCCACCAGTAACGGCTGTCCAGGCGCTGGCCGTCCAGCTCGCCGCCTACGACAGTCGAGTAGAATGGGATATCGCCGCTGCGCGGCCGAATGTGTGCAAGGTCGGCAATGACCTGTCGCTCGATCGGGTTCATCGCCGGCGAGTGGAAGGCATAGTCCAGGCCCAGGCGGCGGACGAATACCTGACGCTCGGTGAGCGCTTCTTCAAGCACGCTCAACGCCTCGACGCTACCGGCGACAGTGGCCCCACGGGCACTGTTTTCGCCCGCGATCACCAACTGGCTATCCAGGCCCAGCTCCACCAGCACGGCTGCGGTGTCTTCGCCCGACAGGCCCACGGCGCTCATCTGGCCGCTGCCGCGGGTCAGGCCCTGCAGGCGGCTACGGTGGAAGATCACTTGAGTCGCGTCTTCCAGCGTCAAGGCACCACAGGCCCAGGCAGCGGCCACTTCACCCACGCTGTGGCCAATCACTGCCGCCGGGTGGAAGCCCTGGGCTGCCAGTACACGGGTGACCGCCACTTGCAGGGCGAACAGCGCAGGCTGGGCGATCTCGGTGCGCACATAGCGATCTTCACCGTTTTCACCCAGCAGCTCGGCGCGCAGCGAATAGCCCGCCAGTGGCTGGAAAATGGCATCGACTTCAGCGACGGCAGCCTCGAACAGCGGGTTGCCAAGCATCGCGCTGCCCATGCCCTGCCACTGCGAACCGTTGCCGGAGTAGACGAAGACCGGCCCCTGGACCTTGTCCAGCGCCTGGCCCGCTTCCAGCACCGAACTCAGCTCGCTGAGGCTCGGGTCGTCGGCGTAGTCCGCCAGCGCCTGGGCGGCTTCGGCCGGATCGGCGCTGACCAGCAGCAAGCGATGCGAGTGGACGTCGCGACGGAACATGGCCTGGTAGGCCACGTCGTAATAATTGGCCTCAGGGTGCGCGGCCAGGTAGTTGGCAAAACGCTCGGCCGTGGCGCGCAGGCCATCGGCATCCTTGGCGCTGAGCATCAATGGCACGCGACGCGCCTGGGTCGGTGCGGCAGACGCCGGCAGCGGCTCAGGGCTTTGCAAAATGACGTGGGCGTTGGCGCCACCGAAGCCGAAGGAGTTGACCCCGACGGTCAGTTGCCCTTCTGGCTTGAGTGCGTGGGTTTCGGTCACGACCTTGAGGTTGAGGTCGGCAAACGCGATGTTCGGGTTGAGTTCTTCAACGCCGATGGTGGCCGGCACTTTGCGCTCGATCAGGCAGTTGAGCGCCTTCATCAGGCCGGCAACGCCGGAGGCTGCTTCCAGGTGACCCAGGTTGCTCTTGACCGAGCCGATCGGCAGCGGATTGCCAGCCCCACGGGCCTGGCCCAGGGCCTCACCGATGGCGCGGGTCTCGACCGGGTCGCCTACTGCCGTACCCGTGCCATGCGCTTCCAGGTAATCAAGCTGCGAAGGGTCAATACCGGCCTTGGCATAGGCGCGCTTGAGCAACGCTGCCTGGGCATCGGCATTGGGCAGGGTCAGGCTCGACTTGCGGCCATCGGTATTGACCGCACTGGCGGCGACCACCGCCAGGATCGGGTTGCCGTCGGCCACAGCCTGGTCGTAGTCCTTGAGCAGGAACAGACCACCGCCCTCGGAGCGCGCATAACCGTCGCCGCTCTCATCGAAGGAGTGGCAACGCCCGGTGCGCGACAGCATCGAGGCCTTGGCGAAAATCATGAAACCGAACGGGTGCATGTGCAGGCTGATGCCACCGGTCACGGCCTGGTCGATGTCACCGCTGAGGATGGCCTGGCAGGCCTGGTGAAAAGCCACCAGCGAAGACGAACAGGCGGTATCGATGGCCATGCTCGGGCCGCGCAGGTCGTAGAAGAATGACAGGCGGTTGGCGGCGATGCTCATGGTGTTGCCGGTGGCGGTGGCGGCGTCGATCGAGGCCATGTCTTCCACCAGGCGATACGCCTGCTCCACCGCGGCGATCCCCAGGTACACACCACAGTTGCTGCCGCGCAGGCTGGACGGCTTGACGCCGGCGTTCTCGAAAGTTTCCCAGCACATTTCCAGCAACATGCGTTGCTGCGGGTCCATTACTGCCGCTTCGCGCGGCGAGATGTTAAAGAAACCCGCATCGAATGCACTGACATCGCCCAGGGTGCCGGCCGCGAAAGTGTAACTGGTAGCCGGGTTGGCTTTGTCCGGGTGCAGGAACTCGGCGTGATCCCAGCGGGAGGTGTCGACCTGAGTAACCAGATCCCTCCCGGCCATCAAGTTCTGCCAGAAGCTGCTCGTGGTAGAGCCGGGAAAACGGAAAGAACAACCAACAATTGCTACCTGTCTACGCTTTGTCAAAACCCATTCCTTTAAAACTCTTCCGGGCACCATCCCATCCATCGGACAGCCGGCGTGCCAGGCCAATATTCATTTGGCAAGTCGTTAAACGTCACCTGCGGATCATCTTTTTATCTGGAGGTTGCCTTGCTGCACACAGGAAAGGTGCAAGGCGAATGGCCTACACGCATCGCGTAGGAAATCTTCAGAAATACTGTGGGAATGATACGCGGTCTGGAGGGTCAGGGAAAACCCAAAGCGGCGGGTGGCGGGAAAATGTTCGATGTGGTTCACGTGAGTGAGAATTTGTCGTACGACTGAACTAACATTCGGCCTCGCTCGCAGCCTTTTTCCCCCTTCGATCAGGCGGTTAAAGCACCCAAGAGGTCGTTGTGACAACCCAGCTTTCAAAACTCATCTTCCTTCCAGACGCCCCCGGCAATACCGACATTGGTGCCCCGCACAGCCAAATTCCTCACTACGGCATATCAGCTTCATATGGGCTAGCCGGAGTTCGATCCCCACCTGAACCCGCAGTCAATTACATGGATTACCTCGTAGCACGCCTGCTTTCCCAGATCGACCAGCCACCGGGGCTTGTTGCGCACGTATGTGCTGCGCTGGAGTGGCCTGAGCGAATCACCCACCTGGTGCTGAGCGTTACTTCGAGCGGGGTGTATATGCCTTCATTTGGCGTATCTGACTGGCGACCTGAGTTTACTGTTGAGTATTCGCAGGCACCGCACTGATTTCTGGGTGACCAAAGCGATTTGAGTGGGCGGTTGGTGGAACTTCGTATGCCGGTGCTACGGCTACCGGGTGATAATGACCCTGTCAGCCCGGTTGGGGTGGATGAATATCAAGTGCTGCTGTTGCCCTGTTCAACGCTGCATGTTCTCAAGGGTCCAGGGCATGACCTGTCTGGGAGCCAGTCATGCGAAGAAGGAGGCGAAGTTGATTGATGGATACATGGAAATTCATGACGTAACAGGATCGTTTCGCGGACCTGAAAGATTCCACCCGCAATAAGATATGCCACCTCTATTCAGCAAGCTTGAAGTTGTTTTTATTCAAGCACTTACTGGACATCCAGCATTGTGGGTTTGTTTCCACTTGCTTTAGACTGCGCGGCAAAATGGACGCACTCATACCAAGGAACCTCATGATCAAGAAATGCCTGTTTCCCGCAGCTGGCTACGGCACTCGTTTTTTGCCTGCCACCAAAGCCATGCCCAAGGAAATGCTGCCGGTGGTGAACAAGCCACTGATCCAATACGGCGTTGAAGAAGCGCTGGAAGCTGGATTGAACGAGATTTCCATCGTTACCGGCCGCGGCAAGCGCGCCCTGGAAGACCACTTCGACATCAGCTACGAGCTGGAAAACCAGATCAAGGGCACCGACAAAGAGAAGTACCTGGTCGGTATCCGTCGCCTGCTCGACGAGTGCTCGTTCTCCTACACCCGCCAGACCGAAATGAAAGGCCTGGGCCACGCCATCCTGACTGGCCGCCCGCTGATCGGCGACGAGCCGTTCGCGGTCGTGCTGGCTGACGACCTGTGCGTCAACCTCGAAGGTGACGGTGTACTGCAGCAGATGGTCAAGCTGTACAACCAGTTCCGCTGCTCGATCGTCGCCATCCAGGAAGTCGATCCGCAGGAAACCAACAAGTACGGCGTGATCTCCGGCGAGATGATCCGTGACGACATCTACCGCGTGAACAGCATGGTCGAGAAGCCGGCCCCTGAAGACGCGCCGTCGAACCTGGCCATCATCGGCCGCTACATCCTGACCCCGGACATCTTCAAGCTGATCGAAGAAACCGAGCCAGGCAAAGGCGGCGAGATCCAGATCACCGACGCCCTGATGAAGCAGGCGCAGAACGGTTGCGTAATTGCCTACAAGTTCAAGGGCAAGCGTTTTGACTGCGGTGGTGCTGAAGGCTACATCGACGCCACTAATTTCTGCTTCGAGAACTTCTACAAGACCGGCAAAGCTTACTGAGTGCTCGGTGCTGTGTAAGAAAGCCACCTTCGGGTGGCTTTTTTATGCAGCGCGAATGCCTTGCACTCTTGGTAAACTGTGACCCTTATGTTTTTGATGCGGATCTGGGCGGCGTCTCGGCCACCCCTCTGGAAACGCCCGAAAACACCCCGAAAATGGTACAAACCGCGTCGTAGAAAATGCCTCCAGAATCCGCTTCAACCTCAATGAACACCCGATCTGAGCCCTCCCGCCGCTTCAGCGTGGCGCCGATGATGGATTGGACCGACCGCCACTGCCGCTTCTTCCTGCGCCTGCTCTCCAGCAATGCCCTCCTCTACACCGAAATGGTCACCACCGGCGCCCTGCTCCACGGTGACGCCGAGCGCTTTTTGCGCCATGACGAAGCCGAACACCCCCTGGCCTTGCAATTGGGCGGCAGCGTGCCGGCGGATCTGGCTGCCTGCGCCAAGCTGGCCCAGGAGGCCGGCTATGACGAGGTAAACCTCAACGTCGGCTGCCCAAGTGACCGGGTGCAGAACAATATGATCGGCGCCTGCCTGATGGGGCATCCGGCGTTGGTAGGCGATTGCGTCAAGGCGATGCAGGATGCAGTGCAGATTCCGGTGACGGTGAAGCACCGCATCGGGATCAACGGTCGCGACAGTTATGCCGAGCTGTGTGATTTCGTCGGGCAGGTGCGTGACGCGGGCTGTCGCAGTTTTACTGTGCATGCGCGCATTGCGATCCTTGAAGGGTTGTCGCCGAAGGAAAACCGTGAGATTCCGCCGCTGCGTTATGACGTGGCCGCGCAGTTGAAAGCGGATTTCCCTGATCTTGAGATCGTGCTCAATGGCGGTATCAAGACGCTGGCCGAGTGCCAGGCGCATCTGCAGACGTTCGATGGGGTGATGCTGGGGCGCGAGGCTTATCACAATCCGTATGTGCTGGCTGAAGTGGACCAGCAGTTGTTCGGCAGCCAGGCGCCGGTGATCAGCCGCAGTGAGGCGCTGGCCAAGTTGCGCCCCTATATCGCCGCGCACCTGGCATCGGGCGGCGCCATGCACCATGTGACCCGGCACATTCTCGGCCTTGGCCAGGGCTTCCCGGGGGCACGCAAGTTCCGTCAGTTGCTGTCGGTGGATATCCACAAGACCAACGACCCACTGGCCCTGCTCGATCAGGCCGGCGAGCTGTTGCAGGGGCGCTGACTCCGGAACCTGTGCCGGCTTGCGGACTCGAAGCTTTATCCATTGCCCTTGCTTGCCAGCCAGCCCTTGAGCGGCTGGCAGCGCTCGGGTAATGTCGACCCAATCGCACAGGACAGAGCACGCCCATGACCTCCAAGCTGGAACAACTCAAGCAGTTCACCACTGTGGTTGCCGACACTGGTGATATTGATGCCATCAGCCGTCTTAAGCCGGTCGACGCCACCACCAACCCCTCCCTGTTGCTCAAGGCCGCCGCCATGCCCGGTTATGCCGACCTGCTCAAGCAGTCGGTCGAGCACGGCAAGGGTGATGTCGGTCTTGCCTGTGACACCTTTGCCGTGGCCATTGGCGCCGGGATTCTCAAGGTGATTCCGGGGCGTATCTCCACCGAAGTCGATGCCCGGCTGTCTTTCGATGAGCCTGCCTTGCTGGCCAAGGCGCGCCAGTTGATCGACCTGTACGAAAAGGCCGGTGTCGGCCGCGATCGCGTGCTGATCAAGCTGGCCTCGACCTGGGAGGGCATTCGTGCCGCCGAGAAGCTGGAGAAGGAAGGCATCCAGACCAACCTGACGCTGCTGTTCTCGTTCGCCCAGGCGCAAGCCTGTGCCGATGCCGGGGTATTCCTGATTTCGCCGTTCGTGGGCCGTATCTACGATTGGTACAAGAAGTCTACCGGCAAGGAGTATGTCGGCGCCGAAGATCCAGGCGTGCAGTCAGTGACACGGATCTACGACTACTACAAGACCAACGGTTACAACACCGTGGTCATGGGGGCGAGCTTCCGTAACATCGGCCAGATCGAGCAATTGGCGGGCTGTGACCGCCTGACCATCAGCCCTGAACTGCTGCAACAGCTCAGCGATGACCAGGGCGACCTACCGCGCATCCTCAAGCCAGGCAACAAGGGTGAAGCACGCCAGCACCTGACCGAGGCGCAGTTCCGCTGGGCGTCCAACGAAGACGCCATGGCCACCGAGAAGCTGGCCGAGGGGATTCGCCAGTTCGCACGGGACCAGGAAAAACTTGAGGCCTTGTTGGCTGCAAAAGCCTGATACAAATCGGGTTTGCCACTGAGGCGAGGAATGCGGAGCATTCTTTCCTTTTCGCGGGTCAAGCCCGCTCCTACAAGCGGTAGGAGCGGGCTTGACCCGCGCTGCTTTCGACTTTGCTTTCAGAGATCTGATGCCTGAATCTTCTGCACTACCCGCAGTACTGGCCGGCCCCCTGCTGCGTCGCCTCGAATCACAACGGATGGTGTTCTGGCTGGTCGCCTCGCAGCCCCTGCAGCCCGTGCTGGAGTTAAGCGTTGCAGGCATTGCACCCAACATCGACTGCCAGGTCGTGCCCATCGGTCGCCAGGCCTTCGTACACCTGATCGACATTCACCTCGACAGTCCGTTGCCCTGCGATGTGCAGATCGACTATGACTTGATCCTGCAGACTGCTGCCGGCACACAGGGCATCGCCGAATGGGCCCCGCACCTGCTCTACGACGGCGCCCGGCAGCCGAACTTCGTCCTCCGCTCACGCCTTGAGCATCTGCTCCACGGGTCCTGCCGCAAGCCCCACCACCCCGCCGCCGACGGTTTGCTGTGTGCAGACCGCCTGCTGATGGAGTGCACCGATCCCACCGCGCGCCCCGCCCTGCTGATGATGAGTGGCGACCAGGTGTATGCCGATGACGTCGCTGGGCCCATGCTGCGTGCCATCCACGCCTTGATCGAGCGACTGGGGTTGTTTGACGAGCAATTGGAGGGCGCCGTGGTCGATGACAGCCAGGCGCTCTACCGCCACGCCGCCAGCTACTACCACCGCGCTGACCTGCTGCCCGCACTGGAAAGCAACGAAACCCTGCGCGAGCGCTTCTTCGGTGGCGCACGCAAGCCGATCTTCACCAGCAGCAATGCCGACAATCACCTGGTGACCTTTGCCGAGGTCATGGCCATGTACCTGCTGGTGTGGTCGCCGGTGCCGTGGACGCTGGTCGATGTGCAGATGCCGGCCGGGCTCACCGAACAGCGCCAGGTGCGCTTCAAGCAGGAGCGGCAGTTGATCCAGGGCTTCGTCAGCGGCCTGGGCGGGGTGGCCCGGGTGCTGGCGCACCTGCCGAGCCTGATGATTTTCGACGACCATGACATCACCGATGACTGGAACCTGTCGGCGCAATGGGAGCAGACCGCCTATGGCCATCCATTCTCCAAACGCATCATCGGCAACGCGCTGCTCGCCTATTTGCTGTGCCAGGGCTGGGGCAACGACCCTGACGCGTGCCGCGACCTGGTACTCAAATGCCAGGCATTGAGCCGCAGTGCCTTGGCCGACCAGGCCCTGGATGCCCCGTCGCAAGACGACCTGATTGATGACGTGCTGCGCTTTCAGGGCTGGCAATTCGTGCTGCCAAGCAGTCCGCCACTGCTAGTGCTCGACACCCGCACCCGCCGCTGGCGTAGCGAAAGCAACATCAAGAAGCCGTCCGGCCTGCTCGACTGGGAGGCCCTGAGTGAGCTGCAGCAAGCCTTGCTCGACCACCCCTCGGCCATCATCGTGTCGCCCGCCCCCATCTTCGGCGTCAAGCTGATCGAGACGGTGCAGCGGGTGTTCAGCTGGCTAGGCTACCCCCTGCTGGTCGATGCCGAGAACTGGATGGCCCACCGCGGCGCTGCCCAGGTGATCCTCAACATCTTCCGACATTCACGCACACCGGGGCATTACGTGGTGTTGTCGGGCGATGTGCATTACTCATTTGTCTATGAGGTGCTGATCCGCCATCGCCAGCGCAGCCCGCACTTGTGGCAGATCACCAGCAGCGGCATCAAGAACGAGTTTCCGCGGCGCCTGCTGGATACATTCGACCGCCTCAACCGCTGGCTGTACTCACCCCGCTCACCGCTCAACTGGCTGACCAAGCGTCGCCAGATGGAAGTCATTCCACGTACGCCCACGCACAGCAAAGCCGGCGAGCGACTGTGGAACAGCGCAGGCCTGGGCCAGGTGTTTTTCAATGAACATGGGCAGCCGCAGCGGATTTTCCAGCTCAACGCCAATGGCGCAGCAAAAACGGAATTCCCGCCAAGGGCATCGGACTAGTCAGGGAAGGCAGGCGCCGTAAGGCGCCTGTTGTGCAGGTCAGGTACGCTCGAGAGCGTTGACCAGATCATGGAAGGCTTCGCGGTTGGAATCGTTCAGGCCCATGAGGATCTTGTGGGCTTCAAGCACCTTGGAGCGCACCACATCTTCGTTCTGGTCCTGGGAAGGCAGGTCCGTCAGGCACTCGGGGCACGGGATGGGACGATCGACGATGTTGAACACCTGGTCGAAGCCCATCGACTGCAACAACCGGGAGATGTCCGGGTTGGTGGTCACCACGGTCGGCAGCAACCCGACCTTCTGCCGCGACAGGATCGAGAGTTTGGCCAGCAAACCCAGGGTGGTGCTGTCGATGCTTTCGGTTTCCGTCAGATCGATGACGATCGCCGAGAAGTTCAGCGCCGTGAAGATCTTTTCGATCGTCGCATCCAGCGCCGAACACAAGGTCAGGCGCACTTCACCGACAAATTTCAGCACAAAGGTGCCGCTCTGCTCGGCGAACTGGATTCTACCCGTACTCATTGAAGGTTCCTGCTCAACACCAATAGGGCGATATCATCCGGCATCTCCCCAAGCGTAGCCAATCCGAATCGTTGGCGCAGCCCATCCAGGCTGCCCCCTGCGGCCTTGATGATTTCAGGCAGGGCCGCTTCTTTATCTTTGAGTGTATCCCCAGGCAAAAGGTCCAGAATGCCATCAGAGAGCAGTGTCAGGCTGAACTGCGGTGGCAACTCCAGGACGTGATCCTGATAGGTCGCCTCTTCAAACAACCCGACCGGCAAACCGCGGCCTTCCAGATACCGGCTCTGGCCCGGGGTATAGAGCACTGGCAACGGCAAGTGACCGCCAATGCTGTAGGTCATGATGCCAGTATCTTCGTCGATTACACCACCGACCATCGTCACGTGCTTGCCCAGCTTGCAGTTGATCAGGCCGCGGTTGATGTGCCCGAGCACTTCAGACGGCTTGAAGTCACGCAGGGCCGCGCTGCGCTTGAACTCGAACAACAGCCGGGTAGTCATGAACTTGAGCAGCACCGTCACGAATGCCGACGACGCACCGTGCCCGGAAACGTCTGCCAGGTAGAAGGCAATGCGTCGCTCATCGACTCGGAAATAGTCGGCAAAGTCACCCGACAGGTACAGCGAAGGAATAATCTGGTGCTCGAACGACAGCTCGTCGGCGACCCAGGGGCTTTCCGGCAGCATGTTCATCTGCACCTGGCGCCCGGCCGTCTGGTCCTCTTGCAGCAAATGCAAGCTGGCTTCCAGTTCGCGGTTGGCGGTCTCGAGCTTTTCCCGGTAACGCTGGTTTTCCAGCACCAGGTGGGCCCGATCCAGCGCCCGGCGCACCGAATGCTCCAGTACCGCAAGGTCTTCCAGGGGCTTGATCAGGTAATCGGCAGCGCCCAGGCGCAGCGCTTCGACCGCGTCGTTCATGACCCCTGCACCAGAGACCACAATCACCGGCAACTCGGGGGCACGCTCGGTCACCTGGCGAATCAGCTCCAGACCGCCCATTTGCGGCATGCGCAGATCGCAGATCACAAGATCGGGCTGGTGCTGTTCAAAGACCTGGAGGCCCTGCTGGCCATTACTCGCTTGCAGGACACTGAAACCACTGTCTTCAAGGTAGGCGGCGAGACTCGCACGTACGACGTCGTCGTCATCGATTATCAGCAGCGTTGCACTGGTTTTCTGCATGTGGGCAAACGGCGCCAGAATTAGGTTGGCGTAGGCGGCTCGACAAGGCTTGAGCACGCATACTGGATTCGCTTCTAGCCACTCTTCTATGAGTTGTAGGACAAGACAGGCTGTCCGGCAACTAGCAGAGGTGCCCTGTAAGGCGCAGACGGTACTCCCATCCGCCGGGCGTTTCAAGGGTACGCCGATGCCCGCCGCTGCTCTTTACAGGCTAAAGAGCCGGGAGTTATAAAAACCCTTTGAACCGCAACGCAATGGAAGGATGCAGGTATGACCTCAACGCCTACGGACTACAGCGAGAAACGCGACTTCATACGAATGCGGGTAGATGCGGGTGTCAGCCTCATCCATGCGGACCAGGTCGTGGCCGCCACCTGCCTGGACCTCTCCAGCAGCGGCATGCAGATCCAGTCGCCTCGTCAGTTCAAGGTGGGCGACAACCTCGAGGTGCATATCGACTCCGAGCACCCTGCGCTCCAGGGCCTGCAGGCCAGCACCGAAGTGGTGTGGATCGCCGACCAGCCCCAGGGCCAACAAAAACTCGGCCTGCGCATCATCAAACTGATCTGAATCCGCAGCACAAAAAAAGGCGACCCAGGGGTCGCCTTTTTCAACATCGCACTACTTAAAAGTCGTCGACGACTTCGCCGTCTTTGACTTTGAACTCGCGGTTTTGCAGATAAGCGTTGCGAATGAACACGTATTTGTCGCCGCTGATCATCTTTTCTGCCGACAGCAGGCTGGCGCGCGTGTCGACCACATCCACGGCGAATGCCGTATTGCGGGTCGGCACGTGGTCGATGTAGCGGTAGGGTTCGGTGTAGGTATCCGGGTACTTCGCAATGGCATCACGCACGGTGCTTGGGCCGAGCAATGGCAGCATCACGTAAGGGCCGCTGCCCACGCCCCAGTAGCCCAGGGTCTGGCCGAAGTCTTCATCGTTGCGCTGCAGGCCCATCTTGGTGCCGACATCGAAGAAGCCGGCCAGGCCGAAGGTGGTGTTGACGATCAGGCGTGCCGTGTCGACGCCGGCGGCGTGCGGTTTGAGCTGCAGGACGTTGTTGGCAAGGTTGGTCACGTCCCCCAGGTTGCGGAACATGTTGTGGATGCCGTCCTCAAGGAACTGCGGGGTAACTGCCTGGTAACCCTTGGCCAGCGGCTTGAGCGCATAGGTGTCGACCGTGTCGTTGAACCTGAAGATCGGGCGGTTGATGCTCTCCCAAGGATCTTCCTCGGTGGCCGCCTGGGCCGCGCCGGCCGACGCCAGCAGCAGGCTTGCACAGACACAGGCCCGCGCCATCCGATCGATCACATCTGTACCGATCCTACGCATAGAGTTACTCCTTGACAGTCACAGCACCAGACGCCAAGCGCCTGGCGTTTAAAAGGAAACAAGTATAAAGGGTCTTTCCGTGATAACCAGCCTGACACAAATGAGGTCATGAAAATGTGAACATCTGTTTCTTGGCAACGTAACCAGAGCGTAACAACCCCAGCGTAGCCTGCAGGTTATTTCAGGGATGTTTCCATGCCAGACTCCCCCGCCTTTACCGCTCTACTGTTCGGCCTGCGCGGCTGTCTCGTCGACGTGGACAAGCCATCGAACTTCCCGCACCCCACCCCCGGCGCCCTGCAAACCCTCGACTGGCTGAATCAGCAGCAGGTGCCTTGCGCCTGGCTGGACGAGTTAAGCGGCGCCGACGCCGAGCACATGGCCAGGCCATTGCCTGACTGGATCAAAGCCCAACACCGCGCCCCAGCGCCATGGCCGGCGCCAGACGCCTGCTGGCAGGCACTGATGACCCTCAAGACCCGCACACTGGATGGCTGCGTGCTGGTCAGCGGCGAGCCGCGCCTGCTGCAATCGGGGCTCAACGCCGGCCTGTGGACCATCGGCCTTGCCACTTGCAGCTCGCTGTGTGGCGTCGACAGCCAACAGTGGCAAGCGCTCAGCCCCCAGGAGCAGGAACGCAAGCGTGGCAAGGCCACCCTGCAATTGTTCGCGCTGGGCGTGCATTCGGTGATCGATCACCTCGAATCGCTCAGCGACTGCCTGACCGATATCACCCAGCGCCGGCTCAAAGGCGAAAAACCCTGACGCAGGGCCCTTGATCCGGGTCATGCAAAGCGACGGGCAGTGGATTACTCTAATAGACACGACAGGGACCTTTCGCCCACAGGCGGGGTCCATGACTGTGCCTAATCACAAAGGGAGATCACCCATGCCTGCCCGCGAACTGCTAGAGCAACTCAACGCCCTGCGCGAGCAACTGGAGCAAAACCCGCCGCTCTCGGAAGAAGAGCGCGTCCACCTGCATGAGTTGATGCAGCAGATCGAGGCCAAGATCGAACTGGAGGCCGTTACACCGGACAACAACCTGGTCGACGGCGTCAACCTGGCCGTGGAGCGCTTTGAAGTCGATCACCCCGGCCTGACCGCCACCTTGCGCAACATTGTTCAGAGCCTGCAAAGCATGGGCATCTGAACCCGGCTGCAAATAAAAAGCCCCGTTCTTGAACGGGGCTTTTTCGTTACTGGCGAACCAGGCGCAGGTTCGGCAGCGTCACCACTTCGGTGCTGCGGTATGGGTTGATGTCCAACCCGCCACGTCGCACATAACGGGCGTAGACCGTCAGGAACTCGGGGTTGAGCAAGCGCTTGAGATCCAGGTAGATCCGCTCGACACACTGCTCGTGGAAATCCGCATGCTGGCGGAAGCTGATCAGGTAGGTCAGCAGGCTGGCATGATCCAGCGCCGCGCCGCGGTAATGCACGGTAACGCTACCCCAGTCCGGCTGGCCGGTGACCGGGCAGTTGGATTTGAGCAGGTGACTATGCAGGGTTTCTTCGACAATGCGGCTGTTGTCGCAGCGCAGCAGTTCGGGTTGAGGCTGTTCGTAGTTGCTGATGCTTACATCCAGGTCGTCGATGCACACACCCGGCAAGGCAACCACGCCCTGCCCTTCGACCTCGGCCAGGCTGCGAATCTGCACGCTCACCGGTTTGCCGGCGGCAGCGGACAGGTCCTTTTCAAGGCAGGCCTGCAGCGCACCGTACGACTCGAACACGGTCTGATTCAGCGAGTTCAGGTACAGCTTGAACGACTTGGATTCGATGATGTTCGGCGAATCGGCAGGAATGGCGAACTCACCAATAGCCACCACCGGCTTGCCCGAAGGCAGCAGCCAGGACAGCTCGAAGCAGTTCCAGAAATCCACGCCCTGCCAGGGCAGGGTCTGGGCAGTGACGCCCAGCTCGGCCCATTTCGCGGCGCGAGGGATCGGGAACAGCAGCGATGGTGTGTAAGTGGCGATGTATTCGCTGGATTTACCCAGCGGGGAATGTTCGGCGGCGGGATGCATGGCTCAAACCTGAAGGACGAAAATGCGCCTAGTTTATCGGGTTTGTGCCATGCATTGGGTATCGGGCTGTTATTGGCCGATGGTCAGCTTGCCGACCATGCCAGCCTGGTAGTGGCCCGGCACGTTGCAGGCAAACTCGATGGGGGTGGATTCGCTGAAAGTCCAGGTCAGCTCGCCACGCTTGCCGGGCTCGACCATCACGGTATTGGGATCGTCATGCTTCATGCTGCCGCCGTGCGGCATGGCGCCGTGCCCCATGGCGGCATGGTCCATCTGGCCCTGCATGGCGATCATTTTTTTCTGGTGCCTGGCATGCATGACGGCATCGCCGAGGCTGAACTCATGTACTACCGCGCCCTTGTTGATCAGCACGAAGCGCACGGTTTCACCGGCCTTGACCTGCAGACTGCGCGGCTCGTAGTACATATCACCCATGACGATTTCCACGGTGCGGTCGGCCTTGGCAGCGGATGCAGGCGCGCCAAAGGCGTAGGAATGTGCCGGTGACGCCAGGGTTGGCAGGCTGAACAGCGCCAGGGCGCCAGCAAATAAAAGGTGTTTCATGTCAGGCCCACTCCAGGGTTGCGGCAAATCAGGCTTCACTGTAGAAAACCGGCGCTGGCAGCTACCTGACAAAAAGATTACAACTTTGTCAGCTTGGCCACCCGCAACGCCCGGCGCGGTATAACCACCCGGCAACCCACGTCCAAGAGCCACGCGATGAAACTGCTGATCGTCGAAGACCAGACCAAAACCGGCCAGTACCTGTGCCAGGGCCTCAGCGAAGCAGGCTTTGCCACCGAACATGCCGCCGACGGCAATACCGGCCAGCACCTGGCCCTGACGGGCGACTACGACCTGCTGATCCTCGATGTGATGCTGCCCGGCCGCGATGGCTGGCAGATCCTGCAGGCCGTGCGCGCCGCCGGCCTTGAGATTCCGGTGCTGTTTCTCACCGCTCGCGATGCCGTGGAAGACCGCGTACACGGCCTGGAGCTGGGCGCTGACGATTACCTGGTCAAACCCTTTGCCTTCTCCGAGCTGTTGGCACGGGTACGCAGCCTGCTGCGCCGCGGCAGCAACCCTACCCAGGAAACCAGCCTGGGCCTGGGCGACCTGCGCCTGGACCTGATTCGCCGCCGGGTGGAGCGTGCCGGTCAACGCATCGACCTGACCGCCAAGGAGTTCGCTTTGCTCGAGCTGCTGCTGCGCCGCCAGGGCGAAGTGTTGCCAAAATCATTGATCGCCTCGCAGGTCTGGGACATGAATTTTGACAGCGACACCAACGTCATCGAAGTGGCCATCCGCCGCCTGCGCCTGAAAATAGACGACAGCCACGAACACAAGCTGATCCACACCGTGCGTGGCATGGGCTACGTACTCGAAGAGCGGGCGGCCTGATGCGTCGATTGTCCCTGGGCAGTCGCCTGGCACTGCTGTTCGCCGCGTGTACCGCAGCGGTGTCACTCACCGCTGGTGTGCTGTTCAGTCGCGCCAGCGAAATCCATTTCATCGAGCTGGACCAGCAACTGCTCAACAGCCGGCTGTCGGTGCTGCGCCAGATGCTCGAGGGTGTCCACGATGCAGCCAGCCTTGCCCCGCGCCTGAGCGACCTGCAATCGGAGCTTAGCCATCAGGCGGACCTGGCCGTGCGTATCCGCGGCAAGGATGGCCAGCTCTTGTTCGACAGCCAGGCAGGCCTGCCGGAGTCACCCCAGGTACCGGGCCTGAGCACCCTGCACAGCACCAGCAGCGACTACCGCAGTTTGTGCGTGAATCTCGACAGCAGCGATCCGACATCCGCCCAACTGACCCTGTTTCTCGACATCACCCACCACCAGCACTTTCTCCAGCGCATGCAGCAGCTGATCTGGCTGACTGTCGGCCTCTCGGCCCTGGCCACGGCATTGCTCGGTGCCTGGGCGGCACGCAGTGGCCTGCGTCCGCTGCGGCAAATGGGCGAAGTGGCCTCCAAGGTGTCGGCACGTTCGCTGACCACCCGATTGCCCGAGGGGCAAATGCCGCTCGAACTGGAGGAACTGGCGCAAACCGTCAATGCCATGCTCGAACGCCTGGACGACGCCTTCCAGCGCCTGTCGGCGTTCTCCGCCGACATTGCCCATGAACTGCGCACCCCACTGTCGAACCTGCTCACCCACACCCAGGTCACCCTTACCCGCCCCCGCGACCTGGATGAGTACCGTGAAGCCCTGCACAGCAACCTTGAGGAGCTGCAGTGGATGGCACAACTGGTCAACGACATGCTCTACCTGGCCAAGGCCGACCATGGCTTGCTGATGCCCAGCCGCCAGCAGCTGGACCTGGCTGAAGAAGCTGACGCGCTGATCGAGTACTACGCACCCCTGGCCGAAGATGCTGGCGTCACACTGGCGCGCAACGGCAACGCCAGGCTGGAAGGCGACCGGCACATGCTGCGCCGGGCCCTGTCGAACCTGCTGGACAATGCGTTGCGCTTTACCCCGGCCGCCGGCGAGATCCGCGTGGGTATCGAGGTGGAAGGAAGGCAGGTGCGCCTGCAGGTCGCCAACACGGGCAAGCCCATTGACCCCGCATTGCTGCCGCGCTTGTTTGATCGCTTCTACCGGGCCGATCCGGCGCGGCGTGAAGGCAGTAGCGAACATGCGGGGTTGGGACTGGCGATTACCCGTTCGATCGTGCAGGCCCATGGCGGGACGATCCGGGGAGAGTCTGGTGAGGGATGGACACGGTTTGTGATTGAGTTGCCGACAGGCTAAATGCATCGCGGGGCAAGCCCACTCCTACCTGAACCGGTAGGAGCGGGCTTGCCCCGCGATCAACCGCAAAGCTTCAGTCGTAACGCAAAGCGTACGCCGGCTCTACCTGCGATGCGCGCCAGGCCGGATACAGCGTCGCCAGGAAGCTCATGACCAGGCCCGCACTGCAGATCAGCGCGACGTCGCCCCACTGCAGCTCCGACGGCAAACTACTGATGAAGTACACATCGGAGGTGAAGATGTGCTGGCCGCTGACACGCTCCAGCCAGCCGACGATCTGGCTGACATTGAGCGCGGCGATCACCCCGAGCACGCCACCGATCAAGGTACCGACGATACCGATCAAGGTCCCCTGGACCATGAAGGTGCCCATGATCTGCGCCGGTGTCGCGCCGATGGTGCGCAGGATCGCGATGTCCGCCCCCTTGTCGTTCACCACCATGATCAGCGTGGCAATGATGTTGAACGCAGCCACGGCGATGATCATCAGCAACAACAGGCCGATCATGGTCTTTTCCATTTTCATGGCACTGAACAGGCTGCCCTGGGTGTGCGACCAGTCATCGGCGCGGTACTGGTCACCCAGTTCGGCGGCAATGGCCTTGGACACCTGCGGCGCGCTGTACAGATCCTTGAGCTTGATCCGCACGCCCTGCACCTGGCCCGGTTGCCAGCGCTGCATCTGCGCGGCATCGGCCATGTGGATGTAGGCCATGGAGCCATCCAGTTCGGCCCCCACCTTGAACACGCCCACCACATTCAGGCGCTGCATGCGTGGGGTAATGCCGCCGGGTGCGCTGCTCACTTCCGGCACGATCAGGGTCAGCTTGTCGCCGACGTTCAGGCGAAAGCGCCGGGCGGTGATCTCGCCGATCACCACCCCGTATTCCCCCGGCTCCAGGTTCTGCAGGCGACCCTGCACGATGTGCTGGCCGACGATCGAGACCTTGCCCTCTTCGGCCGGGTCGATACCGCTGACCTGAATGGGCTGCATGGCCCCTTTGTAAGAGAGCATGCCTTCCATTTCGGTCAGCGGTGCTGCAGCGATCACTTGCGGGTTCTTCAGTGCCGCCTCGGCTGCTGGCCGCCAGTCGCCCAGCGGTTGAACACCGAGAATGCTGGCATGAGGGACCATGCCCAGGATGCGCGAGCTCATTTCACGCTGGAAGCCGTTCATCACCGACAACACCACGATCATCGCCAGCACACCCAGGGACAGGCCGATCATCGAGGTCATGGAGATGAACGAGATGAAATGGTTGCGGCGCTTGGCGCGGGTGTAGCGCGCGCCGATGAAGATAGACAAGGGTCTGAACATGAACGGAAGCACCCAGGTAAAGAAAAGAAACAAGGTGCCCGCCGACTGCGGCGGGCACTCAACACGCCCAGATCAGATCGGCACCAGGTGCCCGTCTTCGAGGCGCAGCACACGGTCCATCTGGCGCGCCAGATTGAGGTCGTGGGTCACGACCAGGAAGGCCGTTTGCGAGGCGCTGCTCAGTTCCTGCATCAGGTCCTGGATGCCCTGGGCGGTGTGATGGTCGAGGTTGCCGGTGGGCTCATCGAGCATCACCAGGCCTGGGCGATTGACCAGGGCGCGGGCGATGGCCACGCGCTGACGCTCGCCGCCAGACAACTCGGCCGGCTTGTGCGTCAGGCGATGCCCCAGGCCCACACGCTTGAGCAGCGCTTCAGCGCGCTCGCGGGCTTCAGGAATGGCGGTACGCCCGATCAGCAGTGGCATGCACACGTTCTCGAGCGCCGTGAATTCCGGCAACAGGTGATGGAACTGGTAGACGAAGCCCAGCGCGCGGTTGCGCAACAGGCCACGGGCACGCTCGTTAAGCGCCGACAGTTCTTCACCGGCCAGCCAGACACTGCCCTGGGTTGGCGTATCGAGGCCGCCGAGCAGGTTGAGCAAGGTACTTTTGCCCGAGCCCGAACTGCCTACGATGGCAACCCGCTCGCCGGGATGCAGCTCCAGCTGCAAACCGGACAACACCTGTACCGACTCCGGGCCTTCCTCGTAGGACTTGCCCAGGTTGCGGCAACTCAGCACTGCTTTATCACTCATGCCCAACTCACTCATAACGTAGCGCCTCCGCAGGCTGGGTGCGTGCCGCACGCCAGGCCGGATACAAGGTGGCGAGGAAACTCAGGACCAATGCCGCACCGCACACCATCCACACATCCTCGGCCATGACCTGGGACGGCAGGTAGTCGATGAAATAGACGTCGGCATTGAGAAACTTGTGGCCGATCAGGGTCTCGATACCGGCAATCGCAGCGCTGACATTGAGCGCGGCAAAGATGCCGACCAGCGCGCCGATCAAGGTGCCGACCACACCGATCACCGTGCCCTGGACCATGAAGATGGCCATGATCTGCCCGGGGGTCGAGCCCAGGGTACGCAGGATGGCGATGTCGCCCTTCTTGTCGTTGACCACCATGACCAGGGTGGAAATGATGTTGAACGCCGCCACGGCAACGATCAGCAGCAACAGCAGGCCGATCATGGCCTTTTCCATGCGGATCGCCTGGTACAGGTTGCCGTGGGTGCGGGTCCAGTCACGGGCATAGAACTCTTGCTCACCCAGGTTCTGGGCGATATCCCAGGCAACGCGCGGGGCCTGGAACAGGTCGTCGAACTTCAGGCGCAGGCCCTGGACCTGGTCCGCCTTCCAGCGGTGCAGGCGCGACAGGTCCGAAAGGTTGGTCAACCCCAGGTAGCCGTCGATTTCACCGGCGCCCACATGGAAGATGCCCACCACGGTAAAACGCTTCATGCGCGGGAACATGCCGGCCGGGGTCACGGTCACCTCGGGGGCGACGAAGGTCAGCTTGTCGCCGATGCCGACGCCCAGCTTGGCCGCCGCCTTGTCACCGATCATGATGCCGAAGTCGCCCGGGGCCAGGTCATCGAGCTTACCCTCGCGGACGAAATTGTCGATGATCGATACCTGCCGCTCCTGGGCAGGATCAATGCCATTGAGCAGTACCTTCTGCACCTTGCCCTCATGGGTGAGCAAGCCTTGCATCTGGGTAAAAGGCGCGACGGCTACTACCCGGGGGTTCTGCTTTACTTTATCGGCAAGGGCGGGCCAGTTGTTGAGCGGCTGGCCGGTTTCCAGGGTGGCATGGGGCACCATGCCCAACACCCGGGTGCGCATTTCATGATCGAAGCCATTCATGACCGACAACACCACGATCATCACCACCACGCCCAGGGCGAGGCCGATCATCGAGGTCAGGGAAATGAACGAGACGAAGTGGTTGCGACGCTTGGCACGGGTGTAGCGCGTACCAATGAATACGAAGAGAGGTCTGAACATGTCGGGGCTTGTTCGGGTGAAAGAGGAACGTCCTTGTGGCGGGGCTTGAATAGCAGCTTTACACTCAGACCACCGCCGCTACCATGGGTTCGCCATGTCGACACTAGATGAAGAAGATCGCCGCGAATACTACCGTATCGAGGACCGGATCGCACTGGAAATTAGCCCCCTGAGTGGCGCTGAAGCCCTTGACACAGACTTGTTGCAAGATGATTCCCCGCTGTTCAACCTGCTCAGTGAACTGCACCTGAGCGAGTTTGAATCCCAGCACCTGCTGCGCCAGCTCAGCGACAAGGATCGCGTCCTGGCGGCGTTCCTCAAGGCCCAGAACAAACGCATCGACCTGCTCAGCGCCGTGGTTGCCCAAACCCTGCTCGGCCAGCTCAACGCACCGCAAGCTGTCGTATTGTCCGAAGGTGGTATCGAGTTCACCCAGGCCCAGCCCATTGCCGCTGGCAGCCGGATTGCCGTGAAGATGGTGCTGATGCCCCAGGCCCTGGGTCTGCTGCTGCGTGCCAGGATCATCCATTGTGACCAACGGGCCGACGGCCATTACGAGGTGGGCAGCGAATTCATCGACATGACCGACGCCCAACGCCAGTTGCTGGCCCGCTACATCCTGCAACGGCAAGCGCAACAACGTCGCCAGGCGCTGGAACAATCCAACCCGAGCGCTTCCTGAGTTTCACTCTTTCTTGAAGGAACAAACGTGACCCAGATTTATGGCCACCGCGGCGCCAAGGGCGAAGCCCCCGAAAACACCCTGACCAGCTTCCAGCAGTGCCTTGGGCACGGCGTGCGTCGCTGCGAACTGGACCTGCACCTGTCGGCCGACAACGAGCTGATGGTCATCCATGATCCCAGCCTCAAGCGCACCACCGGCCGACGCGGCAAGGTGGTCGAGCACAACGCTGCAGACCTTGTAACCTACGATGCACGCAAGGGTGGCCCGGGCTGGGTATCCCCCTGCCCCATTCCGCGCCTGGAACAATTGTTCGAGAAGTGCGACTTCGAGCACTGGCAGCTTGAAGTCAAGGTCGCCTCGCGCACTCGCGCCGCTACCACCGTGCTGGCCATTCGTGAATTGGCCCAGCAGTTTGGCCTGCTCGACAAGATCACCATCACCTCCAGCTCACGGGAAGTGCTGGGCGCAGCACTCGAGCTGACGCCGGATATCTCGCGGGGGCTGGTGGCCGAGTACGCCTGGCTCGACCCACTGAAGGTCGCCCAGAACTATGGCTGCAATCTGCTGGCATTGAACTGGACACTGTGCACCCCGGAACGCCTGATGAAAGCACAGCGCCAGGGATTGCACGTGTCGGTGTGGACCGTCAACGAGCCGGCGCTGATGCGCAGGCTCGCCGACTTCGGCGTAGACAGCCTGATTACAGACTTTCCCGGTTTGGCCAGCGCCACTCTCGAGAATCGCTGAAATCGGTCTCCCCGGCCGGCTCAGGCCACCGGCCGGAGCCGCTCAAAAAAGCCGGTTGAGGCCGTCGTAGGCCGCTACCCGATAGGCTTCGGCCATGGTCGGGTAGTTGAAGGTGGTGTTGACGAAGTACTTCAGGGTATTGCGCTCACCCGGCTGATCCATGATCGCCTGACCGATGTGGACAATCTCCGAAGCCTGGTAGCCAAAGCAATGCACGCCGAGGATTTCCAGGGTTTCGCGGTGGAACAGGATCTTCAGCATGCCTTGCGGCTCACCGGCAATCTGCGCCCGTGCCATGCCCTTGAAGAAGGCCTTGCCCACTTCGTAAGGCACCTTCGCCTGAGTCAGCTCCTGCTCGTTCTTGCCGATCGAGCTGATCTCCGGAATGGTGTAGATACCGGTCGGCACATCATTGACGAAGCGCCAGCTACCGTTGTCGACGATGCTGCCAGCGGCCGAGCGACCCTGGTCGTGGGCGGCACTGGCCAGGCTTGGCCAGCCGATCACGTCACCCGCGCCGTAGATGTTCGGCACGTGGGTACGGTAGTTCTCGTCGACCTCGATCTGGCCACGGCTGTTGACCTTGATGCCGATGTTTTCCAGGCCCAGCCGGTCGGTGTTGCCCGTACGGCCGTTGCACCAGAGCAAGGCGTCGGCCTTGATCTTCTTGCCGGATTTCAGGTGCAGGATCACACCGTTGTCCAGGCCTTCGACGCGCTCGTACTCTTCGTTGTGGCGAACCGTGATGTTGTTGTTGCTGAAGTGGTAGCTCAACGCCTGGGAGATTTCCGAGTCGAGGAAGCTCAGCAGTTGACTGCGGTTGTCGACCAGCTCCACCAGCACGCCCAGACCACTGAAGATCGAAGCGTATTCGCAGCCGATGACACCGGCGCCGTAGACGATCAGTTTGCGCGGGGTGTGACCGAGGCTGAGGATGGTGTCGCTATCGTAGATACGCGGGTGGTGGAAGTCGATGTCGGCCGGGCGATACGGGCGCGAACCGGTGGCGATGATGATGTGCTTGGCCACCAGCTTTTCCACCACGCCATTGGCGCAGACGACTTCGATGGTCTGCTCGTCGGCGAAGCTGCCAGTACCGAAGAACACGTCGACACGGTTGCGGGCGTAGTAGCCGGTGCGCGAGGCAACCTGCTTGGAAATGACTTTTTCGGCGCTCTTGAGCACGTCGGGGAACGAGAACCAGCGCGGCTCACCAATGGCCCGGAACATCGGGTTGGTGTTGAACTGCATGATCTGGCGGACCGAGTGACGCAGGGCCTTGGACGGGATGGTGCCCAGGTGGGTGCAGTTACCGCCGACCTGGCGACGGCTATCGACCATCGCCACCTTGCGTCCTGCTTTGGCAGCATTCATTGCCGCCCCTTCTCCTGCGGGGCCGGAACCCAGCACCACTACGTCGTAGTTGTAGACAGCCATGCGTACTCCTTCAGAACAGGCCCGGTCGCCACATTGGCGAGCGGGGCTAGATCATGTCGCCAGCGGCGCCATGAAAAAATTCGGGTGCAGTCTAATCAAGCTTGAACGCCGCGCACATTAACCCTTGGTCGCGTCGTAGGCTATTTTTCTCTGCACTACATGCAATTCATCGCGGGGCAAGCCCGCTCCTACCGGGGTGGACGGGCTTGCCGTGCGATGCTTTTCAATCTTTTACTATCGCCTGCTCGAACGCCGGGGTGGCTCGGGACACAAAGCCATCGGCAACGCGGGTCACGAACACGGCGGCAAGCTGATGCTTCAGGGCAAAATCCCATCCCTGCTCCGGCCCGAGAATCAACAACAGCGTCGAGTAACCATCGGCCATGAGTGTCGAGCGGTCGAACACGGTCACCGCCGCCAGGTCATGCCTGACCGGCTTGCCCAGCCGTGCATCGAAGGTATGTGAATAGCGCTGGCCATTCTCCTCGAAATAATTGCGATAGTCACCGGAGGTGGACACGCCAAAACCATCCACCGACACCACCTGGCGAGCAATCTGGCGATCGTCGCGCGGAATCTCCAAGGCAATCTTCCAGGCACTGCCATCAGGTTTTCGCCCCAGCGCCTTGAGCTCACCGGTGACTTCGACCAGTAAATTCGCGATGCCGAGCCCTTTTAGCCGCGCCACCAGGACATCGACGGCATGCCCGGCGGCGATGCTGTTGAAGTCCACCTCCACCGCTTCATCCTTGCACAGCTGCTCGCCCACTATGCGCAAATGCCCATGCCCGACACGCTGACGAACCTCGGCCAATGCCTGGGCAGTGGGGACTTTCTCTTCTCTCGACTGCGGCCCGAAGCCCCACAGGTCAAGCAGCGGCTCCACCGTCAGGTCGAACGCACCCTTGCTTTGCTGCGACAGCTGTTCGCCAATCGCAACCAGCTCCAGCACATCAGCTGGCATCCACTGACAGCTATTGGCGGGCAGGCGGTTGAACAGCTCGATCATCGAATCGCTACGGTAGGTGGAAAACCGCTGGTCCACCCCGTCGAGCACCTGCTCCACTTCACGCTGGACCTGCTGCGGTGTTGGCCCATCGACCGTGCGCACGTACTGCACGGTAAAGCTGCTACCCATGGTCGGTCCGCTGACGCGCTCCAGCGACGCCGTTGGCGAGCAGGCCGCAAGGACCAGCGCCACGCCGATCAGTAACCCTCTGCGCATTCGTCCTCCTGGATCATGGGCGAAAAAAAACGGGAACCCGAAGATTCCCGTTTTTTGATCACGCAGTGAAGCTTAGCGTGGGAAGGCAGGCGGGTTTACACCGGCCATGTCTTCCATTACGCGCACAACCTGGCAGCTGTAACCGAATTCGTTGTCGTACCAGACGTACAGGACAACACGGTTATCGTTGCAGATGGTGGCTTCGGCATCGACCACGCCCGCGTGGCGCGAACCGACGAAGTCGGTGGAAACCACTTCCTGGGAGCTGACGTAATCAATCTGCTTGTGCAGATCCGAGTGCATGGCCATCTGGCGCAGGTACTCGTTGATTTCTTCGCGGTTGGTGGCCTTTTCCAGGTTCAGGTTCAGGATGGCCATCGACACGTTCGGCGTTGGAACGCGGATCGCGTTACCGGTCAGCTTGCCCTTGAGCACTGGCAGTGCCTTGGCGGCTGCGGTGGCAGCACCGGTTTCGGTGATAACCATGTTCAGCGGCGCGGCGCGGCCACGACGGCTGCCCTTGTGGAAGTTGTCGATCAGGTTCTGGTCGTTGGTGAACGAGTGAACGGTTTCGACGTGGCCATTGATGATGCCGTACTTGTCGTTGACAGCCTTGAGCACCGGCACGATGGCGTTGGTGGTGCAGGAGGCCGCCGAGACGATCTTGTCGTCAGCGGTGATGTCAGCATGGTTGATACCGTGCACGATGTTCTTCAGCGCGCCCTTGCCAGGTGCGGTGAGGATAACGCGGGCAGCGCCCGGGCAGGCCAGGTGCTGGCCCAGGCCGTCGGCGTCACGCCATACACCGGTGTTATCGACAATCAGCGCGTTCTCGATGCCGTACTGGGTGTAGTCGACTTCGGACGGGCTCTTGGCGTAGATAACCTGGATCAGGTTGCCGTTGGCGGTGATGGTGTTGTTTTCTTCGTCGATGGTGATAGTGCCATCGAACGGGCCGTGAACCGAGTCACGACGCAGCAGGCTTGCACGCTTGACCAGATCGTTCTCGGCGCCTTTGCGCACGACGATGGCACGCAGACGCAGGCCGTCGCCACCACCGGTTTTTTCGATCAGGATGCGCGCCAGCAGACGGCCGATACGACCGAAGCCGTACAGTACAACGTCGGTGCCTTTGCGAGCCGAAGCGTTCTGCTGACCAACCACGTCAGCCATTTCTTCGCGAACGAACTGCTCGGCGCTACGACCGTTGCCTTCGAGCTTGAACTTGTTGGCCAGCTTGCCCAGGTCGACCGAAGCGGCGCCCAGTTTCAGCTCGCTCATCGCCTTGAGCAGCGGGAATGTCTCGTGGACAGAGAGTTCGGTTTCGTCTGTTTGGCGATGACGGGCAAAGCGGTGCGCTTTGAGGATCGAGATCACCGAACGGTTGATCAGGCTGCGGCCATAGATCGAGCTCACCACATTGTTATTGCGGTAGAGCTGACCGATAAGCGGGATCATCGCTTCTGCAAGTGCTTCACGATCAATCCACTCACCAAGACACTGGTCGGGCTTCTGAGTCACGGGAACCTTCCACATGTAGGGACAGAAAAAAGGGGCTACATTATGACGCCCCGCGGCCCATCGAGCAATGAGCGCCTGTCGCTGATGCTCCACTACATGGATTTAGCCTGCGCAAACCTGACAGCACGGGCCTGCGCCCGGTACAATTGGCGTCTTTGTCGCAACGCTTGGAGCTCGACCTCCCGTGCCTGTTCTGCGTCTACCGCACCTGCCGGCCACTGCCGGCAAACAAACCTGGGGCAACCTGCCGGGCGCCGCCCTGAGCCTGGCCATCGCCGAGGCAGCCAGCGCCGCCAAGCGCTTCACCCTGCTACTGACCGCCGACAGCCAGAGCGCTGACCGACTCGAGCAGGAGCTGCGTTTTTTCGCGCCCGAACTGCCCGTGCTGCCCTTCCCCGATTGGGAAACCCTGCCCTACGACCTGTTCTCGCCGCACCAGGACATCATCTCCCAGCGCATCTCCAGCCTGTACCGGCTGCCGGAGCTTGATCACGGCATACTCGTGGTGCCGATCACCACGGCCCTGCACCGCCTGGCGCCGACGCGTTTCCTGCTCGGCAGCAGCCTGGTGCTGGACATCGGCCAGAAGCTCGATGTCGAGCAGATGCGCCTGCGCCTGGAAGCCAGCGGCTACCGCTGCGTCGACACGGTCTACGAGCATGGCGAGTTCGCCGTCCGCGGCGCGCTGATCGACCTCTTCCCCATGGGCAGCAAACTGCCCTACCGGATCGACCTGTTCGACGACGAGATCGAAACCCTGCGCACCTTCGACCCGGAGACCCAGCGCTCGATCGACAAGGTCGACTCCGTACGCCTGCTGCCGGCCCGCGAGTTCCCGCTGCAAAAGGACGCCGTGACCCAGTTCAAGGCGCGCTTTCGCGAGCGCTTCGACGTCGACTTCCGCCGCAGCCCGATCTTCCAGGACCTCTCCAGCGGCATCACCCCGGCGGGTATCGAGTATTACCTGCCACTGTTCTTTGAAGAAACGTCAACCCTGTTCGACTACCTGCCCCAGGACACCCAGGTGTTCTCGCTGCCGGGCGTGGAACAGGCTGCCGAGCACTTCTGGAGCGATGTGCGCAATCGCTATGAAGAGCGCCGCATCGACCCGGCACGGCCGTTGCTGCCGCCAGCCGAACTGTTCCTGCCGGTGGAAGACTGCTTCGCCCGGCTGAAAAACTGGCCGCGGGTAGTGGTCAGCCAGGATGACTTGGACAGCGGCCCGGGCCGCGAACGCTTCCCCGCCCAGGCATTGCCGAACCTGGCCATCGAAGCCAAGGCCAACCAGCCTCTGGCAGCACTCTCGGGCTTCCTCGACCAGTTCCCTGGGCGCGTGTTGTTTACCGCCGAATCGGCGGGTCGCCGCGAGGTGCTGCTGGAGTTGCTCGAACGCCTCAAGCTGCGCCCGCAGACGGTCGACAGCTGGAGCGCCTTCGTTGCCGGCAAAGCGCGCCTGGCGATCACCATCGCGCCGCTGGACGAAGGCCTGTTGCTTGACGACCCCGCCATTGCCCTGGTCGCCGAGAGCCCGCTGTTCGGCCAGCGAGTGATGCAACGCCGGCGCCGGGAAAAACGCAGCGACGGCAACAACGATGCGGTCATCAAGAACCTCACCGAGCTGCGCGAAGGCGCGCCGGTGGTGCATATCGACCACGGCGTGGGCCGCTACCTGGGCCTGGCGACCCTGGAGATCGACAACCAGGCCGCCGAGTTTCTCACCCTCGCATATGCCGAGGGCGCCAAGCTCTACGTGCCGGTGGCCAACCTGCACCTGATCGCCCGCTACACCGGCAGCGATGACGCCCTGGCACCGTTGCACCGCCTGGGCTCCGAGGCCTGGCAGAAGGCCAAGCGCAAGGCTGCCGAGCAAGTGCGCGACGTCGCCGCCGAGCTGCTCGACATCTATGCCCGCCGCGCGGCGCGCAAAGGCTATGCCTTCGCCGACCCTTCGGCCGACTACGCCACCTTCAGCGCCGGCTTCCCGTTTGAAGAAACACCCGATCAACAAAGCGCCATCGAAGCGGTTCGCGACGACATGCTGGCCGCCAAGCCCATGGACCGCCTGGTCTGTGGCGACGTCGGCTTCGGCAAGACCGAAGTCGCCATGCGCGCCGCCTTCATCGCCGTGCACGGCGGTCGCCAGGTGGCCATCCTGGTACCCACCACCCTGCTCGCCCAGCAGCACTACAACAGCTTTCGCGACCGCTTCGCCGACTGGCCGGTGACCGTCGAAGTGATGAGTCGCTTCAAGTCGCCCAAGGAAGTCGCCACCGCCGTCGCCGACCTCGCCGAAGGCAAGATCGACATCGTCATTGGTACCCACAAGCTGTTGCAGGACGACGTCAAGATCAAGGACCTTGGCCTGGTGATCATCGACGAGGAACACCGCTTCGGTGTGCGCCAGAAAGAACAGCTCAAGGCCTTGCGCAGCGAGGTCGACATTCTCACCCTCACCGCGACGCCGATTCCGCGCACCTTGAACATGGCCGTCGCCGGCATGCGCGACTTGTCGATCATTGCCACCCCGCCAGCGCGACGCCTGTCGGTGCGCACCTTCGTCATGGAGCAGAACAAGAGCACGGTCAAGGAAGCGCTGCTGCGTGAGCTGCTGCGCGGTGGCCAGGTCTACTACCTGCACAACGATGTGAAGAGCATCGAAAAATGCGCCGCCGACCTCGCCGAGCTGGTGCCCGAAGCCCGTATCGGTATCGGCCACGGGCAGATGCGCGAACGCGAACTCGAACAGGTGATGAGCGACTTCTACCACAAGCGCTTCAACGTGCTGATCGCCTCGACCATCATCGAGACCGGCATCGACGTACCCAGCGCCAACACCATCATCATCGAGCGGGCCGACAAGTTCGGCCTGGCCCAGTTGCACCAGTTGCGCGGCCGGGTCGGGCGCAGCCACCACCAGGCTTACGCCTACCTGCTCACCCCGCCACGCCAGCAGATCACCCCAGACGCCGAAAAGCGCCTGGAAGCCATCGCCAACACCCAGGACCTGGGCGCCGGGTTTGTGCTGGCCACCAACGACCTGGAGATCCGCGGCGCCGGTGAGCTGCTCGGCGAAGGCCAGAGCGGCCAGATCCAGGCGGTCGGCTTTACCCTGTACATGGAAATGCTCGAGCGCGCGGTCAAGGCCATTCGCAAGGGTACCCAGCCCAACCTCGACCAGCCCCTGGGCGGCGGCCCGGAAATCAACCTGCGCCTGCCGGCATTGATTCCCGAAGACTACCTGCCGGATGTACATGCGCGACTGATCCTGTACAAGCGCATCGCCTCGGCGGTGGACGAAGACGGCCTCAAGGACCTGCAGGTGGAAATGATCGACCGCTTCGGCCTGCTGCCGGAGCCGACCAAGAACCTGGTGCGCCTGACCCTGCTCAAGCTGCAGGCCGAAAAGCTCGGCATCAAGAAGGTCGATGCCGGCCCCAACGGCGGCAAGATCGAGTTCGAGGCCCAGACCCCGGTCGACCCACTGGTGCTGATCAAGTTGATCCAGGGCCAGCCCAAACGCTACAAGTTCGAAGGCGCCACCCAGTTCAAGTTCATGGTGCCGATGGAGCGCCCGGAAGAACGCTTCAACAACCTCGAGGCGCTGTTCGAGCGCCTGACCCCACAATCTGCGTGAAGGAAGATCCATGCGTGCCATTCGCTGCCTGCCCCTGCTGCTGGCCTTGTTCGCTCCGGCGGCCTTCGCTGAAAGCGTTTATCAGGTCGAAATGATTCTGGTGCGGCAGAACGCCGTGCCGGCAATTACCAGCCAGTTTGCCCCCGAAGACTGGAGCAACGGTGCACAGGCGCCTGCCGAAGGCGATATCCGCCAGCCCGTGATGACCGATGAGGCCGCCAAGCTTGCCGCCGACCCGAGCCAGTACACCGTACTGCTGCACAAGGCCTGGCAGCAGGATGCCGGCGCCGTGGCCATCAGCGAAGGCAAGGAGCAGTTCGGTCAATTCCCCATCGAGGGCAACCTGAGCGTGACGGAAGATCGCTTCATCGCCGTCGACGCCAGCTTCTGGGTCAACCAGTTCGACAGCAACGGCAGCGTGATCCAGAGCGAGCAGCTCAAGCAGAGCAACAGCACGGTAAAGAACGGCGAACTGACCTTCCTGGACGGCGGCCACCTGGCGCTGCTGCTGAAAGTGACCGCCAACCGGCCAGTCAGCGCCCCCGCTCCTGCGCCGGAGATGATGGAGCAGTAGCCTGATGCCGAAAACACTGCGACAGGTGCTCAAGGACAGCGACTGGACCCTCGCCTTCAACCCCAGGACGCTGGAGAGAGGGTCCAAATATGCCGAGCAGCACCGGGTAACGGTCATCTCCTTGGAGGACAACACCCTTACCTCGGCCTGTCGCGGCTCGGGCGGCAACGTCTATACCCAATTCATCAGCGTGAGGCACGCCAAGCACGCGTCTACGTTCAACGCCGACTGCACCTGTCCGGTCGGCTTCGACTGCAAGCACTGCGCAGCTGCCTTGTACCACCTGATGGAGCTCCGCGAACAACAGACGGATTCGCAACAGACTGACGGCGATCAGCTAAGCCCTGCGCTGGAGCGCTGGCTGGAAGATCTGGCGACATCGGACTCCGATGCCGAAAAGCCCGCCGAGCACAGTGCGCGCACCCTGATGTACAGACTTGAGTTCCAGCCATCGGGCACCGCCACCATCACGCCGTACAAATGCAAGCGCCTCAAGGATGGCCGCCTCTCAGACCTCAAGCCGGTCCTGTATCCGCACGAAATACTGCGACAAAACCCGAGTTACCTGCTGGAAAGCGACGCCAAATTTTTACGCATGGCGGTTGCCAGGGCTGCCTCCGGCGCCTTTTCGAGTGGCGTGAAACTTGAAAGCAGCGAAGGCGCCGAACTGCTTGAACACGCACTTGGCACCGGACGCTTGTATCTACCTGCGGACGAAGTACCGCTCGAACCAGGCCCGACCCTCACGGGCGAGTTTCGCTGGGAAAAACTCGATAGCGAACACTACAGGGGGTGCTGGTACCACCAGGGCAAGATGCTCAAGCTGGTACTGGCGCTGCAACCGCTGTACTACGTTGATGCGGCACAAGGCCAGGTTGGCCTGCTCAGCCACGACTATGATGAAATGATTGCCTCCTCCCTCACCCTGGCGCCGTTGGTGCCTGAAAGCCAGGTGGTCAGTTTCAGCCACCGGATCCAGACCCTCAACCGGCAGATCCCCACCCCTAGAACATTGAGCGAGACAATCATCGACGGTATTGCCCCCACGCCCCACCTGATTCTGGGCAGCCACGAGTTCAGCGCTTATGTGCCGCAATCGGGGAGGATGCAACGCCAGCACCAGCATCGCGCTGCACTTTCCTTTGTGTATGACGGCGTTCGCGCCAGCGGCCGCCAGGGCACGGAAGTCACCCGCCTTGACGGCTATACCAACCAGCGCATCCAGCGCCAGGCTGATGCCGAAAAGCTGATTCGCCTGGAACTGCTGCGCCTGGGCTTCAAAGTGGCCACCCGCCAAAGCAAGGCCCTGCCGGAGAGCGCAGGCGAGCTACTGGAACTGGCAACCGAAGGCGCCTGGCTCCGCTTCATGCTCAATGACCTGCCAACCCTGCGTGAGCAAGGCTGGGAAATCGAATACACCGACGATTTCGCCTTCAATCTGGCCGAAGTAGACAACTGGTACGCCCACATCGACGAGGCCAGCGGACGTGACTGGTTCGACCTGGAAGTGGGTATCGAGGTCAATGGCCAGCGCCTGAGCCTGCTGCCTATCCTGCTGAACGTGCTGCGTGCCCACCCGGAACTGCTCAACCCCGCCCAACTGAACAAGCGGCGCGACGACGAAAGCCTGCTGGTGCAGATACCCTCCCCACAGGGCGAGGTACGCCGCAACCTGCAAGTGGCGCTCCTCTATGGCCGGCTGAAGCCGGTTTTGGCGACACTGGGCGACTTCTACCTGCGCGAACCGGGTGAAGCCAGTGTGCGCTTGCCAACGCTTGACGCCACCCGCCTCAACGCCCTGGAAGACCTACCGCTGGACTGGCAAGGTGGCGACCAGGTGCGCAACCTGGGCGAGCGCCTGCGTGATATCCGCCGACAGCCGGCTCAGGCCCCGGAAGGCCTGAACGCCACGCTGCGTACGTATCAGCTGGAAGGCCTGAGCTGGATGCAGGCGCTGCGCGAGCTGGAAGTGGGTGGAATCCTCGCCGACGACATGGGCCTGGGCAAAACCCTGCAGACCCTGGCGCACCTGCTGACCGAGAAGAACGCCGGCCGCCTCACCCGCCCGGCCATGGTGGTGATGCCAACCAGCCTGATCCCCAACTGGCAGGACGAAGCGGCGCGCTTTGCCCCCGCCTTGCGCGTGCTGGCCCTGCAAGGCCTCGGGCGGCGCAAGCAGTTCGACAAGCTGGAAGACTATGACCTGCTGCTGACCACCTACGCACTGCTGCCCAAAGACCTGGAACACTTCAAGGGCTTGAAGCTGCATGTACTGATCCTCGACGAAGCCCAGTACATCAAAAGCCCGGGCAGCAAGGCGGCCCAGGCCGCGCGCCAGCTCGAAGCCCGCCAGCGCCTGTGCCTGAGCGGCACGCCGCTGGAAAACCACCTGGGCGAGCTGTGGTCACTGTTCCACTTCTTGCTGCCGGGCTGGCTGGGCGATGCCAAGGCCTTCAACCGCGACTACCGCACCCCCATCGAGCGCCAGGGTAACAACGAGCGCCTGCAACACCTCAACGCGCGGATCAAACCCTTCCTGCTGCGCCGCACCAAGGAGCAGGTGGCCACCGAGCTGCCGGCCAAGACCGAGATGATCCACTGGGTCGAGCTCAGCGATGCCCAGCGCGATGTCTACGAGACCATGCGCCTGGCCATGGATCAGAAAGTACGCGCCGAGATCACCCGCAAAGGCGTCGCCCGCAGCCAGATCATCATTCTTGAAGCGCTACTGAAACTGCGTCAGGTCTGTTGCGACTTGCGCCTGGTCAACAGCGAGGCATCGACGGCCCGCGGCGCCCATTCGGGCAAGCTCACCAGCCTGATGGAGATGCTCGAAGAACTGCTTGCCGAAGGACGCCGGGTGCTGCTGTTCTCGCAGTTCACAAGCATGCTGCGCCTGATCGAGGTCGAGCTTGAGCAGCGTGGTATTGCCTACTCCCTGCTGACAGGCGAAACCCGTGATCGCCGGGCGCCGGTGCAGGACTTCCAGAACGGCCGGCTGCAGATTTTCCTGATCAGCCTCAAGGCCGGCGGCGTGGGATTGAACCTGACCGCTGCCGATACCGTGATCCATTACGACCCCTGGTGGAACCCGGCTGCCGAGAACCAGGCCACTGACCGTGCGTATCGTATTGGCCAGGAGAAGCCGGTGTTCGTCTACAAGCTGATCACCCGAGGCACGGTGGAAGAGAAGATCCAGCAACTGCAGCAGGAGAAGTCCGCGCTGGCGGCAGGGGTGCTGGACGGGCGCCAGGCGGGGGATTGGCGCTTGGCAGCAGAGGACATTGATGCGTTGTTTGCCCCCTTGCCTGGCACTCGCAAGGGCACGAAAGCCGGTTGAACGCATCGCCGGGCCAGCCCGCTCCTGCGGCAGGAGCGGGCTGGCCCGGCGATGTTTGTATCAATCCACCAACTGCGCTTCCTTGAGCGCCCCGAGCGCCTCCAGCCAACGAGGCTGCTGGCGATAGTCAGTACGCGCGAAACCCTGCCCGCGCATTTGCGCGATGCGTGGCGAAGGCTTGACCTTCAGGCGCTGGGCAGCGCTCAGCGCCAGTTCAGCCGCTGCACGGTCGTTGCACACCAGCCCCATGTCACACCCCGCACTCAGCGCCGCCTCGATGCGACTGGCCGCGTCGCCCACCACATGAGCCCCGGCCATCGACAGATCGTCACTGAAAATGACCCCGTCAAAGCCCAACTCACCGCGCAGGATGTCCTGCAACCAACGGCGCGAGAAGCCGGCCGGCTGGTTGTCGACCTGCGGGTAGATCACATGGGCCGGCATGACCGCAGCCAGTTGCCCACCCAAGCGGGCGAACGGCACCAGGTCGGCCGCGCGAATCTGTTCCAGGCTGCGCTCATCGGTCGGAATGGCCACATGAGAGTCAGCCTCAGCCCAGCCGTGCCCCGGGAAATGCTTGCCACAGGCCGCCATGCCCGCTGCATTCATGCCGCGGATGAAGGCACCGGCCAGGACGGTCGCGCGCTGCGGATCGCCCTCGAAGGCCCGGCTGCCGACCACCGCGCTACGCTGGTGGTCCAGGTCCAGCACGGGGGCAAAGCTCAGGTCCAGGCCTACCGCCAACACCTCGGTTGCCATCAACCAGCCACACTGCTCGGCCAGGTACTCGGCGTTGTCGTTATCGGCGATCGCACGCATCGCTGGCAGGCGCACGAAACCTTGGCGCAGGCGCTGGACGCGACCGCCCTCCTGGTCCACCGCCAGGATCAGGTCAGGTCGAATGGCACGGATCGAGGCAGTCAGCTCACGCACCTGGCGGGGGCATTCGATATTGCGGGCAAAGATGATCAGGCCGGCCACTTCAGGCTGGCGCAGAAGCTGGCGATCTTCGGCGGTCAGCCAGGTACCGGCGATGTCCACCATCAAGGAGCCTTGCAGGCTGGCACTCATAAATGATCCTTCAATTCAGGGGCGCATCGGCCCATTGGGGGCATGCGGCTTCTTCGATCCGCACCGGGCAATGCAGCGGCACGTGATCGAACAGGTACAAAAGGTCGGCATTGCGCAAGCGCACACAGCCATGGGACAACGGCACGCCCATTGGTTCGCTGTCGGGCGTGCCATGCAGGTAAATATAACGACGGAACGTGTCGACCGGCCCCAGGCGATTCAGCCCTGGCTCGCAACCGCTGAGCCAGAGGATCCGCGAGAGGATCCAGTCGCGCCTGGGGTGTAGCGCATGCAGGGCCGGGGTCCAGGTCTCGCCGGTCCAGCGCCGCCCGCGCAACACCGCGCCCTGGGGCAACCCTGCACCGATTTTCGCCCGCACCTGATGCAGGCCGCGTGGCGTACAGCCTGAGCCGTTACGCTCACCGGCACCGTTCAACGCCGTGGATACCGGCAGGCGCAGGCGCAGCTGCCCCCGGGAAAACCCGTAGAGGCACTGATCGGCGAGGGAGATGTGCAGTAAATCGAGACTCGGCATAGGGCGCTAGCTTAGCCGATGCGGCCCGCGGCGCCCAGCCGTTGAATCAGGCCTTGGCGGCGACCTGCGCACTGGATGACTTGCTGCGTGGACGCAACTGCGCGGCGGCCATCGCCTCATCCGTGACGCCCGTATCGGCACGCATGCCGGCCGCCAGGAACGGCACCATCAGGCGCATGACTTGTTCAATCGAGGTATTGATGCCGAAGTCGGTTTCGGCAATCGCACGCAGTGCCTTGATCCCCGACATGCTGAATGCCGCAGCACCGAGCATGAAGTGCACGCGCCAGAACAGTTCGATGGGAGGGATGCGCGGTGCCGCCTCGTTGACCAGCAGCATGTAGCGGCGGAACACCTTGCCGTACATGTCTTCCAGGTAGCGGCGTAGGTGCCCCTGGCTCTGGCTGAAGGCCAGCCCCAGCAGACGCATGAAAATGGACAGGTCGTTGCCACTGCGAGGCTGAACCACCAGCGCCTGCTCGACCAGCATCTCCAGCAACTCTTCAAGGCTTGGCTTGTGCTCCGGCCGGGCCTGGCGACGCTCCAGCTCGCGTTCGAGACTGGTGCAGAACGGGCCAAGGAAACGCGAGAAAACCGCCTGGATCAGGGCCTTCTTCGAGCCGAAATGGTAGTTCACCGCCGCCAGGTTGACGCCGGCCTTGCTGGTGATCAGCCGTAATGAGGTTTCGGCAAAACCTTTTTCCGCGAACAACTGCTCGGCAGCATCGAGAATGCGTTCAACGGTTTCCGACTGGGCCATGACTACTCCGCCTGACAAACACTTGTTTGAAACATACGTTTCAAAGCGGTGATTTGTCAAGCCTGCGCAGCCGTTTTGCGGCTACACGGTCACGTATTTAACCACACCCTCAACCGACACGCTCTCCACTGCTGGCGCGGCCACCCCGCCCTTTCTTGCAGCTTGGCGCTTGCAGCTTGCCATCTACTGTATATAATCCCAGTCACTGTATAAAAAGACAGAGCGATCAACATGCTAAAACTGACGCCACGCCAAGCTGAGATTCTGGCTTTTATCAAGCGCTGCCTGGAAGACAACGGCTTCCCGCCAACCCGCGCCGAAATCGCCCAGGAACTGGGCTTCAAATCGCCCAATGCCGCCGAGGAACACCTCAAGGCACTGGCCCGCAAGGGCGCGATCGAAATGACCCCGGGCGCTTCCCGCGGCATCCGCATTCCCGGTCTTGAGTCCAAGGCCGAAGACAGCGGCCTGCCAATCATTGGTCGCGTCGCTGCCGGTGCCCCGATTCTCGCCCAGCAACACATCGAAGAGTCCTGCAACATCAACCCGGCCTTCTTCCATCCCCGGGCCGACTACCTGCTGCGCGTTCACGGCATGAGCATGAAGGACGTCGGCATCGTCGATGGCGACCTGCTCGCCGTGCACACCTGCCGCGAAGCCCGCAATGGCCAGATCGTGGTCGCCCGTCTGGGTGACGAAGTCACGGTCAAGCGCTTCAAGCGCGAAGGCAACAGAGTCTGGCTGATTGCCGAAAACCCTGAATTCGCCCCCATCGAAGTCAACCTGAAAGATCAGGAGCTGGTGATCGAGGGCTTGAGTGTCGGCGTCATTCGCCGGTAAAAGGAGGCGTCATGCAGTTCCCCCATGCACCACAGCAAGCACAATTGCCCCTGTTCGAAGCGTTCCTGGCCCAGCCGGTTCTGCCCGGACTGAAAGCCACCAAGCCAGCACCCCATGCAGGCACGGCGCAGGTTTTCAGCGAACTGTCCTTTCGTGGCGCATTGGGTAGCTGCCAGAACCTCCTGGCCCCCATGTTGCGTGAACTGAGCGAGATGAGCGAGGAGCAGGATGCCCGCTGGCTGACCCTGATTGCCCCTCCCGCCATTCTTACCCATGCCTGGCTCCGCGACGCCGGCCTCAATCGCGAGCGCATCCTGCTGTTGCAACCACGCGGCAACCAGAGCGCCCTGCAACTGGCCTGCGATGCCCTGCGACTGGGCCGCAGCCATACCGTGGTCAGCTGGCTGAGTACCGTCAGCAGCAGCGCTCGCCAACAACTGAGCAACGCTGCCCGCACCGGAGACGCACAAAGCCTGAACATCCGCCTCGGCTGATATTCAGGCTTGATTCATATGGGGTTCGTCAGGCTTCCTCAGGACGAGGAAGCCGGCAGGACGATCAATGCAGGACGCGCGGCCCTTCGTCTCGCTCGATTTCGCCTTCTACCAACTTGCCAGCCATCTGCACGCCTACGCTGAGCATGGCCTTGGCCACTTCAACATGTTGACCTTGCAGGAAAGCCTTGGCGTCCTCGGAGAAATCCAGGGTTACCAGGGAGCCTTCGTCCTCGGCACGGCGCAACTCGATCCGGCCATCAGGCAACTCGACAATTTCTAGAAAGGACGTTGGCATAAAGGGCAGTTCTCCACGAAAGGCCGCTATTGTATCAGCGACCGCCCCAATCAGCACTCACTCAAGCCCTCGCGAAAACGAACGGTGAGGCCTTTGAGATTCTGCCTCCAGCCTTCCAGTTCTTCTCGCGACAGCGGCGCTACCTCGGGCTCGTCCAGGCTCACAGCCTGAATCAGGGGTTGGGTCACGTCGCTTTTTGGCGCTTTTTTCGCGACCGGCGGTCGGAACAAATCGGCATAAGCTGCTAGCAGTTGCGCCAGCCAGGTTTCCCGCTGCTCTGCCAGCTCGACCAGTTCGGCCATCTCCGGAATCGCCACTGCTTCCAATACTTCACGCGTTAACAGCAGTTCGGCGCGTGGCGCACCTGCCTGGGGCAAACGATAGAACCCGGCAATCTCATGGCACAGACCCAGCAGTGCGCCATACAGATGGAACAGCGCTGATTCGCGCTCTGCCTGAATCAACGCCTGGGCGTTCATGGCCCGGCTTTCCTGCGCCTTGCCCAAAGCCTCAAGCGCAAGGCCCGCAAAATAGATCTTCTGGTTGGTACGGGTATAGAGTTCCTGGGCCATCTGGGTGCCCTCCGATAGGCTGCAAGGCGATCTGTCAATTTACACTACTGCTGGCCTGAAAAGCATCGCGGGGCAAGCCCGCTCCTACCGTAGGAGCGGGCTTGCCCCGCGATTAGATCAATACAGCGTGATCAGCGCTTGTCTTCGACCTTCCAGGCATTACCGTCGTAGAAGGCGCGCCAGCCAGTCGGCTTGCCCTCGACTTCGGTCTGCACGTACTGCTCCTTGGTCTTGCGGCTATAGCGGATCACTGCCGGACGACCATCGGGGTCTTTCTTCGGTGCTTCGCAGAGGAAGTGGTACTTCGGATCGATTTCATCCTTGTGTGGAATGATCTCGATTACCAGTGGCGCACGGGTCTCGCGGTTTTTCGGGAACTGGCTGGCTGCCAGGAACAGGCCCGAAGCACCATCGCGCAGCACGTAGGTATCGTTGACCTTCTCGCACTTGAGCTCTGGCATCTTCACCGCATCCATCTTGGGCGGTGCCGCCTCGCCGCTCTTGAGCAGCTTGCGGGTGTTCTTGCACTCTGCGTTGGTGCAGCCGAAGAACTTGCCGAAGCGACCTGTCTTGAGCTGCATCTCGCTACCGCACTTGTCGCACTCAAGGCTCGGCCCTTCGTAACCCTTGATGCGGTAGTTCCCCTCTTCGATCTCATAGCCGGTGCAATCAGGGTTGTTACCGCAGATATGCAGCTTGCGCTTTTCGTCGAGCAGGTAGGCATCCATGGCCGTCGAGCAGATCGGGCAACGGTGCTTGTTGAGCAACACGCGCGATTCCGACTCACCCTCGTCATCCGCTGCAATCTCGTCACCCGGAACCAGGTTGACCGTGGCTTTGCAACGCTCTTTGGGCGGCAGGCTGTAGCCCGAGCAACCGAGGAACACGCCGGTGGACGCGGTTCGGATCATCATCGGCCGACCACAATCCTTGCACGGAATATTGGTCAGGGTCGGCTGGTTGGCACGCATGCCCTTCTCGGCATCTTCGGCCAGTTTCAGCTTGTTGCTGAAATCGCCGTAGAACTCGTCCAGCACGTTCTTCCAGTCACGCTCGCCCTGGGCAACATCGTCAAGGTTCTCTTCCATGCCGGCGGTGAAGCCGTAGTCCATGAGGTTGGAGAAGCTTTCCGACAGGCGCTCGGTGACGATGTCGCCCATCTTCTCGGAATAGAAACGACGGTTGTGCAGGGTCACATAGCCGCGGTCCTGAATGGTCGAGATGATGGCCGCGTAGGTGGAAGGACGGCCAATACCGCGCTTTTCCATTTCCTTGACCAGGCTCGCCTCGGAGTAACGCGCAGGCGGCTTGGTGAAATGCTGGCTCGGATCGATCTGGATCAGCTTGAGCACTTCGCCCTGATTCATCTCGGGCAACACATCGTCATCGCCCGGCTTGCTCTGTTGCGGCAGTACGCGGGTATAACCGTCGAACTTGAGGATACGGCCCTTGGCGCGCAGCTCGAAGTCGCCAGCAGTGACGCTGACGGTAGTCGACAGGTATTGGGCCGGTGGCATCTGGCAGGCCAGGAACTGGCGCCAGATCAGCTCGTACAGACGCTCGGCATCACGCTCCATACCGCTGAGCTTGGTCGGATGGGTGTTCACGTCCGAAGGGCGGATCGCTTCGTGCGCTTCCTGGGCACCTTCTTTGCTGCCGTAGACGATCGGCGCTTCCGGCAGGTACTTCTTGCCGAATTCGCTTTCGATGTAGCTGCGGGCCATTTCGACCGCATCGACCGACAGGTTGGTCGAGTCGGTGCGCATATAGGTGATGTAGCCGGCTTCGTACAGACGCTGGGCCATCATCATGGTTTTCTTCACCCCGAAGCCCAGGCGATTGCTCGCCGCCTGCTGCAGGGTGGAAGTAATGAACGGGGCCGATGGCTTGCTGCTGGTCGGACGGTCTTCACGCTTGGCAACGGTGTAGCTGGAAGACTTGAGCTTCTCCAGGGCCGCCATGGCTTGCGCTTCGTTCAGCGGCTTGAAGGCTTCACCCTTCTCTCGAGCCACTTCAAAACGCACCTTGGCATCCTTGGCGGTACCGAGGTCAGCATGCACTTCCCAGTACTCTTCCGGGATGAAGGCGCGAATCTCACGCTCACGCTCCACCACCAGCTTCACCGCCACCGACTGTACGCGGCCGGCAGACAGGCCACGGGCAATTTTCTGCCACAGCAGCGGCGAGACCATGTAACCAACCACGCGATCGAGGAAGCGACGCGCCTGCTGGGCGTTGACCCGATCAATATCCAGCTCGCCCGGCTGCGAGAACGCCTCCTGGATGGCCTTCTTGGTGATTTCGTTGAACACCACGCGCTTGTAACGGCTGTCATCACCCCCGATGGCTTCGCGCAGGTGCCAGGCAATGGCTTCCCCCTCACGATCCAAGTCGGTTGCGAGATAGATGGTGTCGGCATCCTTGGCCAGGCGACGCAGTTCTTCGATGACCTTTTCCTTGCCCGGGAGGATCTCGTACTTGGCCTTCCAGCCGTGATCCGGATCAACCCCCATGCGTGCAACCAGCTGCTTGCGCGCCTTCTCTTTCGGCGACAGGGCCGGTGCCTCGCCTGCGGCGGCCTTGCCGCGCTTGGCAGCAGGCTCCTTGCTGGCGCTTGCCGAACCGCTGGTGGGCAGGTCTCGGATATGGCCGATACTCGACTTCACCACGTACTGGCTGCCCAGGTACTTGTTGATGGTCTTGGCCTTAGCCGGGGATTCCACAATGACCAGCGATTTGCCCATGGATCGGAAAATTCCTGAATACTGAAAATAAAAACACGGCAGGTACCTGACGCGGCACCGCTATATATAGTGGCAATACAGTGAGGTCAAGCGCGGGGCTTTATCCGCCCTCGGCATCGGGCCGCGAAAACAGCTCGGGTTCAGCCTTGACCAAAGCAAAGCGCGGCACTTGCTCGCCGTCAACCTCGACCGACTCCAGAAACATCGAAAGTGGTCGAACCCAAAGCCCGAACTCGCCATACAAGGCCTGGTAGAACACTACCCACTCTTCGGTTTCGGAATGGCGCGCGGTGCCGAACACACGATACTCAGGCCCTTTGTAATGCCGGTAAACGCCTGGTTGTATCTGCATGTTGCTTGCCCTCTTGAAAAAAAATCCGCAAAAACAAAAACCGGGGCACAAGGCCCCGGCTTCCTTCCCCGAAACGCTTAGACGCGTTCGAAGACGGTGGTAATGCCCTGACCCAGGCCGACGCACATGGTCGAGACACCGAAGGTCCCGCCATTCTGCTTCATGACGTTGAGCAGAGTGCCGGAAATCCGCGCACCAGAGCAACCGAAAGGATGACCCAGGGCGATAGCGCCGCCGTGCAGGTTAACCTTCTCATCCATCTTGTCGAGCACTTTCAGATCTTTCAGCACTGGCAGGGCCTGTGCGGCGAAAGCTTCGTTGAGCTCGAAGAAGTCGATGTCGGCGATGGTCAGGCCAGCGCGCTTGAGCGCTTTCTGGGTCGCCGGCACCGGGCCGTAGCCCATGATTGCCGGGTCGACACCGGCCACCGCCATGGAGCGGATCACGGCCAGCGGCTGGATACCCAGGTCCTGGGCACGCTGGGCCGACATCACGATCATGCACGAAGCGCCGTCGGTGATCTGAGAAGACGTACCGGCAGTCACGGTACCGCCTTTAGGGTTGAAGGCAGGCTTCAACGCCGCGAGGCTTTCCAGGGTGGTGTCCGGGCGAATGGTTTCGTCGTAGTCGAACGTCTTGAGGAAACCGTTTTCGTCGTAACCCTGCATCGGGATGATCTCATCCTTGAACTTGCCTTCGACCGTCGCCTTGTGGGCGAGCTGGTGCGAACGCAGGCCGAACAGGTCCTGCTGCTCACGGCTGATGCCGTGCATCTTGCCCAGCATCTCGGCGGTCAGGCCCATCATGCCCGACGCCTTGGCGGCGTACAGCGACATGTGCGGGTTCGGATCGACACCGTGCATCATGCTGACGTGGCCCATGTGCTCGACGCCGCCGACGACGAACACATCGCCGTTACCGGTCATGATCGCCTGGGCTGCGGTGTGCAGGGCGCTCATGGACGAGCCGCACAGGCGGCTGACAGTCTGGCCGGCCGCGGTGTGAGGGATCTGGGTCATCAACGACGCCATGCGGGCGATGTTCCAGCCCTGCTCCAGGGTCTGGTTGACGCAGCCCCAGATCACGTCCTCGACCTCGTTAGGGTCGACCTTGGTGTTGCGCTCCAGCACTTTGCTGATCAGGTGCGCAGACATGTCTTCGGCGCGGGTGTTGCGGTGCATGCCACCCTTGGAGCGGCCCATGGGCGTGCGACCGAAGTCGACAATCACCACGTCTCTTGGATTCAGGCTCATATATTCTCTCGCTCTCTATCGTTGGGCGCTTAACCGAAGAAGCTCTGGCCGTTCTTGGCCATTTCACGCAGCTTCGCGGTGGGGTGGTACAGCGGACCCAGATCGGCGTACTTGTCTGCCAGGGCAACGAATTCAGCCACACCGATCGAGTCGATGTAGCGCAGCGCGCCGCCACGGAAGGGAGGGAAACCGATGCCGTAGACCAGACCCATGTCGGCTTCGGCGGCGGTTTCGACGATCCCGTCTTCCAGGCAACGAACGGTTTCAAGGCACAGCGGCACCATCATCCAGTTGATGATGTCTTCGTCACTGACTTCACGCTGCTCGAAGACGACCGGCTTGAGCACTTCGAGTACCGAAGCATCGGCGACCTTCTTCGGCTTGCCGCGCTTGTCGGTTTCGTAGGCATAGAAGCCCTTGCCGTTCTTCTGGCCCAGGCGGTTGGCTTCGTAGAGCGCATCGACGGCCGAACGACGGTCGTCTTTCATGCGATCCGGGAAACCTTCGGCCATCACGTCGCGGCCGTGGTGGCCGGTGTCGATGCCAACAACGTCCATCAGGTAGGCCGGGCCCATCGGCCAGCCGAACTTTTCCATGACCTTGTCGATACGCACGAAGTCGACGCCAGCGCTGACCAGCTTGGCGAAACCGCCGAAGTACGGGAACAGCACACGGTTGACCAGGAAGCCCGGGCAGTCGTTGACCACGATCGGGTTCTTGCCCATTTTCTTGGCGTAGGCAACGGTGGTGGCAACGGCCACTTCGCTGGACTTCTCGCCACGGATGACTTCCACCAGTGGCATCATGTGCACCGGGTTGAAGAAGTGCATGCCGACGAAGTTTTCCGGACGCTTGAGGGCCTTGGCCAGCAGGTTGATAGAGATGGTCGAGGTGTTGGAAGCCAGGATGGCGTCTTCCTTCACCTGACCTTCCACTTCAGCCAGCACAGCTTGCTTGACCTTTGGATTCTCGACCACGGCTTCGACCACGATGTCGACATTGGCAAAGTCGCCATAGGACAGGGTCGGGCGAATCGCGTTCAGCGCATCAGCCATCTTGGCCGGGGTCAGGCGGCCTTTTTCAACACGGCTGCCGAGCAGTTTGGAGGCTTCGTTCAGACCCAGCTGGATGGCGTCTTCACGGATGTCCTTCATCAGGATCGGGGTGCCTTTGACCGCCGACTGATAGGCAATGCCGCCACCCATGATGCCGGCGCCGAGTACGGCAGCCTGCTTCACGTCACGAGCGATTTCGTCGTGGGCCTTGGCTTTGCGCTTGAGTTCCTGGTCGTTCAGGAACAGACCGATCAGACTCTCGGCGACCGAAGTCTTGGCCAGCTTGACGAAGCCTGCGGCCTCGACTTCCAGCGCCTTGTCACGACCGAAGTTGGCCGCTTTCTGGATGCTCTTGATCGCTTCGACCGGTGCCGGGTAGTTAGGGCCGGCCTGGCCTGCCACGAAACCTTTGGCGGTTTCAAACGACATCATCTGTTCGATGGCGTTGAGCTTGAGTTTTTCCAGCTTGGGCTGGCGCTTGGCCTTGTAGTCGAACTCGCCGCTGATGGCGCGTTTGACCAGGTCCAGGGCCGCAGCCTGCAACAGCTCAGGGGCAACCACGGCATCGACGGCACCGACTTTCAGCGCGTCTTCAGCACGGTTTTCCTTGCCAGCGGCAATCCACTCGATGGCGTTGTCGGCACCGATGATGCGCGGCAGGCGCACGGTACCGCCGAAGCCTGGGTAGATGCCCAACTTGACTTCCGGCAGGCCGATCTTGGCGCCGGTGGACATCACGCGATAGTCGGCCGCCAGGCACATTTCCAGACCGCCGCCCAGGGCAATGCCATTGATCGCGGCAACGGTAGGCACGGCCAGGTCTTCAAAGTCGCTGAAAATCCGGTTGGCTTCCAGGTTGCCGGCGACCAGTTCGGCCTCGGGCAGCTTGAAGTTATCGACAAACTCGGTGATGTCCGCGCCGACGATGAACACGTCTTTGCCACTGCTGACAATCACGCCCTTGATAGAGGCGTCGGCTTTGATGGTGTCTACGGCCTGACGCAATTCGCTCAGGGTAAGACGGTTGAACTTGTTGACGGACTCACCCTTGAGGTCGAACTTCAGTTCGACGATGCCGCTTTCAAGAGCCTTAACCGTGATGGCTTTACCTTCGTAAATCATCAACTGATCTCCACGATATGGAAGCTGAACTGTACACGCCGAACGCTGGTGAAAGACTCGGCCGGCCAGAGGCCGTTGTTTGCCGAATCCTTGCGCCAGGCACACCCGTCAGCGCGATAGTCGGGATTCTGTAAGAGCCTTCTGACAATACAAACGCTCAATTCATACGCCCGTTTGATTTGGGTACGCACACATTCAACGAAAAAATCGCTGTTGTCAAATACCCAAAAGCAGCTTGAAAACGCGACTTTACGGTCATTATTTGCTGTTTGCAGGCAAACACCCGCCTCGGTGATCAGCCCGTATTCATCACGACGATAATGGTCAAAGGCTTACACCGGCGTGCGCAGGATGGACATGCGCCAACGCGCACAAAGGAGGAATTCTAAAAAGCGGCAGGTAGCGGGGAGCCCGCTACACTGGGAGGAAATCAACACTACTCCGGCCTGCCTGGCCCGTCTGCCCGATGCGTGAATCGGGCTTTTTATTGGACGGTTTTCGAGTGGGCGAATCAGGCCAGGGCTTTCAACACGCCGGCAATATCCTGCAACACAGCCGATTCGCCGCGTTCGCCCCAATACAGAGCAACCATTTGTTTGCCGGCTTCGACCTTGTAGACGCTTTCGGGCAATCGCGCGAACTGCTCCATCAAGACCGGATCGGCACAGGGTTCGCGCCATTGGTTGAGCCAGGTACCGGGCGTGGTCTGCCAGTAGCTCCAGCTGTCTGCCCTGCCCTGGCGCCGCGGCCGCACGTATTGCGCGCAAGGGCTTGGCGGCTCCTTGGGCAGCCAGTGCGGCCACTCCTGAGGCGCCAGTTGCATGTTCAGCCCCATACGCCGGGCTTCCATGCGCAGGGCCATTCGACCACTCTGGTTACGCGAAGGACGCAACCAGGCCAAAGGGCTCAAAATCAGCGCAAGGATTGACACCACTAGCCAGACCGTCATATCTGTTGTTCCCATAAAGCTTTGCAAATGAGCTGGTTAGCCGGGGTTTGAAGCGATCAGCCTGAAACCGACCATACTTCATCTAATGCAACTGTCAGGAGAGCTACTCATGCCCTACGAACATATTCTGGTTGCCGTCGACCTGACCGAAGAATGCGACCCGGTCATCAAGCGCGCCCGTGAACTGGCGACACCCGCGGGCACCAAGGTCTCTCTGGTACACATTGTCGAGCCCATGGCCATGGCCTTTGGTGGCGATGTACCGATGGACCTCTCGCAACTGCAACAGCAACAGTTCGACCAGGCCAAGGAGCGCATGGAGCGCCTGTTCAACAAGTACCCTGAAATCAATCGCGGCGACTCGCACCTGACCTACGGCCAGCCTCGCCAGGAAATCCATCAACTGGCCAAGGACCAGAACTGCGATTTGATCGTGGTGGGCAGCCACGGCCGTCACGGCCTGGCCCTGTTGCTGGGCTCCACGGCCAACGACGTCCTGCACGGCGCACCGTGCGATGTGCTTGCCGTACGCCTGCAGAAAAAAGTCGAGTAATGCAAAAGGCCCGACGCACCCTCATGCGTCGGGCCCCTCTCATCAGCTGTCCAGTTCGGCCCAGCGCTCCACCAGAACATCCAGTTCTGCCTGCATCTGCTCCAGACGTGCCAGTACGGCGCTGGTCTGGTCGATTGGGCGCTGGTAGAAAGCCGGATCGGAAATCTCTTCCTGCACCGCTGCCATCTTCTGCTCCAGCTCGTCAATCTGGCCCGGCAAGGCTTCCAGCTCACGCTGCAGTTTGTAGCTGAGCTTTTTCTTTGGCGCCTCGACCGCCGGCGCAGCCGCCGGAGCCGGTGCAACGGCTTCGACGACGGCAGTGTTCAGTTCCGACTTGCCCGACTTGCTCTCGGAAACACCGAGCAACTTCGGCGAGCCACCCTGACGAATCCAGTCCTGGTACCCACCGACGTACTCACGCACCTTGCCTTCGCCTTCAAAGACCAGGGTGCTGGTTACCACGTTATCGAGGAATGCCCGGTCGTGGCTGACCATCAGTACCGTGCCCTTGAACGCCGAGAGCACCTCTTCGAGCAACTCGAGGGTTTCCACGTCCAGGTCGTTGGTTGGTTCGTCCAGCACCAGCAGGTTGGCAGGCTTGCTGAACAGCTTGGCCAGCAACAAACGCGCACGCTCACCGCCAGACAATGCCTTGACCGGTGTACGCGCACGCTGCGGGCTGAACAGGAAGTCGCCCAGGTAGCTCAATACGTGACGGTTCTGCCCGTCGATCTCGATGAAATCGCGACCTTCGGACAAGTTGTCGATCACGGTCTTTTCCAGGTCCAGCTGATGGCGCAGCTGGTCGAAATAGGCGACTTCCAAACGGGTGCCGGACTCGACCTTGCCGCCAGTGGGCTCAAGATCACCGAGCATCAGCTTGAGCAAGGTGGTCTTGCCGGTACCGTTGGCGCCGAGCAGGCCGATACGGTCCTCACGCTGCAGGACCATGGAGAAATCCTTGACCAGCTGCGGGCCGCCCGGGTGACTGAAACTGACGTTTTCCAGCACCATTACCTGCTTGCCGGACTTTTCCGCAACATCCAGCTGGATGTTGGCCTTGCCGGTACGCTCGCGGCGTTCGCTGCGCTCGACCCGCAAGGCCTTGAGTGCGCGTACCCGGCCTTCGTTACGGGTACGCCGGGCCTTGATGCCCTGGCGGATCCACACTTCTTCCTGGGCCAGCTTTTTGTCGAACAGGGCGTTGGCGGTTTCTTCAGCCGCCAGCATGGCTTCCTTGTGGACCAGGAAGCTGGCGTAGTCGCCGTTCCAGTCGATCAGGCCACCACGGTCCAGTTCAAGGATGCGCGTGGCCAGGTTCTGCAGGAAGGAACGGTCGTGGGTAATAAACAGCACAGCGCCGCCAAAACCGCTGAGGGCTTCTTCGAGCCAGGCGATGGCGCCGATGTCCAGGTGGTTGGTCGGTTCGTCAAGCAGCAGCAGGTCAGGCTCGGACACCAACGCCTGGGCCAGCAGCACACGGCGACGCCAGCCGCCGGACAGCTCGGCCAGGGTTTTGTCGGCCGGCAACTGCAAGCGGCTCAGGGTGCTGTCGACCAGTTGCTGCAGGCGCCAGCCATCACGCGCTTCCAGGTCGTGCTGGACGTGCATGAGCTTTTCCAGGTCGGCATCGCTATGGATGTTCTGACTCAGGTGGTGGTACTCGGCCAGCAAGGCGCCGACGCCGTCGAGGCCTTCGGCAACCACATCGAACACCGTACGACCATCGGCCACCGGCAATTCCTGCGGCAGCTCGCCGATCTTGAGCCCTGGGGCACGCCAGACATCGCCGTCATCAGGCTTCTGGTCACCCTTGACCAGGCGCAGCATGCTCGACTTGCCAGTACCGTTACGGCCGATGATGCACACCCGCTCACCACGGGCGATCTGCCAGGACACCTTGTCCAACAACGGCATGGCGCCGAACGCAAGGGACACATCGCTTAATTTGAGCAGGGTCATGATCTTCTCCAAAAACCGGGCGCGCATTCTACCCGACTTGGGCCGGCTTCACATTAAGCAGGCGCTCCTACAGACTATTCCGACGACAGACTGCCCGATTACAACTCGATACAAGCACAATGCTTTCATCCGCCGTCGGCAAACGGCTAAGCTTAAGCAATGTCACCCCAACAGTGCTGGCTCCGCCGTCACTTTTCATGGTCAAACTGCCCGGAAGTCTCATGCGCAGCCGCCTGTTCAGCCTAGTTTCCTGCCTGCTTCTCTCGGCCTCCGTGGCCAGCGTCGCCCAGGCCACCGATATCACCGTACAACGCCAATACTACGACGAGGCCAAGCGCGCCCTGGCCAAGGGCGACAAGGGCCCGTACCTGCGCTACGCCCAGGCGCTGCGCGACTACCCGCTGACGCCCTACCTCGCCTACGACGAGCTGACCGCACGGCTCAAAAGCGCCAGCAACGAAGAAATCGAGAAATTCCTCGCCGCCCACGGCGACCTGCCCCAGTCCAACTGGATGAAATTGCGCTGGTTGCGCTGGCTGGCCGAACGTGGCGACTGGGCGACCTTCAACCGCTACTACGATCCCAAGCTGAATTTCACCGAACTCGATTGCCTCAATGGTCAATACCAATTGAGCCACGGCCAGCGCGCCGAAGGCTTCGCCACCGCCGAGAAACTCTGGCTGGTGGGCAAGTCGCAACCGGCCGCCTGCGACGCCCTGTTCAACCGCTGGGCCGCCGAAGGCCAGCTCACCGAACAGAAGCGCTGGGACCGTATCAAGCTGGCCGCCCAGGCGCGCAACTATGCCTTGGCCACTGCCCTGACCAAAGACCTCACCACCCTCGCCCCCCAGGGACGCCTGTTGGTAGACGTGGCGCAAAAGCCGCAACTGCTCAACCAACCCGGCCGTTTCGTTCCCGTCAACGAGGCGATGTCCGACGTGGTCAGCCTGGGCCTGCGGCGTCTGGCGCGTCAGGACCCGGAGCGGGCCATGAGCCTGCTGGATGACTACGCCAACCGCATGCATTTCTCCCGCGATGAAAAAGTCGCGATCGCCCGGGAAATCGGCCTGACCCTGGCTCGCCGCTATGACCCGCGCGCCCTCGACCTGATGACCCGCTACGACCCTGAGCTGCGCGACAACACTGTCACCGAATGGCGGCTGCGTCTGCTGCTGCGCCTGGGCCGCTGGGAAGATGCCTACGAGCTGACCAAGCGCCTGCCCCAGGACCTGGCCAGCAGCAACCGCTGGCGCTACTGGCAGGCCCGCAGCCTTGAGCTGGCCCAGCCGAAGAACCCGCAGATTCCAATGCTGTACAAGACGGTGGCCCGTGAGCGTGACTTCTACGGCTTCCTCGCCGCCGACCGTGCGCAGACCCCGTATCAACTGAACAACAAGCCACTGGTGCTGAGCCAGGCACTGATGAACAAAGTGCGCAACACCCCCGGGATCCGTCGCGCGCTGGAGTTCCATGCCCGCGGCCAGATCGTCGATGGGCGTCGCGAGTGGTACTACGTCAGCCGCCACTTCAACCGCGACGAAATGGTTGCCCAGGCCAAGCTTGCCTACGATATGCGCTGGTACTTCCCGGCCATCCGTACCATCAGCCAGGCGCAGTATTGGGATGACCTGGATATCCGCTTCCCGATGGCCCATCGCGACACCCTGGTCCGCGAAGCCAAGGTGCGCGGCCTTCATTCGAGCTGGGTGTTCGCCATCACCCGCCAGGAAAGTGCCTTCATGGAAGATGCGCGCTCCAGCGTCGGCGCCAGCGGCCTGATGCAGCTGATGCCGGCCACCGCCAAAGAAACCGCGCGCAAGTTCAGCATCCCGCTGGCCTCACCGGCACAGGTGTTCAATCCGGACAAGAACATCCAGCTGGGTGCGGCCTACCTGAGCCAGGTGCACAGTCAGTTCAACGGTAACCGAGTGCTCGCTTCCGCGGCCTACAACGCCGGTCCGGGACGCGTGCGGCAGTGGCTACGCGGCGCCGACCACCTGAGCTTCGATGTGTGGGTCGAGTCGATCCCGTTCGATGAAACCCGGCAATACGTGCAGAACGTGCTGTCGTACTCGGTGATCTACGGGCAAAAACTCAACTCGCCGCAGCCACTGGTTGACTGGCACGAGCGGTACTTTGACGACCAGTGATTGAATGAAGCATCGCGGGGCAAGCCCCGCGATGCTTCATCAGCTACACGCTACTCCAGCACCGTCACCGCCATTCCCACCTCCAACACCCCACTACCATCAGCCACCAGGTTCTGCCCGAACAGCACATCCCCCTCCTTCTGCCGGTACGTCTTGAGCGTCGCCAGGGGTTCGCGGTCGGCACTGCGCTCGCCGGTCTGCGGGTCAATGGTGGTCAGGATGCAGCGCTCGCACGGCTTGAGCACACGAAACTCCATCTCGCCGATGCGGATGCGTTTCCAGCCGTCTTCGGCAAAGGGGCCGGCCCCTTCCACCACCAGGTTGGGACGAAAACGCAGCATCTCCAGCGGGCGACCAACACGCTGCACCAGGTCATCGAGCGACGCCTGGCCGATCAGCAACAGGGGGAAACCGTCGGCAAAGGCCACTCGATCACTGTTCAGGCCGTAGCCATTAGGCAAGTAGCGAGTGCGCTGCTCAGGCACATGGACCAGGCGGACATCCTTGCCAATGAATTCGCTGAGCCACTGCGCCGCGTCGTCACCGGCATCCGGCACGCGCAAGGTGTCGCGCCAGATGAGGACGCCACGCAGGTTGCTGTCACCCTCAGGGACCGGCACATGCAGCGACTCGCGCCCTGGAGCGTCCAGGACCAGCCCGCCGTCAGCGGCATAAGTCGCCGACAGCTGGCTCATCTGTGGATAGGCACGCTGGGTCAGGAAGCGCCCGTTATCGCGTTCCACCAGCATCCAGCGACGGTCCCCGCTCAATCCCAGCAGATCCAGCGGGGACGATTGCAGCGCCTGGGCGCGTGCGGACTTGAGCGGGTAGCGGTAAAGAGCACTCAGACGCATTTCGAGCAGCCTTGCTTGAGGGTCGGAGGCCTAGCTTATACCGACTCAGACCGTCACTTCATCCAGCATCAGGCGCTGGCGCACCACATCGACCAGCTTGTCGGGCTGGAACTTGGAGAGGAAGTTGTCACAGCCGACCTTTTTCACCATCGACTCGTTGAAGCTGCCGGACAGCGACGTGTGCAGCACCACGTACAACGAACGCAGGCGTGCGTCGCTGCGAATCTCGGTGGTCAGGCGATAGCCGTCCATTTCCGGCATCTCGGCATCGGTGAAGACCATCAGCAGCTTTTCGCAAACATTCTCCCCGGCATCCGCCCAGCCCTTGAGCAGACGCAGCGCCTTGAGACCATCACTGGCAACGTGCATCTTCACACCCAGCTGGGACAAGGTATCGCGCAACTGGGCCAGGGCGACGGAAGAATCATCCACCAGCAGCACCTCACGGCCACGGGCACGGGCCATCACCGGATCCTCGAGTTTTTCACGGGAGACCCTGGCGTTGTATGGCACGATTTCGGCCAGCACTTTTTCGACGTCGATGATCTCTACCAACTGATCGTCGACCTTGCTGATTGCCGTCAGGTAATGCTGGCGACCGGCACTGGAAGGCGGCGGCATGATGGCCTCCCAGTTCATGTTGACGATACGGTCCACCCCACCCACCAGGAACGCCTGCACCGAGCGGTTGTACTCGGTGACGATGATGGTGCTGCCTGGACCGGGAGCAATCGGACGCATGCCGATGGCCTGCGAAAGATCGATCACCGGCAAGGTCTGCCCGCGCAGGTTGACCACGCCGCACACGAAGGGGTGCCGTTGCGGCATCAAGGTCAGCTTGGGCATCTGCAGCACCTCCTGGACCTTGAACACGTTGATCGCGAACAACTGACGGCCAGCCAGGCGAAACATCAGGATTTCCAGTCGGTTCTCACCTACCAGCTGCGTTCTTTGGTCTACGGTGTCGAGAATGCCAGCCATTGAAGAATCCCCAGGCGTGTTCAAAAAAAGAATGAATCCAATGGCCCTGTATCGGCCAGATCGCACGCAGCTTGACCCCAGAAGAAAATGCGTCGTCGAGCATTGATGTCATTTTACCATCATGCTTTACTGCGCTCACTCCCACCCTGTCGCGATTGCCTCCAAAGGGTCGCGTTCAAAACACCCCATCAGGGAAACCCCTAGTGACAATCGGGCGAGACCTGATGTTCGCGCTTTCCATTAGCCATTAATGTGACACCATTCTCATTGCATGAACGGAGTCAGGCTTTTGTCAGCGATCGCCGCATTGTCGCCAACCCTTGCTCCAGCCCTGTGTGCTGGAGGCAAATGATGACTATCGACTCACTGAACAGCAGCGCCCTGCAGGATTTCCTGGTCGATGCCCAGGTCCTGCTGACCAAGGCCGAAGAATGCCTGCAGCACCTGGAACTGATCGACAACGATCCGGATGCCTGCCACTGCCTGAACGACACGCTCGCCACCCTGGTCGCCCGTGCCCAAGGGCTGGAATTGCTGGAAGTGGCCGGCTACTGCAGACAACTGCAGCAGTTGCTGGCGTCTGCGCAGGCACCGGTACACCTGCCCGAAGGTGCGCTCACGGCGATTCAAGACTGTTTGACGCTGCTGGCCTGGCAATTGGAGCTGGTCGATCCGCGTACCGGGCGCCTGAACCTGGACACCGAAGAGCAAGTGGTGCTGCTCGACAACCTGGCAACCGCCCTGCACCCACCCCAAGCCTGCGCGTCCTGCACCCTGGACATGAGCCCCTGCGAGCACCCTGCCCAGGCGCCCAAAATGGCCATCGAGCGCTCAACTACGGTCAACTAAGTGACATTAGTACGCTATTTGCGTCGTGCAGTTCACCGTTATGTGCGCCGCATATTAAGGTAGAACTTTCACTGCACGCCGATCACTTCTCCACGCTGGCGAAACTGCTGATTTAATTCATCTTGTAAAAGTTTCTAGCGCTTTTAGCTGATGGCAAAGTGCTAGACCCTTGTGCGTCCCGGAACGCCCATACCGGCCCGTAAAACCTGATGATTCAGACAGTTACAGGAGTCCGCGACCATTTGTAGATGAAGTGTTACCATGCGCACCGCCGAATGACTTTTACACTTGGGCTGAACGCTCTTTTCGATTACTTCACTTGCCACAAGCATTCATCAACGCGCCCGGTAACGACCGTCAACTATTATTGAAGGCAATACGGCAACGCCTCTAGCTTGGCCCTTGCAAGACTTCGACAGCGAAATTTCAGTGGCTTCATTTCCTATGCTCACAAGCCTCAAGACATTCACGCACTGGCGTCCCGGGGCCGCCCTGTTGCGCTGGTCGACCGCGCTTCTGTGCCTGGCCTCGATCATCGCCAACCTGGTGCTGTACCTGGCCGGCCAACCGATGACTGCCGGCGTGATGGCACTGCACACGGTCGCGATGTTGAGCATTGGCTGCCACCTGCGCCACTGGGCCCGCACGATTGCCCTGCGTCCGGCCGAACTTGCCGATCGCCTGCTCAAGGTCCAGGAGAACGAGCGCCAACGCCTTAGCCGCGAACTTCACGATGAAATCGGTCAGTTGCTGACTGCAGCCAAACTCCAGGCCGGTTGGCTGCAGCGGCGCGCGCCGGACGAGCTGCAGGCGCAATGCAGCACCCTGCTCAGCACGCTGGATGACACCCTGGCCAACGTGCGCGACGTCTCGGCCATCCTCAACCCTCGCCAACTTGCCAGCCTGGGGCTGGAAGCCAGTTTACGCGCACACTTGCTGCGAACCCTGGAGAATACCAACGTCAATTGGAGCCTGGAGTGCCGCCAGCGCCTGGGCGGCGTTCCCGAGGATATGGCCATCGCAGCCTTTCGCATCACCCAGGAAGCGGTGACCAACATGCTGCGCCATGCACGCGCCGGTAATCTGCGGGTAGGTATCCAGCGCCTGCCCGAAGGCCTGTCATTGACGATCAACGATGATGGCCAGGGGTTTACACCCGCCAGCAACCCCGCCGACGAAGGGCAGCGCGGCATGGCCGGCATGGCCGAGCGAGCCAGCCTGCTCGGTGGCAAACTGTCGGTCTGCAGCCAGCCAGGCCAAGGCACCCGGATCCAGGCGCTGTTTCCCTGGCCACCCCGCACCCTCGAACGCGCCAAGACAAGTACCGCCCCATGACCTGTAAATTGCTGCTGGTGGACGACCACTCACTGATTCGCGCCGGCGTTCGCGCCCTGGTGTCGGACATCCCCGGATATACAGTGGTTGGCGAGGGTGACGATGGCAGCCAGGTCATCGAGCTGGTCGAGCAACTGGACCCGGATATCGTGCTATTGGACATCTCCATGCGCTCGACCAGCGGCCTGCAAGCCCTCAGTTGCCTGCGCGCCAGCGGCTGTCGTAGCAAGGTGCTAATCCTGTCGATGCACACCGACCCCGAACTGATCATGCAGGCCCTGGAAAGCGGCGCCCATGGCTATCTGCTCAAGGACACCACGGCCACCGAGCTGGAACAGGCGCTGGCGGCGCTGCGCAGCAACGAGCGCTACCTGAGCCCGGCGATTGCGCATACCGTGATCAACCAGGCCCTGCTGCGCGCCCAGACCAGCAAGCCCCCCGCCTCCGAAAACCACAATTTGACGGCACGCCAGCTGGAAATCCTGCGCCTGATCGTGCGCGGCAAGTCCACCCGCGAAATTGCCCAGGGGCTGGGGTTGAGCATCAAGACGGTAGAGACCCACCGCTCACAGATCATGAAACGCCTGCAGATCTACGACGTTGCAGGCCTGGTCCTGTTCGCCGTACGCGAACAGATCATCAGCCTCGACGACTGAGTAACGGCGACCCGGCCGGCAGGTGTACCCGCAACGCCGATGCCAACACCTCAAAACGCAAGCTGTCACTCTGCAGTGGCTCACCGTCCAGGTTGATGTCCAGGCCTTGCGAACTCTTGATCTCGACCCAGGGCAGGCGCGCCCGCACAAACAGGTTTTCAAGGCCCAGGCCATCGCTGAGCAGGTTGCGCAAGGTACTGACCATTTCCTGCGGGGCCGGCAGAATGCTGATATCCAGCAGCCCATCATCCACCTGCGCCTCGGGGCACAGCACGTGTCCACCCCCTGCCTGCCGGCCGTTGCCAATGCCTAGCGCCAGCAGGTCACCTCGCCATTGAAAATCCGGGCCGTGCAATTCCACCGAAGCCGCACTGAGCTCGCTGAAACGGGACAAGCCGGTGAACAGATAGGCCGCGGCGCCCAAAACCTTCTTCAGGTCTTCAGACGTATTGGCCGTGACCTGACTCCCAAAGCCGCCCGTGGCCATGTTGAGAAACACCTGCTCACCGACCTGCCCCAGGTCGATGGCTGTGGCGGGCACCTCCAGCAATGCCAACGCCTCCTCAGGTTCAAGTGGCACGCCGGCGGCGCGGGCGAAGTCATTGGCGGTCCCCAGGGGCAAGAGCACCAGACTGGCCTGGGTACGGGCCCGGGCCATGGCTTCGGCGACATCACGCAGGGTGCCATCCCCCCCGCCCGCCACCAGGTGGCCATACCCGCCGGCCAAGGCCTCTTCGACCAGACGAGCGGCATCGCCCCCCTCCCACGTCACTCGCACATCCAGCTGCCAGCCACGTTCACGCTGGGCGACAACGGCCGCGCGTACCTGTTCGTTCATGGCCTGCTTGCCATGCAGGATCATCAAAGCCTTGCGCTGCGCCATCGTCTTCCCCCACACGTTTTAAGAAGCCTCAAGCGTATGTCGACAACGAGGCATCGGCTAATGCTGCACATCCGGCTGGCCATGTAACGAAAAATTCCCAGGCCTTTACATCGGCCACATTGTAACTATGGTCATCTAGACGCAACATTCGACAAAATATTGGCCATACTTAATACAGAGAAAAATTCCGTCATTTTATTGACTTTTGACACATTAAAAAACCGACGCGATCAACCGGATCATGATCGAAGTACACAGTGGCGAATATCTGGGCGAGGACGACATCGTGCGCTTTACTGATAGCTACGGACGCGCCAGGGAGCCAGCCATCGGCTGACATCCCGGGCGCGTCCTTGTTGTCTGCATGTCGTCACCGGCCCGGCAATAGAGGAAGGGGTCATGCGCGTACTCTGGACACTGCCCTACCTGCCCTGGCCGACCACCAGCGGCGGTAAATCCCGGCAATATCATTTGCTGCGCAGCCTGGCGCAGCGCGGTCACCAGATCACCTTGCTGGTGCAATCGAAAATCCCTCCCAGCGAAGCCGCGCGCCAGGCGCTTGAGCCCCTGCTCGAACGGCTGATCGTACTGCCCAGGCGACCTTTGCACAGCCCACTGAATGTCCTGGCGGCGCTGTATGTCGGCTACCCCATGCGTGCCAGCGTCAACGGCCTCGCACCGCACCTGCGCCACTGCTTCGAGCACCTGCTGGACGAACACTGGGATGTGATCCAGATCGAACACAGTTACAGCTTCCAGCCGTTTGAAAGGGCCTTGCAGGCCCGCGGCCTGCCCTTCGTGCTCAGCGAACACACCATTGAATCGACGGCCGGCGATGCCTGCCATGACCGCCTGCCGCTGTGGCTGCGCCCCTTCAATGCTTTCGACCGCTGGCGCTATCGGCACTGGGAAAGCCGCGTGCTGAACCAGGCCCACGAAGTGGTCGCGGTGAGCCCCACCGATGTCGAACACATCCGCCAGCTGACCGGCAACCCGGCATCGCTGGTGATCAACGGGGTCGACTGCGCGCACTTTCGCGACATTCACCCCTGCCCGCACAGCCAGCGGCTGTTGTTTGTCGGCAACTTCGAGCATGGCGCAAGCCTGGAAGCGGTTGAGTGGGCGCTCGAAGACATTCTGCCGCAGGTCTGGCAGAGCAATCCGGCAGTGCGCCTGGCCGTAGTCGGGTATGGCCTGCCAGAAAGCTGGAAGTCTCGCTGGAACGATCCGCGGATCGAATGGGTGGGATACCTGCCTGATCTGCGCGAACTGCAGCGGCATTCGGCAATTTTCTTCGCCCCGCAGCGCTATGGCGGCGGCTCGAAAATCAAAGTGCTGGAGGCCATGGCGGCAGGGTTGCCCGTCGTCACGACGCTCAAGGGGGTGTCTGGATTGCAGGTAACGCTGGGCGAGCATTACCTGGGCAGCGATGACCCTGATCAACTGGCCCTGCTGATCACCCAGTTGCTCAACCAGCCCTGGCGCATGCGCCAGCTGTCAGGGGCAGCGCGCCAGTTCGTCAACGATCGCCATGACTGGAGCATTGCAGCCGCCCAGCTCGAGAGCGTACATGCGCGCCTGGGCCAGCGCGCGCCCGTACTTGCGGAACCGGACACCAACGCCCTGCTCAGCCGCTCAGCCGAGTAGCTCGCTTAAGGGAATGAACTGCACAGTGTCGCCCCTGGCCGGTGTAGTGCCTTCACGGACCTCCACCAAGCCCTCGGCCCATGCGGCGCTGCGCAGTACGCCCGAGTTCTGGTTCTTGTAGATCAGCGCCTGGCCCTGCTCCAGCCGCGCTCGCAGGTACTCCCTGCGGTTGCCGGCAACTGGCCAGTCGAAACCTGCAGGCACGGCAAACTGCAGCGGTGTCACATCGACCACCCCCTGACGGCGCAGCAGATACGGCCGAGTCAGCAGCCCGAAGGTCACCAGCGTCGAGGCCGGGTTCCCCGGCAAGCCGATAACCGGCACACCGTTGTAATGACCAAAGGTCAAGGGCTTGCCGGGCTTGATCGCCAGTTTCCACAGCGCAATCTCGCCGGCTTCGCGCAGCGCGAGCCCCAGGTAATCAGCCTCGCCAACCGAAACGCCCCCGGTCGAGAGGATCAGGTCGACATGCTGCAAACCGGCCAGGCAATCGCGGGTTTTCTGCATATCATCGGCAAGGATCCCGGCATCGACCACTTCGCAGCCCAGGCGCTGCAGCCAGCTGACCAGCAAGCGCCGGTTGCTGTTGTAGATCTGCCCCGCCCCCAGCGGCAAGCCCGGCTCGACCAGCTCATCGCCCGTGGACAGCACGGCGACCTTGACCCTGCGCACCACGGTGAGTTCGGCAAAACCAAGCGTCGCAGCCAGGCCCAACTCGATTGGCCCCAGGCGCGTGCCAGCAGCCAGAACCGACTCACCCTTGCGAGCTTCCTGACCTTGCGGGCGGATATTCTGGCCGACGCGTAGCGACTCGGCGAAACGGATCCGTTGATCAGCCTGGACCTCGGCGTTTTCCTGCATCTCGACGCAGTCGGCGCCTGGCGGCAGTGGCGCGCCCGTGAAGATCCGCGCACAGGTACCCGGCTCCAGTGGCTGCGGGGCGTGCCCGGCGAAAATTCGCTGGCTGACCGGCAACGGCTCGCCCTGCCAATCGGCAAGACGCAGGGCATAACCGTCCATGGCGCTGTTCGGCCAGGGCGGCAGGTCCAGTCCTGCGACCAGCTCCTCGGCCAGTACCCGGCCTTCGGCATCCGCCAACGCCACCTGCTCGACCTCGACAATTGGCGCTGTTTCAGCAAGGGCCAGCAACTGCGCCAGGGCTTCTTCGACCGGCATCAAGGCTCTGTTCACAGGCGCCTCAGCCACGAGTTGCGCAGGGTTCGGCCTGCTTCAAGTGGGTGACGAAGTTGCAAGGGCGGTGACGGGCGTCCAACTGCTCACCGAGGATTCCGTCCCAACCGGTGCGCACGGCATTGGTTGAGCCTGGCAAGCAGCAGACCAGCGTGCCGTTGGCCAGCCCGGCCAGGGCACGGGACTGCACGGTGGAAGTGCCGATGTCGGCAACGGAGATATGGCGGAACAGCTCGCCAAAACCTTCGACCTGCTTGTCGAGCAGGCAAGCGACCGCCTCCGGGGTGCTGTCGCGACCGGTGAAGCCGGTACCGCCGGTGATCAACACCACCTGCACCTGCTCATCGGCAATCCAGGTCGCCACCTGGGCGCGAATCTTGTACAGGTCGTCCTTGAGCAACACCCGTGCGGCAAGGCCATGGCCCGCTTCGGTGAGTCGATCGACAAACATCTGGCCCGACGTGTCGGTGTCCAGGGTACGGGTGTCGCTGACCGTCAACACCGCAATGTTCAGCGGTACGAAAGGGGTATCTGCCTTGGCTTTCATCAGACCTTGAATCCATGAGTGATGGGGAATATGGAACGGATTTATATCACAGCCCCTCGCAGGATTTTTTGCCCGTCGATGTCGGATGGCAACCGCTATGCTGCAATCTACAAGGAACTTGCGCAGCCACCCTGCGTCTGAACAAACAATACGTACCATCCTTAACTGGAGAAACACCATGATCAAGCGGACCCTTCCTGCCTTCCTGCTCGCCCTGGGTCTGGGCACCCTGGCCGGCTGTGCATCACCTACCGTCATTACCCTCAATGACGGACGAGAAATCCAGGCAGTCGACACCCCGCAGTACGATGATGAGTCGGGCTTCTACGAATTCGAACAACTTGATGGCAAGCACACCCGCATCAACAAGGACCAGGTGCGTACCGTCAAGGACCTCTGAGACCTGCGCCGAGCCTCCTGAAGGGGGCTTGCCCGGGAGAAAGTTTTGAGTAATATTTTCTCCGTCGGAGTGTAGCGCAGCCAGGTAGCGCGTCTCGTTCGGGACGAGAAGGCCGCAGGTTCGAATCCTGTCTCTCCGACCAGATCACTCAACGAAAAGCCCGCCTTGATGCGGGCTTTTTCGTGCCTGCCATCCTACAAACTGCACTGGCCAGCATTGCGCCGCGGCGACGGGGCCAGCAGAATGCGCGCCTTTTTGAACATTGAGGTTGATTCACATGCGTAAGACTCTTGCCGCCCTGACCCTGGGCCTGCTGTGCGCACAAGGCGCCGTGGCTGGCGATGGCCAGACTGCTATTGGCGGTGGCCTGGGTGGTGCACTGGGTAACCTGGTCGGGCAGAAGCTCGGCGGCAGCACCGGTGCAGCGATCGGTGCCGGTGTCGGCGGTGCCACAGGCAGCGCCATGGCCGCGAAGAAAGGCAACAAGACCAAGGCAGCCATTGGTGGCGGCCTGGGTTCGGCCGGTGGCTCGCTGGTAGGCAACAAGCTCGGCGGCAAAACCGGCGCCACCATTGGCGCTGGCCTGGGTGGCGCGGCGGGCGGCGCACTGGGCAACAACCTGGCGGATGACCATCGCAAGAAGCGTCACTGATAGCGCCCCGCGATGCTTTCATAGCCCGGAAACAAAACAACCCCCTATGCAGGGGGTTGTTCGTATCTACCGCAGCAATGCTTACAGCGCAGGCTCAGCCTGTACCGCAGCAGCACCTTCCGGCAGCACCGGAACATACAGCAGACCCAGGCGCGAGCTGCTCCATTCACGGGTCTTGTTGGTCAGCTCAAGGTTGTTGTTGAGCTTCTGACCGTAGGTAGGAACGATCTCCTTGAGCTTGGCCTGCCACTCAGGAGTCTTGATGCGATCCTTGTAGGTCTTCTCCAGCACGGTCAGCATGATCGGTGCGGCGGTCGACGCACCTGGCGATGCACCCAGCAGCGCGGCGATGGTGCCGTCCTGGGACGCGACGACTTCAGTACCGAACTGCAGCACACCACCGTGAACCGGGTCCTTCTTGATGACTTGAACGCGTTGACCGGCCTGCAGCAGCTTCCAGTCTTGGTCCTTGGCGTTCGGGTAGTACTCGCGCAAGGCATCCATGCGGTCTTCGAAGCTGAGCATCAGTTGACCCATCAGGTAGGTGCTCAGGTCGATGTTGTCGATCCCCGCATGCGTCATCGGCAGGATGTTGTGCGTGGTCAGCGCCGCGAACATGTCCAGCAGCGAACCGTTCTTCAGGAACTTGGTGGAGAACGTGGCGAACGGGCCGAACAGCAATACTTCCTTGCCGTCGATCACACGGGTGTCCAGGTGCGGAACGGACATCGGCGGCGCGCCAACCGAAGCCTTGCCGTACAGCTTGGCCTTGTGGCGGGAAACGATGTCCTGGTTGTCGGTCATCAGGAACTGGCCGCCGACCGGGAAGCCTGCGTAGCCCTCAGCCTCGGGAATGCCCGACTTCTGCAGCAGTTTCAGGGCGCCACCACCGGCACCGATGAAGACGAACTTGGCCTTCACGCTGCGCTCCACACCCTTGTTGGCCAGGTCTGCAACGACCACGGTCCAGGTGTTGTCGGCATTGCGCACGATGTCGCGCACTTCGTGCTGCACGTGCAGCTTGACGTTGTCGTGCTTGGTCAGCGAGGCAATCATCTGGCGAGTGATCTCGCCGAAGTTGACGTCGGTACCAATCGACATGCGGGTTGCGGCGATCTTCTGGTCGGCAGCACGGCCTTCCATCACGACCGGTACCCACTTCTGGATCTGGGCGTGGTCTTCGGAGTATTCCATGCCGCGGAACAGCGAGCTGTGCTGCAGGGCTTCATGGCGCTTCTTGAGGAACTCGACGTTCTTCTCGCCCCAGACGAAGCTCATGTGTGGAACGTTGTTGATGAACGATTTCGGGTTGCTCAGCACATTCTGCTCGACCTGGTAGGCCCAGAACTGCTTGGAGATCTCGAACTGCTCGTTGACCCCGACCGCCTTGCTGATGTCGATCTTGCCGTCGGCACCTTCGCTGGTGTAGTTCAGCTCGCAGAACGCGGAGTGGCCGGTACCGGCGTTGTTCCAGGCGTTGGAGCTCTCTTCGGCGACCTTGTCCAGGCGCTCGTAGATGTCGATCGACCAGCCCGGCTCCAGCTCATTGAGGTAGGTACCCAGGCTTGCACTCATGATGCCGCCGCCGATCAACAGCACGTCTACGGTTTTCTCGGGCTCGCTGGGCTTGGAGCAGCCAATGACACTCAGGCACAGGAGCGTCAGCAGGATTTTTTTCATAATTCAATCCAATTGAGGTGAAGTAATTGGCAATGACCGCTGGTCCCGTTGTGCACGCCCGGATTCTTGTTGTCGCTCGCGCAGACCAAAGCTTAGCTGGGCCCGGCATTCAGGCAACCGGCCTGAAGGCACGCGCTAGGGTTGGCGGCTGGGGTTGTTCGATGGATCGGGAACGGTCGTCACCCTGACGGTTGGCTGTAAAGACGGCCGCCGGGTGTTTGCGAGGCATAGGCCTGCTCGCCTTTAAGCACAAAACAGGCCAACTTCTGCAATACCAAGGGCTAATAGCTAGGACGCGTCGTCGCACCCCATATTTAACGGTTTTACTGGCGACATTCCGCCACACCCTCAGCCTCAGCGCCGCTGATGTGGCGGATTTCCCCCTGCCTGGTCAGGCACTTAACCGCGCCGTCACTTCGCCCAACTGCCCCGACAAGCCATGCAACCGGTGCCCCGCCTGCTCGGTATGCTGCACAGCTTGCTGGTTGGCGGTGGCGATATGGGTGATTGCCTCCAGATTGCGGGAAATGTCTTCCGCGACACTGGTTTGCTCTTCAGCGGCGGTGGCTATCTGCCGGCTCATGTCGCGAATGGCTTCTACGGCCACAGTAATGCGCTGCAGCATCTGTCCGGCGTGCTGAACCTGCTCGGCACCTTCCTCGCTACGCTGCTGACCACTTTCGATGGCCTTGACCGCCTCCAGGGCGCCGGACTGCACCGCGCTGATGATCTGGTTGATTTCAGCAATCGAGGCCGCCGTGCGCTGGGCCAGGCTGCGCACCTCGTCGGCGACCACGGCAAAGCCGCGCCCCGCCTCCCCTGCCCGCGCCGCCTCGATGGCGGCATTGAGCGCCAGCAGGTTGGTTTGCTCGGCAATCCCGCGGATCACCTCCAGTACCTTGCCGATCCGGGCGCTGTCCGACTCAAGGTGGCGAATCACCGCCGCCGTGCCGGCGATTTCCTGATTCACCGTAGCGATGGTGGCGATGGTGGCCTGCATCACCTGCTCACCGGCCTGGGCACTGTGATCGGCGTCATCGGCCGCACTCGCCGCTTCTGCGGCATGACGCGCAACTTCCTGGGCCGTGGCGGACATTTCATGCATCGCCGTGGCCACCTGGTCGGTGCGCTGAAACTGGTCATCGGTGCCGCGGGCCATGCTGCCGGCCAGGGTACGCAATTCGCCGCTGGCGGCTTCCAGCTCACCGGCATTGTTCTGCAAGCGAGTGATGGTATCGGCGAGAAAATCCCGCAGGGTATTGGCCGCGACCGCCAAACGGCCCAGCTCGTCCTGGCGGTTGCTGGGAACGCGCGCCTCGAAGCGCCCCTGGCTCAGCTGCGCGACATAGTCGATCAAGCCCCGGATCGGCTCGATCAGGCTGCGATTTACCAGCCACAGGCTGAACAAGCCGACCAGCAATGCCGAGCCGAACATCACCAGCAGCCCCAGCCACACGGTCCGTTCTGCCGACTGACTGATCGCTTGGGCGCGCGCCTGGGCATCGCTGCGCAATTGGGTGACCAGCGCGCTCATTTGCTCACTGGCGGCGCGGTCCACGCCCTTGACGGCCTGATCGCCGGCCACGGGATCGCCGCCAGCGGCAAGAAACGCCTGGCGCCCGCGCTCATAGGCCTGCCCAAGCTCGCGGTGGCTTGCCTTCAATTGCTCGGCGCGCGCCTTGAGCGTTGCATCGCTACCCTGGATCAACTGCTCGAGAATGCGCTGCACCTGCTGCTCACGGGCGAGAAACTGCTGCCAGTATTTATCCCGCTCGGCCGGCTGCTTGCCGCGCAACAGCACGTTTTTCCATTCCTGGACCTGAACCTTGAACTGCAGATTGGCCTCATCGATCAACTGTGAGGCCTGCAGCGGCCCGTCAATCAACTGCCCGTACCCACGCACACTGGACGACAGCAATTGAAAGCAGACCAGCGCGATCAGCAGTATCGCCAACAGGCTGCCACCGAGTAACGCAAGGATTTGCACTCTGAGGGATTTACGCAACATCGAAAGGAATCTCGGTACAAGAAAAAGAGGGAGCGACGCAACCTGGCATCGACGAGGCAATGACATCCCTGTCCTCGTTCGCGTAGCGTTGCTACAGGCGAAAAAAAAGCTGCCATCGTTCGATAGCAGCCAAGTTCGAGCGTTACGCAACAGCTAGGGCAGATACTCTCAGGGGATTGCTACAGAAATGTGACAGCCCGTGGAACCTTGTCACAAATCCGTAACGACGTTGAACTGCAGGGCCGCCAGCCGGGCGTACAACGGGCTTTCGGCAATCAGCTGACGGTGAGTGCCGACCGCCACCAGCCGCCCCTGGTCGATGACCGCAATGCGGTCGGCATGCTGGATGGTGGCCAGGCGATGGGCGATCACCAGCGTGGTGCGCCCGCCCATCAAGGCCGGCAGTGCCTGCTGGATCAAGTGCTCGCTCTGGGCATCCAGGGCACTGGTGGCCTCGTCGAGCAGCAGTATCGGCGCATCCACCAGCAAGGCCCGGGCAATCGCCAGGCGCTGGCGCTGGCCACCGGACAATCCCAGGCCAGCATCGCCCAAATGGGTTTGATAGCCCTGGGGCAGTTGCAGGATGAATTCATGGGCGTGGGCACTGCGCGCAGCAGCCTGCACCTGCTCGGGTGTGGCATCGGGGCGCCCGTAGCGAATGTTCTCCTCCACGGTGCCGAAGAACAGCGCCGGGTTCTGCGCCACCAGGGCAAAGTGCCTGCGCAGGTCCTGGGGTTCGAGCCGGCTCAGGTCCTGGCCATCCAGCAGGATGCGGCCTTGCTGAGGATCGTAAAAACGCAGCAACAGATCGAACAAGGTTGACTTGCCCGCCCCGGAAGGCCCGACCAGGGCCACGGTTTCTCCCGGCTCCACGCTGAGGCTCAAGCCATCGACGGCTGCAGTCTCCGGCCGCGACGGGTAGGCAAAGTGCAGGTTCTGCAGCTCGAGTCGGCCGCTCACCCGGGCAGGCGTGTGCTCCAGCCTCTCTGCCGGAGCGGTGATTTCGCTGCGCGCCGCCAGCAGCTCTGCAATCCGCTCAGCCGCCCCGGCAGCGCGCTGCAGTTCGCCAATCACTTCGCTCAGGGTGCCGAAGGCACTGCCGACGATCAGGCTGTAGAAAACGAAGGCCGCCAGCTCCCCTGCCGATATCCGCCCGGCGATCACATCCATGCCGCCGACCCAGAGCATCACGCCAACGGCGCCGAGCACCAGCACGATCACCAGGGTAATCAGCCAGGCGCGTTGCAAGATGCGCTTGCGTGCAACGCTGAAGGCCGCCTCCACGGTGCTGCCGAAACGCTGCTGGTCCTGCGCCTGGTGGTTGTAGGCCTGCACGGTCTTGATCTGCCCCAGGGTTTCGGCCACGTAGCTGCCCACATCGGCCACGCGGTCCTGGCTCTGACGCGACAGCGCGCGAACCCGCCGCCCGAAGATCAGGATCGGCGCCAGCACCAGCGGCAAGGCCAGCACCACGATGCTGGTGAGCTTGGGGTTGGTGATAAACAACAAGACGATCCCGCCCAGCACCATCAGGGCATTGCGCAGGAACAGCGACAGCGACGAGCCGATCACCGATTGCAACAAGGTGGTGTCGGCGGTCAGGCGCGACTGGATCTCCGAACTGCGGTTACGCTCGAAGAAGCCGGGATGCAGGTAGATCAGGTGATCGAACACCTGCTGGCGGATATCTGCCACGCAGCGTTCGCCGATCCACGACACCAGATAAAAACGGCTGAAGGTACCGATTGCCAGTGCCAGCACCAGCACCAGGAAAAAGCCGATGGACTGCTGGAGCAGCTGCGGCGAGCGGGTCATGAAGCCCTGATCGACCATCAGGCGTATGCCCTGCCCCAGGGACAGGGTGATCCCCGCAGTGACCACCAGCGCCAGCAAGGCCACCAGCGCCTGCTTGCGATAAGGACGAATAAAGTGCCAGCCCAGGCGCAGCGCCTGGCGCTGGCGGGAAGTAATGCGATTGAACATGAAAGGGCCGCTGATCAACAATTTCGCCCAGCCTACACCTGACCGCTCGTCTTGCGCCAAGGAACTCGTGGCAAGCGAGGCCGTCGGATCCGGACCAGGGCATGCGAACCTTTAAGGTCCGCCTTGAAAGTGGCTAGACCGTTTCGTTCTAAAGTACTGCTGGAGGTTTAGTCAGGATTCTGGTGGACTGGAAGCGTCGTACAGTGATCACCGAAGAGGCTGTCACAGCCCGGTCACGAAGCGCACCTAGTCTGAGCTTGCAACCTGATGAGGAGACGGGAAATGGGCTTGCAACAAGGTAGTACCACGCAGCAGAAAACCACGCCTAATCCACAGGCGCCGGTAGGTGGATCGATCATTGACCAACATGGTAAAGAGATCACGATCACCGAAGAGATGATCCAGCAAGCCTGCGAGAAGCTGGAGCAAAGCCGCAAAGAACCCGCCAAGAAAGACTGACCCACCCAGATTCTTGAACCCGGCGTAAACGCCGGGTTTTTGTTGCCTGCAATTCAGACCAGCACGCCACCCAGGGCACGGACCATCTGCGCCAGTTGCGGCGCGTCGCCGTGCAAGCGCACGGTAAGGCCCTCGATCTCGCGACGAGCAGGGTAGTGCTTGCGCAGTGCATCGAACGCCGCTTTTTGCTCGGCCGGATCACTGCTCAGGCTGCGACGAAAATCCGCATCGTCGCGGCGTGGGTCGTACACGGCGCGGCACAGGGTGGCCAAGGCCCACGCCGGATCGGTTTCGGCCTGCAGGCCAATCTCGGCCAGCCAGGGTTGCGGCAGCAGGTCGGCCAATTGCACCGAAGCCGGCTCACCGCGCCAGGCACAGAACGCCTGATAGATCTGTGCGGTACCGCGCTGCTTGCCGTCCAGGCTGTAGCCGGCAATGTGCGGCGTGGCCAGCACACAGAGGTCGGCCAGCTCCAGATCTACCTGCGGCTCTCCCTCCCAGACATCCAGCACGGCCAGCACGTCTTCGCGCTCCAGCAGCAGCTCGCGCAGCGCCTCGTTATCGATGACCGGGCCTCGGCTGGCGTTGATCAGCCAGGTGCCTGGGCGCACACCCGCCAGTTGCTCGGCACCCAGCAGGTGCCAGGTGGCGTGCTCGCCCCCACGGGTCAACGGGGTGTGCAGGCTGATCACATCGCAGTCAGCGAGAATCCGCTCCAGGCTGACGTAATCACCGCCTTCACGGGCCTGGCGCGGCGGATCGCAGACCAGCACGTTCCAACCCAGGCCGCGCAACACGTCCACCAGACGCCCCCCCACCTCACCGGCGCCGACCACGCCATAGGTACGGCGCGGCAGTTCGGCACCATCGAGTTCGGCCAGGGTCAGCAGGCTGCCCAGTACATAGTCCACCACCCCGCGCGCGTTGCAGCCCGGAGCGCTGGACCAGTGGATGCCGGCCTGGACAAAGTAATCCAGGGCCAAGTGGTCGGTGCCGATGGTACAAGTGCCGACAAAGCGCACCTTGCTGCCTTCAAGCAATGCCTGATCGACACGGGTCACCGAGCGCACCAGCAGAACATCGGCGTCTTTCACGCAGGCTGCGTCAATGGCGCGTCCGGGATAGCGGCGGATCTCGCCAAAACCTGCAAAAAAGGAATCGAGCAGCGGGATATTCTCGTCGGCAACAATCAGCATGGCGCTCTCCTATCGGGGTGCGCAGTGTAGGCGCTTGACCGAGGCTAATCCAGCAAGGTGGATCGCCGACCAGCGTGTTTCCTGACCCATGCGTCAACGCGTACACTACGCTGTCCTGTGCAACTTTCTTGTGGACGCCTGCCTTGTGACATCGATGACCGCCAACACCCTCCCTCCTCCCCCGCCCCGCACCACACGAATACGTACCGAACTGCGTGGCCTGTTGCTGCTGGCAACACCCATCATCATCGCGCAACTTGCCACCACGGCCATGGGCTTTGTCGACGCCGTCATGGCCGGACGCGTGAGCCCACGCGACCTAGCCGCCGTGGCACTGGGCAACTCGATCTGGATTCCTGTGTTTCTATTGATGACCGGCATCCTGCTGGCCACCACACCCAAGGTCGCCCAGCGCTTTGGCGCCGGCCAGCATGCCGAAATCGGCCCACTGGTGCGCCAGGCCCTGTGGCTGGCGTTGTTTGTCGGGCTGATTGCCAGCGGATTGCTGATCAGTGCCGAACCCGTCCTGCACGTCATGAAGGTTGACCCGCAGTTGATCGAGCCGAGCATGGGCTATCTGCAAGGCATCGCCTTCGGTTTCCCCGGCATTGCTCTCTATTACGTGCTGCGCTGCTACAGCGATGGCCTGGGCCACACCCGCCCGAGCATGGTCATCGGCCTGCTGGGCCTGCTGCTGAACATTCCGCTGAACTACGTGCTGATCTATGGGCACTTCGGCCTGCCGGCACTGGGCGGCGTCGGATGCGGCTGGGCCAGTGGCATTGTCATGTGGTTCATGGCTTTGAGCATGGCCGGCTGGAGTCGCTGGGCCCCGGCCTACCAGAACAGCCGCGTGCTGGTGCGCTTCGAGCGCCCGCAGTGGGCGGTGATCAAGCGCTTGATGGGCGTCGGCCTGCCCATCGGTATTGCAGTGTTCGCCGAATCGAGCATCTTCGCCGTGATTGCCCTGTTGATTGGCAGCCTCGGCGCGACCGTGGTGGCCGGGCACCAGATTGCCCTGAACATCAGCTCGCTGCTGTTCATGATTCCGTATTCACTGGGGATGGCGGTGACAGTGCGGGTCGGTCAGGCGCTTGGCGCGGGTGAACCTCGCCAGGCCCGTTTCGCCGCCCTGGTCGGGCTGGGCACGGCGCTGGTGTTCGCCTGCCTCTCGGCGAGCCTGATCATGCTGATGCGCGAGCCGATTGCTTCGATCTATACCCCGGACACGGCAGTGATCCAGATTGCCTCGATGCTGATCGTGTACGCCGCGCTGTATCAGTTCTCCGATGCGATCCAGGTGATCGCCGCCGGTGCCCTGCGTGGTTATCAGGACACCCGGGTCACCATGATCCTGACCCTGTTCGCTTACTGGGGTATCGGCCTGCCGGTCGGTTACCTGCTGGGCCTGACCGAGCACTTCGGCCCGGCCAGTGGCCCCAACGGCTTGTGGGAAGGCTTGATCGCCGGCCTGACCTGCGCTGCGCTGATGCTGTCGATTCGCCTGGCGCGCAGCAGCGGCAAGCACATTCGCCGCGCTGAACGGGCTTAGTCGGCTTTTTTGCGGATCCAGTACAGGTAGGTGCCCGCATCTTCCTGCTGCTGGACCAGCTCGTGGCCCAGGAACACGCAGAACTTGGGGATATCGCGACGGGTCGACGGATCGGTGGCAATGACCTTGAGCAGGCCGCCAGCCGCCAGGTCGCGCACATGCTGGTGCAGCATCATCACAGGCTCTGGGCAGTTGAGGCCGGTGGCGTCGAGCACGGCGTCGGGGGTGAGGTCAGTCATGTAGCACTCCAGAAATAATCAACGTTGTCGGCAGGTACCAGCGGAGCCCGCGATTTGCGCGGGCTTCGCCGGCCTCATCGCGGGGCAGGCCCGTGCCTACCGCGGCTTGAGGTCCAGGCGGCGCAGGTGGCAGGTGACCTCTTCACGGTCGTGATACAGCTGCTTGCAGCCGATCGACACCTTGACCTTGCGGGCCTTGAAACCCTCCTCGATCCGCTCCAGCAAGCGCCGCACCTCGGCATAGCGCTGCTTCATCGGCAGCTTGAGGTTGACCACCGCCTCACGGCACAACCCTTCGCCCAACCAGGTTTCCAGCAGGGCCGCACTGCGCGCCGGCTTCTCGACGATGTCGCAGACCATCCAGTCCACCGTCTGCTTGGGCTTGTAGGTAAAGCCATCCGCCATCAGGTGCTGGACCAGCCCGGTATCCATCAGGCTCTCGGCCATCGGACCGTTATCAATGGCCGTCACCAACATGCCGCGCTTGACCAGTTGGTACGTCCAGCCGCCCGGCGCAGCCCCAAGGTCGACACCGGTCATGTCATCCGAGAGCCGCGCGTCCCACTGATCACGGGGAATGAAATGATGCCAGGCCTCTTCCAGTTTCAGGGTCGAGCGGCTCGGCGCCTCGCGGGGGAATTTCAGGCGCGGGATACCCATCGGCCACATCGCCGAGTTGTCCGCCGCCGCCAGGCCGACAAACACCCGCCGCCCACTGACGAAGGTCAGCAGCAAGCGTGGCTTGCTCGGGTCGTCGACCAGCCGCCCGGCCTTGCTCAGGGCCTTGCGCAACGGCACCTCGAACTTGCGGCAGAAGGTCGAAAGCTCCTTGCCGTCGTTGGTATCCATGACTTCCAGCCACAGACTGCCACACACCGGGTAGTCGCCCAGGGACTCCAGCAAAACGCTGATCCTGTCGGTTTCCGGCAGCTCGATGAAGGCACCACGGGCCCACTGCCGCGGGAAGATCAACTGACTGAAACGCATCTCGCGCATCAAGCGCTCGGCGCCTTCGGCATCGTTGCAGATGAATTCGGCACACGCACTCTGCGGCTTGGCCTTGGCGTAGCCGGCGACGTTCAACCGCGCGGCATGGTCGGCGATTTCGGAACACACTTCGCCCTCGAAACCGGGCCGGCAATGCATAAACAGGGTATTCATCTTCACTCCAGAACGGTTGGCGGCCAAACACCCCAACCCTGACCGGGCGCAATGCACAGCGCCGGTAAATCGGCGAATGATAAAGGAAGTTCGGAACTGGCGACACGCCCCGCCGGTCCAGTACTTGGTCAGGTCCGCCAAACAGGGCTAACCTGACCGCTCAGCCAGGTCCGTGCCGTGCGGACCGTCACAGAGGCGGTGAATCGGCGACTGCAGGGAAGATTGCCGATCACCGGCGCAGAAGGAGTTGGAAATGCCCTCGCTCGATAGCCTGAAAACCCTCAAGACCTTGACGGTCGCCGACCGTGCCTACCACTACTTCAGCCTGACCGAAGCCGCCAAGAGCCTCGGCGATCTGCAACGCCTGCCCATGTCGCTGAAAGTGCTGCTGGAAAACCTGCTGCGCTGGGAAGACGCCAAGACCGTCACCCGCGACGACCTCGGCGCTCTGGCCGACTGGCTCAAGGAGCGGCGCTCCGACCGCGAGATCCAGTACCGCCCGGCGCGGGTACTGATGCAGGACTTCACCGGCGTACCGGCCGTGGTCGACCTGGCCGCCATGCGTGCGGCCATGGCCCGGGCCGGCGGCGACCCGCAACGGATCAACCCGCTGTCGCCGGTGGACCTGGTCATCGACCACTCGGTAATGGTCGACCGCTATGCCAGCCAGGAAGCCTTCGCCCAGAACGTCGACATCGAGATGCAGCGCAACGGTGAACGCTATGCCTTCCTGCGCTGGGGCCAGAACGCCTTCGACAACTTCAGCGTGGTGCCACCGGGCACCGGCATCTGTCACCAGGTCAACCTGGAATACCTTGGCCGCACGGTCTGGACCCGCGAGGAAGACGGTCGCACCTACGCCTTCCCCGATACCCTGGTGGGCACCGACTCGCACACCACCATGATCAACGGACTGGGCGTACTCGGCTGGGGTGTGGGCGGTATCGAGGCGGAGGCCGCCATGCTCGGCCAGCCGGTGTCGATGCTGATTCCGGAAGTCATCGGTTTCAAACTGACCGGCAAATTGCGTGAAGGCATCACCGCCACCGACCTGGTGCTGACGGTCACCCAGATGCTGCGCAAGAAAGGCGTGGTCGGCAAATTCGTCGAGTTCTACGGCGATGGCCTGGCCGACCTGCCGCTGGCCGACCGCGCCACCATCGCCAACATGGCCCCGGAGTACGGCGCCACCTGCGGATTCTTCCCGGTCGACCAGGTAACCCTGGACTACTTGCGCCTGTCGGGCCGCCCCGAGGCAACCGTCAAGCTGGTCGAAGCCTACTGCAAGGAGCAGGGCCTGTGGCGCCTGCCCGGCCAGGAGCCGGTGTTCACCGACACCCTGGCGCTGGACATGCACGAGGTCGAAGCCAGCCTGGCCGGACCCAAGCGGCCCCAGGACCGGGTCGCCCTGTCCCAGGTCAGCCAGGCGTTCGACACTTTTCTCGGCCTGCAACTGCGCGCCTCGAACAAGGAAGTGGGCCGCCTGGAAAGTGAGGGCGGCGGCGGTGTGGCCGTGGGCAACGCCGACCAGGCCGGTGAAGTCAGTTATGAACATGAAGGCCAAAGCCACCTGCTGCGCGATGGCGCGGTGGTGATCGCGGCGATCACCTCCTGCACCAACACCTCCAACCCCAGCGTCATGATGGCCGCGGGCCTGGTGGCGAAAAAAGCCGTCGAAAAAGGCCTCAAGCGCAAACCCTGGGTCAAGAGTTCACTTGCCCCCGGCTCCAAGGTGGTGACCGACTACTACAAGGCTGCAGGCCTTACGCCCTATCTGGATGAACTGGGTTTCGATCTGGTCGGCTACGGCTGCACCACCTGCATCGGCAACTCCGGACCGCTGGACGAGGCCATCGAAAAAGCCATTACCGGCGCCGACCTCACCGTGGCCTCGGTGCTCTCGGGCAACCGCAACTTTGAAGGCCGGGTGCATCCGCTGGTGAAAACCAACTGGCTAGCCTCGCCGCCGCTGGTGGTGGCCTATGCCCTGGCCGGCAGCGTGCGCCTGGACCTGTCCACCGAGCCGCTGGGCACCGACACCCATGGGCAACCCGTGTACCTGCGCGATATCTGGCCGAGCCAGCAGGAAATCGCCGCGGCGGTCGCCAGCGTCAACACCGCGATGTTCCACAAGGAGTACGCCGAAGTCTTCGCCGGCGACGCCCAATGGCAAGCCATCGAAGTGCCCCAGGCGGCGACCTATGTGTGGCAGGACGACTCCACCTACATCCAGCACCCGCCGTTCTTCGATGACATCACCGGCCCCTTGCCGCACATCGAGGACATTCACGGCGCCCGGGTACTGGCCTTGCTCGGCGACTCGGTGACCACCGACCACATTTCCCCGGCCGGCAACATCAAGGCCGACAGCCCCGCCGGCCGCTACTTGCGCGACAAGGGCGTGGAACCGCGTGATTTCAACTCCTACGGCTCGCGTCGCGGCAATCACGAAGTGATGATGCGCGGCACTTTCGCCAACATTCGCATCCGCAACGAAATGCTCGGCGGCGAAGAAGGTGGCAACACCTTGTATGCGCCCACCGGCGAGAAGATGGCGATCTATGACGCAGCCATGCGCTACCAGGCCGATGGCACACCACTGGTGGTGATCGCAGGCCAGGAGTACGGCACCGGTTCCAGTCGCGACTGGGCGGCCAAGGGCACTAACCTGCTGGGGATCAAGGCGGTGCTGGCCGAGAGCTTCGAGCGTATCCACCGCTCCAACCTGGTCGGCATGGGTGTGTTGCCGCTGCAATTCATCAGTGGTCAGACACGCAAGACCCTGGCCCTGGACGGTAGCGAACGCATCGACATCCTCGGCCTGAGCACTGTGCACATCCGGCCTCACATGCCGCTGAACCTGAAGATCACCCGCCCGGATGGTCGCCAGGAACAGATCGAGGTGCTGTGCCGCATCGATACCCTCAACGAGGTGGAGTACTTCAAGGCAGGCGGCATCCTGCACTATGTACTGCGGCAATTGATCGCGGCCTGAAGCAACGGCCCGGCCCACAGCGGCCGGGCCTTTTCGTTGAGACGCCGGCCAGAACGGCGGCGCACCCTGGCCTTGGCGTGGCCGATGAACGTGTCCTGGTTGGCGCCCAGTAAGTCGTATGCATCAGGTCTTCACTGCCAAGGGAATCTACATGCTTGTCGCGCAAGGAATCGGACTGGCCATGCTCGGCCTGGGCTACGCCGTTGCACTGGCGTACGGCAGCCTCGGCCTGCTTGCCGTGCCAGGCCTGATCGCCCTGGCGGCGGCCGGACTGCTGGTGAACCGATCCGCCAGGTGGCTGCAGTCGATCGGCCACGCCCTGTTCCTGCTGCTGGCACTGGGCCTGGCCCTGCACTGGCTTCCGGGTTTCCAGGGCGCCAAGGTGATCGACCAGGCCGTTTTCAGCGCGGGCGCCCTGCCGTTTTCCATGTACCTGAACCTGGACAAACCCCTGATCGGCGTCTGGCTCCTGCTGGCCTGCCCCTGGGTGCTGGGTACCGTCGGCAAACGCCCGATGACTGGCCTGGCCCTGACGCTGCCGGCGGTCATCGCCGCATGCCTGGGCGGCGCCTGGTTGCTGGGCATCGTGGCCTGGGCACCCAAATGGCCCACGCAAACCTGGATCTGGGCGCTGAATAATCTGCTACTGGTCAGCCTGACCGAAGAGCTACTGTTTCGCGGGTACATCCAGGGCGGGCTTGAACGCCTGCTGCACAACCGCACCCTGGCGCTGCTGCTGGCCAGCGGCCTGTTTGGTCTTGCTCACCTGGGTGCCGGCTGGCCGTGGATGCTGCTGGCAACCCTGGCCGGGCTTGGCTACGGCCTGGCCTATCGCCAGGGTGGACTGTATGCCGCCGTGCTTTGCCATTTTGCGCTCAACCTGAGCCACTTCGTCGGCTTCACCTACCCCATGCTGAAGCCGTGACGAACTGCAAATATTCATTCAACAAAACCTCCACGCTGCCGATACCCCTCGAAAGCCTTGCGGATTGAACAGCTTATGCGTAACAACCAGCCGATTACCCAGCGCGAACGGACTTTCCCTGCTCAACAACGCTTGATCTCCACCACCGATGCCAAGGGTGTGATCACCTATTGCAACGATGCCTTCGTCGAGATCAGCGGTTTTTCCCGCGAGGAGCTGATGCGCGCACCGCACAACCTGGTGCGCCACCCGGATGTGCCGCCTGCCGTGTTTGCGCACATGTGGGCCACGCTCAAGCAAGGCTTGCCATGGATGGGCATCGTCAAGAACCGGTGCAAGAACGGCGACCACTATTGGGTCAACGCCTACGTCACGCCGGTGTTCGAGAACAACCAGGTCGTGGGTTTTGAATCGGTGCGGGTCAAACCCACGGCCGAACAGATCCGCCGGGGTGAAGCCCTGTACCAGCGCATCAACCAGGGCAAGTCGGCAATTCCGCGTCGCGACAAATGGCTCCCGGTGGTGCAGGACTGGTTGCCGTTCATTCTGGTCAGCCAGGTCGGCTTCCTGATCGGCAGCTGGCTGGGGCACTCCTGGGGCTTCGCCCTGGCTGCAGCCTTGTCGGTGCCACTGGGCCTGCTGGGCCTTGGCTGGCAGCAGCGCGGCCTCAAACGCCTGCTGCGCCTGGCCGAACAGACCACCTCCGACCCGCTGATCGCGCAGATGTACACCGACAGCCGTGGCGTCCAGGCCCGCCTGGAAATGGCCATGCTCAGCCAGGATGCACGGATGAAGACCTGCCTGACCCGCCTGCAGGACACCGCCGAGCACCTCAACGAACAGGCGCGGCAATCCGATACCCTGGCCCACAACAGCTCGTCGGGCCTGGAGCGCCAGCGGGTGGAGACCGAACAGGTCGCTGCCGCCGTCAATCAAATGGCCGCCACCACCCAGGAAGTGGCCAATCACGTGCAGCGCACGGCCGATGCCACCCAGGAAGCCAATCGCCTGACCGGCCGCGGGCGCGACATCGCCGGCGAAACCCGTGATGCCATCCAGCGGCTGTCGGCTGCCGTGGGCGAAACCGGCCTGACCGTGACTCAACTGGCCCGCGACAGCGATGAGATCGGTGGCGTGGTCGATGTGATCAAAGGCATTGCCGATCAGACCAACCTGCTGGCACTCAATGCGGCCATCGAAGCGGCCCGCGCCGGCGAGATGGGCCGAGGCTTTGCCGTGGTGGCCGATGAGGTTCGCCAGTTGGCCCAGCGCACGGCCGAATCCACCGGGCAGATCCACACCCTGATCGCCAAGCTGCAACAGACCGCCACCAATGCCGTGCAAACCATGGAGGCCGGTCATCGTCAGGCGGAGGAAGGCGTGGCGCGGGTGATGGAAGCCGACCAGGCACTGGTCGGTATCAGCGAAGCGGTGGCCAACATCACCGACATGGCCACCCAGATCGCCGCCGCGACTGAAGAACAGACGGCGGTGGCTGACGAGATCAGCCGCAACATCAGCACCATCGCCGAGCTGGCGGACCAGACCTCCGAGCAGGCCCAGCATTCGGCGCTGCTCAGCGAAGAGCTGACCCGCACCGCCACCAGCCAATACTCGTTGGTAGAGCGCTTCAACCGCTAAAAAAAAACGGCGCCCCCGTATCGGGCGCGCCGTTTTCCGCCTTACCAGTCGAGCGTCAGCCGACTTTCAAAATAGCGTTCTTCGCCACTGAGCGGGTCCGTGAAGCGCAGGCTGTGGGCCAGCAGCTTCAACGGCTTGCTGTAGTCGTCCGGCTGGTGAATGACCTGTGGGTAGAACGGATCATTGCAGATACTCGCCCCCAGCGCGGTCATGTGTACGCGCAACTGATGGGTCTTGCCGGTGACCGGTGACAAGCCGTAACGCCAGAGATCGCCGTGCTTCTCCAGTACTTCGGCCAGGGTCTCGCTGTTGCTCTGCCCTTCCACTTCCTGCATGCGAAAGAACGGCTCGCCATTCACCATGCGACTTTTATGAACCAGAGGAAACTCAAGCTCAGGCAGCGCCCGGGCAATGGCCTGGTAACGCTTGTCGATCTGGCGATTGGGGAACAGCGACTGATAGGCCGAGCGACTCTGCGGATTGGCAGAGAACAGCACAAGCCCGGCGGTGTGCCGGTCAATGCGGTGCAGGGGCACCAGGTTGGGGTTGTCCAGGCGACGGATCAGCCGGCGCAACAAAGTGTGCTCGACATACTCGCCCGTCGGGGTGACCGGCAGGAAGTGAGGTTTGTCCGCGACCACCAGGTGCTCATCGACGTGCAGGATCTGCTCTACAACCGGGATCGGTTTCTCGTTGGGCACTTCGCGAAAATAATGGATGCGCAGCCCAGGCTTATAGGCCAGCGTCACCGTGATCGGCTCACCCTGGGCATCCAGCACGCGTCCGCGGGCAATACGGTCAAGCCACTGCTCGCGTCCAATGGCTTTGAAATGGTCGCTCAGGCAATCGAGCACAGTCGCCCAGTTGCCAGGGGGCAGGCAGACCGTGCTGGCTTGGTGCTGGGCCGGATCGAAAGGGGCAGTGGCCATGGAAACGCTCGTGACGGATGGACCGGGCATTATCCCGCATGCCTGGCGCCTCAGCCAGCCTGGGGTGCAGCCGCCTCGACGAACTCCTTCAGCCAGCGCAGTACGTCGACAGCTTCCCAGCGGCCCGGGTCATACAAGGCATAGATGAGCCCCTGGTAGCCCACCACATCCAGCGGCCGGTGATACCCGGCACGCTGGAACAGGGCTTCGATCTCGGCAAAGCAGGTGTTGAAATGCAGTTTGTTGAACGGCGTCTTGCCCTCCAGCACCAGGCCATCGAGGCGCAACTCCAGCACCGCCTCGCTGACCACCTCGGTGGACATGCGATTGACGGTGTATTTCAGTTGTTCAACATTGACCATGATCCGGACCCTCGGGGTAAACGCCACCCCATATACTGTATTTATATACAGCATATTCAGAGATGTCTGCCGCGTCAATCAGGTAGCGGCTGTCAGACCAGCCCGGAGAGGTAACCGGTGCCCCGGCGAATCGTCAGCAATTGCCGGCGTTGCTGCCCATCGGCAAGACCAATGTGTACCCACTGGTCGTATTCGAGAATCAGCTGGTCGAACACCAGCGGGCTGTCGGCCACGCTTCGTGCCAATGCGGCTGGCGTCACGCCCGGCACGTTGATATCCACGGCCAGGCCCCGGGTATGAGCACTTGCGGGTGCCCCGCCAAGGGCGCTGTTCAACTCGACACTGCGATAGCCGCTGCTGACCAGCACCGGCTTGCCATGCAGCAGGCGTACCTGTTCAAGAAAGGCGCACAATCGAAGAAGGTTGACCTTGATCTGCGGGGTGGGTGAGTTGTCGATACCTCGACGCGCCGCCGTCTCCGACACCGTCATTTCAGCCAGCGTGAAGTGTTCACTCAAGTACATGGCCTGCTCCTTGGCATGCGGTTGCAAAACCAGGATTGTCCATGCCCGCCCCCTGCCACGCACGACAGGAAAACGCTCCACGCCCGTGGCTATTTCACTGCAAAAAGGCCACCACTTGCTCGGCATCGAACGGCCAGTTCAACTCGGCCCCGGTGTCGCAGCGGCGCAACACCGGAATCCGCAGACCATAGCGTTCGACCTGAGTCTCGTCATCGGCAATGTCGACCAGTTCGACCAGCAGGCCGTGCTCGACAAAGGGCATCAACACGGCTTCGGCCACTTCACACAGGTGGCAACCGAGGGTACCGAACAATTGGCATTCAGGAGGCATCTACAGGTACCGGCAAGAGTTACAAAGAGTCATCATTCTAGGTCCGCTGCCCATGACCGTCGAGCGGAAGGCCGCGCCCCTGACTGACATGCGGTCCCCTGATCCAGGTCAGCGCCCGAACAGCGACTATTGTTCAGACTTACTGGTTTTTCGCCGCTTTCCTACATGGAGTGTTTTGTGTTCGCCAACCTGTTAATCATCCTGGCCTCGTCACTGGTCGTCATCGCCTTCTTCAGACGACTGAAATTGCCCCCGGTACTGGGTTACCTGTGCGTCGGCCTGTTTGTCGGCCCCACCGCCCTGAACTGGGTCAACGAAAGCGAAGAGCTGCCGGACCTTGCGGAAATGGGCGTGGTGTTCCTGCTGTTTTCCCTGGGTCTTGAGTTCTCCCTGTCGAAAATGCTCGCCCTGCGCAACGTCGTATTTGGCCTGGGCAGCTTGCAGGTAGTCTGTTCGGCGGTCCTGCTGGCCGGCCTGCTGACCTTGCTGGGCATGCCGACAAACGCTGCGCTGATGCTGGGTGCCGGGCTTGCGTTGTCGTCCACCGCCATCGTCAGCAAGGAATTGACCAGCCTCGGCGAGATTTTCAGCAGCCACGGCCAGAACGCCATCGGCGTGCTGCTGTTCCAGGATGTGGTGGCCGTCTTGCTGCTGACGCTGGTGCCGGTGTTTGCCGGCGAAGGCGGCCAGGCCTGGTACTGGGCGCTGCCGCTGACCCTGGCAAAGACCGTGGTGCTGTTCATCGGTCTGCTGCTGGCCAGTCGCTGGCTGCTGCCCCGGCTGTTCCATGAAGTGGCCAGCTCCCATTCGGCGGAGCTGTTCGTGCTGTTGGCGCTGGTCATTGTGCTGCTGACCGCCTGGCTGACCCACCTGCTCGGCCTGTCCCCTGCCCTGGGTGCGTTCCTGGCCGGCATGTTGCTGGGCGAAAGCAACTATCGCCACCAGATCGAAGCGGATATCCGCCCGTTCCGCGACATCTTGCTGGGCTTGTTCTTCGTCAGTATCGGCATGCTGATCGACCTGCAACTGTTCGCCACTCACGGCCTGGAAATCCTCGGCCTGACGCTCGGCCTGCTGCTGATCAAAGGTATCGTGGTGGCAGCACTGGTCCGCCTACGCGGCAGCGATGCAGAGACGGCCTGGCGTAGCGGCCTGGCCCTGGCCCAGGGCGGTGAATTCTGTTTCGCCCTGATGGCGCAGATGCAGCAAACCCATCTGTTGCCCGAAGCCATCGGTAACCTGTTGCTGGCGGCCACGTTCTGCTCCATGGTCGTGACGCCCCTGATGCTGCGCGCCGCGCCTGGCATTGCTGCCCGCCTGCACCGCAAACCGAACCAGGAAGTCCACCTGGAAGAAATCGAGGCCCAGAGCGCCTCGATGAGTGGCCACGTACTGATCTGCGGTTACGGTCGTGTCGGCCAGTCGATCGGTCGTTTCCTGCGCCGGGAAGATATCCCTTTCATCGCCCTGGATGACGACCCTGTGCGCGTCCAGGAAGCGGCGGCCGGCGAAAACTGTGTGCATTACGGCGACTCGCGCCGGGGCGAACTGCTCAGTGCCATCGGCCTTGAGCGCGCGCGCTTGCTGGTGATCGCCGTGGACAAGACCGATATCGCCATGAGCGTGCTCAAGACGGCGCGAGAGCGTCATCCCCAGGTGCAGATCCTGGTCCGCACGCGCGACGACAGTCAGCGCGAAGAGCTGCGTGCCGCCGGAGCGACCGCCGTTGTGCCAGAGCTGCTCGAATCGAGCCTGATGCTGGCCTCCCATGCACTGGTGATGCTCGGCCTGCCCATGGAGCATGTCCAGCAGCGCATCGACGAGGTGCGCCAGACCCGCTATCGCATGCTCCAGGCCTTCTACCACGGCGCCCAGACCAGCCCGGTGGACAGCGAAGGCCAGCCCAAGACCATGATGCACGCGGTCAACCTCGGTGCCGACGCTTACGCCTGTGGGCGCGCCCTGACCGAGCTTGACCTGGAGAACCTGGGCGTCGAACTGCAAGCGGTGCAACGCAATGGCGAGGAGCTGGCCGTGAATGCTGGCACTTGCCTGCACGCGGGCGATGCAGTGTTGCTCAGCGGCCCGCTGTCGGCCCTTGAAGCATGCGAGGCACGACTGGTCGCGGGACGCTGAGGCGGATCATTCCTGGTTGGTGGCGCCGATCTTGTGAATCGACAGGTCGGCGCCGTAGTACTCCTGCTCCTGGCTCAGGCGCAGGCCATGCACCGCCTTGATCGCACCATACACGGCGAAGCCACCGAGCAGCGCCACCACGACCCCGGCCAGGCTGCCGATCAACTGGCTTACCAGGCTAACGCCCCCCAGGCCGCCCAGCGCTGTCTGGCCAAAGACCCCGCAAGCGATGCCACCCCACACACCGCACACGCCGTGCAGCGGCCAGACGCCCAGCACATCGTCGATCTTCCAAGTGTTCTGCGCCGCCGTAAAGCACCACACAAACAGCCCGCCGGCGATCGCGCCGGTGGCCAGGGCACCCACCGGGTGCATCAGGTCCGAACCCGCACATACCGCGACCAAGCCGGCCAACGGCCCGTTATGCAGAAAGCCCGGGTCATTGCGCCCCACCAGCAAGGCCGTGACGGTGCCACCGACCATGGCCATCAAGGAATTGACCGCGACCAGGCCACTGACCCCTTGCAGCGTCTGGGCACTCATGACGTTGAAGCCGAACCAGCCGACAATCAGGATCCACGACCCCAGCGCCAGAAACGGAATATTCGAAGGGGCAAAGGCCACCAACCTCCCATCCCGGTAGCGACCATTGCGCGGACCGAGCAACAGTACCGCCGCCAGCGCCAGCCAACCGCCCATGGCATGCACCACCACGGAGCCTGCGAAGTCGTGGAAGCCTGCGCCGAACTGCGCTTGCAGCCAGGCTTGCAGCCCAAAATTGCCGTTCCAGACGATACCTTCAAAAAACGGATAGACGAACGCGACGATCAGCACCGTGGCGCACAATTGCGGCGCAAAGCGTGCCCGTTCGGCGATACCGCCGGAAATGATCGCCGGAATCGCGGCGGCAAAGGTGAGCAGGAAAAAGAACTTCACCAGGCTGTAGCCGTGCTCACTGCTCAACACAGCCGCCGGCTGCAAGAAACTAACGCCGTAGGAAATCCAGTAACCCACAAAGAAGTAAGCCAGGGTCGAAACCGCGAAATCGCTGAGAATCTTGCACAGGGCATTGACCTGGTTCTTGTGCCGCACGGTGCCCACTTCAAGGAAGGCAAACCCGGCATGCATCGCCAGGACCATGACAGCACCCAGCAGAATGAACAGTGTGTTGGAGCCGTGAACGAGTGTGTTCACTGCACTTTGCAGGTTATCCATAAAGTCGGCAGGCCTCTCAAAAAGAGCACCAAGACAGCGCGGGACAACTCCTTTTTGCACCAGCCTGGATCACATGAAAGCCACCTCCTTGGCCGATCCTGCTGATAAGTGGAGTTTTTCCTTGGGTTTGTCGTGGATTGGTTTAAGGTTTAAAGGCCCGGTTACCTCCGTGCGCCCGGATTCGGCGCAGGCACCGGACCCGGCGCACCAATCCACAGCAAAAGCTGTACCAGCGTTTTGAACTGAACCTTCGCAAGCGCCCATTACTCGAAATAGCCACACACACCGTTAGGGAGAGCCCCATGGCCAGCAAATCGGCAAAGACTGCTCAAGACATATTGATGGCTGACTTCCAGGCCCTGGTTCGCGACACCGAAAAGCTGCTGGAGCACACCGCCACCTTGGCAGGTGACCAGGCTGACGAGTTGCGCGGCCAGATCCATGAGAGCCTGCTGCGTGCCAGGGAAACCCTGCAACAGACCCAGGACTCGGTACGTGAACGCGGCGAAGCGGCCCTGACAGCGACCGAGGACTACGTCCAGAGCAACCCCTGGCAATCCATCGGCATCGCCGCCGGGGTCGGCTTTCTGATCGGCCTGCTTGCCAGCCGTCGTTGAGGTCCGGGCTATGGAAAGCGAATCGAACAGCACCACCGGGGCATCCAGCAAGCGTCTAGGCGCAGCCGTGCTTGGCTTGTTGCATGGCCACGTCGAGCTGTTTGGCATCGAACTGCAGGAGCAGAAAGCCCGCACCCTGAGCCTGCTGCTCTTCGCCGGGCTGGCCCTGGTGTTCGCCCTGCTGCTGTTGGTCGCCCTCTCGGCCCTGGTGCTGGTGCTGCTGTGGGACAGCTATCGCCTGGCCGGCGTCATCGGCCTGTGCGTGTTCTACGGGGTAGCGGCCCTGTACTGTGGTTTGCGCTTAAAAGCTGCGGTGTTCGATGAGTCATCGCCCTTCAGCTCGACCCTCGAAGAACTCGCCAAGGACCGGGAGCGCCTGTTGCCATGAGCCTGCCTGAACTACCCAACACCACCAACCGCCGCGAACTGCGCAAGGCCCTGGTGCGACTGCGCCTGGAGATGCATCGCCAGGAAATCCGCCATGAGTCCGGGCAGTTGCTCAACCCACTGACTCGGCTGCGCGTCATGGGCGACAGCCTGCAGGGCGGGCTGGGCATCAAGCACGCGCCGTTGTGGGGTATCGGCGCCGTGGTGGTGCTGGGATTCCTGACTGGCAAAGGGGCCAGGGGCGGTGGCGTGAGCCGCTTGATCCGCCTGGGCACCAGCCTGATCCCGCTGCTCAAGCTGGCCCTGCAGGGTGCTGCCAGCAAGCGCTGAAGGCCAAGCACGCCAGGACTTGCAGAGACAGGCCCCACACGGGAAGCTAGGGGCCTGCATCTATCTGGAGTACAGGCCTTGGATTGGCAAACCCTGCTCACCCGCGAACGTCTCGGCAAGACCCTGCACAGCCCCGAAGAGCTGGGCCGCAGCCCCTTCCACAAAGACCATGACCGGATCATTTTTTCCGGCGCCTTCCGCCGCCTGGGACGCAAGACTCAGGTACACCCGGTATCGAGCAACGATCATATCCATACCCGACTGACCCACTCGCTGGAAGTCAGCTGCGTCGGTCGCTCCCTCGGCATGCGCGTGGGTGAAACCCTGCGTGATCGACTGCCGCAATGGTGCGAGCCCAGTGACCTGGGCATGGTGGTGCAATCTGCCTGTCTTGCACACGACATCGGTAATCCGCCCTTCGGCCACTCTGGCGAAGACGCCATCCGCCATTGGTTCCAGCAGGCCGCAGGACGTGGCTGGCTGGATGCAATGAGCGAGGCCGAACGCGGCGACTTTCTCAACTTCGAAGGCAATGCCCAGGGCTTTCGTGTACTCACCCAACTGGAATACCACCAGTTCGATGGCGGTACACGCCTGACCTACGCCACCCTGGGCACGTACCTCAAGTACCCCTGGACCGCTCGCCACGCCGACGCGCTGGGCTACAAGAAGCACAAATTCGGCTGCTATCAGAGCGAGCTGCCGCTGCTCGAACAGATCGCCCGTAAACTCGGTTTGCCCCAGCTGGAAGAACAGCGCTGGGCAAGGCACCCCCTGGTGTACCTGATGGAGGCTGCCGACGATATCTGTTACGCCCTGATTGACCTGGAAGACGGCCTGGAAATGGACCTGCTTGACTATCCGGAGGTTGAGTCGCTGTTACTGAGCCTGGTCGGTGACGATCTGCCCGAGACCTATCGTCAATTGGGCCCGCAGGACTCACGTCGACGCAAATTGGCGATTCTGCGCGGCAAAGCCATCGAGCACCTGACCAACGCCGCCGCCCGCGCATTCGTCGAGCAACAGGACGCCCTGCTGTCGGGGCAGTTGCACGGCGACCTGGTGGAACATATGCATGGGCCGGCCAAGCGTTGTGTACTGCAGGCCAAAGACATGGCACGCAAAAAGATTTTCCAGGACAAACGCAAGACACTCCACGAAATCGGTGCCTACACCACCCTCGAGATACTGCTCAACGCCTTCTGTGGCGCAGCGCTTGAACAACACGGAGGACGAACGCCTTCGTTCAAGAGCCGGCGCATCCTTGATCTGCTGGGCAACAATGCGCCAGACCCTACAGCCTCGCTACACACTTCGTTCTTGCGCATGATCGACTTTATTGCCGGAATGACCGACAGCTATGCCAGTGAAATGGCGCGAGAAATGACGGGGCGCTCAAGCCCGGTCTGAAAGAGTGAGGTGAACGGCCAGGAGGTGCGAGTGCGACAGTGCCCGAACACCTGGCCAGCGACTCAATTGAAGTAAATTAAACGCGAACGCTCCGACGCGTTTAAACACACAGTGCATTTAGCAATACCCCGTTACCAATATCCGGATTGACATTAGTGTATTCCGAGAAGACTTGTAATCCATAACTGCTATTTAAGTAAGACTTTTCCCATTAAGGCTATATCCACCCTTCCCTTCATGTGCGCTCTCCTATAACTGCGTTATGGTGCAAACCTTACCCATGGCACATTAACTGGAAAGTTCAACATGCACTCAGTTTTCATTGTCGACGATCACCCGGTCATTCGCCTGGCGGTACGAATGCTCTTGGAGAATGAAGGCTACCGCGTTGTCGGAGAGTCGGATAACGGCGTGGACGCCATGCAGATGGCCCGCGAATGCCTGCCAGACTTGATCATCCTCGATATCAGCATCCCAAGGCTGGATGGCCTTGAGGTGCTGTCGCGCTTTCACTCCATGGCCGTACCCCTGAAAATCCTGGTACTCACCGCACAATCTCCCGCACTCTTCGCTATTCGCTGCATGCATTCCGGTGCCGCCGGCTATGTGTGCAAACAAGAAGACCTGAGCGAGTTACTCAGTGCAATTAAGGCGGTACTGTCCGGCTACAACTATTTCCCGAGCCAGGCAATCAACCAGCACCCAGGCAACAACGACCCGCACGAACTGGAACTGTTCAAGCACATCAATGATCGGGAATTGATGGTATTGCAACTTTTTGCCCAAGGCAGAAACAATAAAGAAATTGCCCAGGGCATGTTCCTCAGCAACAAGACCGTCAGCACTTACAAAAAACGCCTGATGCAAAAACTCAAGGCCAATTCGTTGGTGGAACTCATTGAAATGGCCAAACGCAACTCCCTGGTTTGAGGCGGGCCATGCGAAGTTGCAGACTTTCACGTTGTCTGTTGAGCGTACTGGCCAGCCTGTTGATGGGGTTGGCGGTACACGCAGATGAAACCCAACCCGTTTCATACAACTTGCTCAGCCGTACCCCCCCGGTTCCTTTTTCCCTTGCCCTGGACGCTGCGCAACGGCAGTGGATCAACCAGAAGGAGGCCCTGGTACTGGGCACATCGGCGCCGGACTACCCCCCTTTCGACATGACCGCCAGTGGCCGTGACTACGAGGGGCTGACCGCCGATTATGCCGGGATCCTGAGCAGCACACTGGGCCTGCCGATCCGCGTGCGGCGCTTTGCCAATCGCCAGGAGGCGGTACGAGCCCTGGTCCAGGGCAAGATCGACCTGCTCGGCAGCGCCAATGGCTTTGAAGCTGCCACCCCCGGCGTAGTGCTTTCCAGGCCTTATGCCGTGGACCAACCGGTACTGGTCACCCGAGAGGACGAAAACCGTCCCCTCGATACCGGCCTGGCCAACTTGCGCTTGAGCATGGTCTACCACTACCTGCCACTGAACGAAATACGGGCCAATTACCCCGAAGCGAGGATCCAGACCTACCCTTCCTACCAGAACGCCCTCAATGCCGTCGCCTTCGACCAGGCCGATGTCTTTCTCGGTGACACCATCTCCACGCACTACATGATCAACCAGGGCCATCTTCAGAACGTCAAGATGGCCAATTTCGGCAAACATGAGCCCGAAGGATTCAGTTTCGCCGTGCAGCAGAACAATCACGAACTGCTGAAGTTGATCAACGCGACCCTCGAGAACGTCTCCAGCAATACCCGCGAAGCCATCTTCAAGCGCTGGAGCGTTGGCAGCGATGTGCTGTTGACCGATCGCAAACTGCAGCTCTCGCTGTGCGAAGAGCGCTGGTTGAGCAAACACCCGGTGGTGCGCGTCGTGGTCAACGAAACCGCAGCACCCCTTACCTTCTTCGACAGCAATGGCAACTTTCGGGGTATCGCTGCCGACTTGCTTGAACTGATCCGCCTGCGTACCGGCTTGCGCTTCGAGGTCCAGCGCGCTTCAGGTGTCAGTGACATGATCGAACGCCTGAACAACAACCAGGCCGATGTCATCGCTGCCATCGCCCCAAATACCCACGCAAGCAACCTGACCATCAGCCGCCCCTACCTGGAAAACTCCTATGTCATGATGACCCGCCAAGGCCCGGACCAACCGGGTTCTGTCGCACAGTTGAAAAACCGGCGCGTCGCCCTGGTGCGCGGCAGTTCCCTGGCTGAAACCCTGTACAAGCAGGCGCCCGGTGTCCAGTTGGTAGAAACGGAAAGCACCAACAACGCCGTCTCCCTCCTCACCAATGGACACGTGGATGCCGTGGTCACCGCCCTGATCACAGCCAATTTCAGCCTGGCGTCCCATCCGGGGTTGACCATTCGCGCAACCGTCGGCGCCGAGCCTGCAACCTTTTCCATGGCCACGGCAGGCACCGTGCCGGAGCTGGCCTCGATCCTGGACAAGGCGCTGCTGAGCATCGCGCCGGAGGAACTGGGGGTCATCAATTCCCGCTGGCGGGGCTATCGCACCGAGACCGATGCCTATTGGCACAAGTACCAGAACCTGATCCTCCAGGTCATCCTGTGCACCAGCCTGCTGCTGCTCATATCGCTGGCCTGGAACGCCCGCATGCGTCGACAGATCAAGCAACGCAAAGCGGTCGAACGCGCCTTGAGCGATCAGCTTGAGTTCATGCGCGCACTGCTGAACGGAACGCCGCACCCCATGTATGTACGTGATCGCGAAGGGATGTTGCAAAGTTGCAACGACAGTTACCTGGAAGCGGTCGAGCTGCAGCTGGACGAGGTTCTGGGCAAAGGCATCGAGGACGGGGTGTTGAGCGACTTCAACTTTGCCGGCCAGATGCAGAGTGACTACCAGAAAGTGATCAACGAAGGCGTCCCGCTGATTGTTGATCGCCCCTTGCTGCTCAAAGGCAAGGAGCTGACCATCTACCACTGGATCCTGCCGTACCGGGACTCACTGGGAGAAGTGCAAGGCATCATCGGTGGTTGGATCGATATCAGCGAACGGCGCCAACTGGTCCAGGACCTGCGCCTGGCCAAACAGCAGGCCGATGATGCCAACCGGGCCAAGAGTACCTTCCTGGCCACCATCAGCCATGAGATCCGCACGCCGATGAACGCCATCCTCGGCATGCTCGAACTGACCCTTGAGAAAGCAGGCCAGGGGCACCTGGATCGCTCGGCCGTCGAAGTGGCCTACAACTCGGCCAAAGACCTGCTGGCGCTGATCGGCGACATTCTCGACATTGCCCGGATCGAGGCCGGGCACCTGACCCTGGCGCCGGAGCAGGTCAACCTGGTCGATCTGGTGGAGTCGGTTGGCCGGGTGTTCGATGGTGTGGCACGGCAAAAAAACATACGCCTGCTGCTCGAAATCGCCCCCGCCGCCCACTGCAACGTGCTGCTGGACCCTCTGCGCTTCAAGCAGATCCTGTCGAACCTGGTCAGTAACGCCATCAAATTCACCGAACAAGGCCAGGTCATCATGGATCTGGCCCTGGAAACAGACAATGCGTCAGGTGCCCAGCGCCTGGAGCTCACCGTGCAGGACAGCGGCATCGGTATTCGTGAGCAGGATCAACACCGCCTCTTCCTGCCGTTCGCCCAAGCTGATCCTGATAGCGAGCTGGCACGTAGCGGTACGGGCCTGGGCCTGGCAATCAGCCGCGACCTTTGCCACATCATGGGGGGGAGCCTGACCTTACACAGTGTCTACGGTGAAGGCACCCGTGCGCATATCAGCATTCCGTTGAACGGTACGGCCAGCGATCCCGATACACCGGCACCCGATCCCGAGCCTTGCGCCGCGGTCTCCGGGCTGAAGGTCCTGGTCGTCGATGATCATCCCGCCAATCTCTTGCTGATAACCCAGCAGTTGAACTACCTGGAGCTACCGCACCGCAGTGCCGACAACGGCCTGGAGGGGCTGGATCTCTGGCGGCAGGAGCTTTTCGATGTGTTGATCGTCGATTGCAACATGCCCCACATGAACGGCTATCAATTTGCCCAGGCCGTCCGTGCGCACGAACAGGAAGCGGGCTTGCCGCCTTGCACGATCCTTGGCTATACCGCCAACGCCCAACTGGAGGTGCGTGAGCGCTGCCACCAGGCGGGCATGGATGATTGCCTGCTCAAACCCATCAGCCTCAAGGCTCTGGGCATGCGCCTGGCCAAAGCCCACCCCCTGCCACCTCGCCCGACGCCTGCACCGCTGTTCGATCTGGACGCCCTGGAACCGGTTGTCGGCGATAGTGCTGCCGACCTGCAAAGACTGCTGGAAAAACTGCACTGCAACTTTGCCAAGGACCGGACCAGCCTTGAAGAACTCGACCCGAGCCATCAAGCCGAACAGTTGATGAACGAGGCACACCGGATGCTTGGGGCGGCGCGGATCATCCAGGCAGACACGCTGATCAATGCCTGCGAACAACTGGAGTCTGCTTGCGAAGCCAAACTGCCCACCGCTACGCTTGAACAACTTCAGCAACAGCTACTGATAGCCACAACAGCTGTAGAGTCGGCGCTGGAACAGCACTTGCTCGAAAACTTCTCAAGCGAAGCGACGGCAAAAACCGGATAAAAAAACGGCGGCCACTGGGGCCGCCGTTTTTATCAGGCATCAGGCAACCGGATTGATCGGCTTTTCCGGATACCAGGCGTCCAGCAGCGGGCTGACTTCGATTTTGGTCAGTTCGTTGCGACCTTTGAGCCAGCTTTCAACAGCAGCGCGCTGTTCTTCGCTGACCGAGCCACGCGCAGCCTTGCAGACCAGACCGAAGTCATCGCCGCCAACGTAGTCCAGACCATTGGCATCCATGGCTTCATCGAGGAAAGCATCGAGGAAGGCATCAACGGCTTCGTCGGACAGATCTTCCTTGAACTCCAGGTTCAGCTCAAAACCCAGCTCCTGGAATTCATCCACGCAGAGTTTTTTGCGCAGACGGCGGGAACGGTTAGTGGCCATGAAACAATCCTCTTGAGTATTAACGCGCGGCACTTTACCAGTTTCGCCGCAAGGTTGCCGGAATAAAAGCCGATAAGCCGCCCTTTTGCACTGCCCCATCGCCCCCCGCCTTGGGGCATAATGCGCGCTATATTTTTTCTAACCGGGGCCTTCACCTTTTCTCGCTCCGACATTCTCCCCTCGCTCGCAGGGTTTTATTGCACATGATCAAATCTCTTCGCCCTTTTCTCCTCGCCGGCCTGTTGCTGCCAGTAGCGCTCTCCACTCAAGCGGCCGCGATCAACACCACCCTTTCACCGAAAGTCCAGCAAGCGCTTAAAACCAACAAGCTGCAGGATTCGGCGTTATCGCTGGTAATGCTGCCATTGAACGGCCCGGGCACTCCCACCGTGTTCAATGCCGATGTATCGGTCAATCCGGCCTCGACCATGAAGTTGGTCACCACCTACGCCGCTCTGGAGCTGCTCGGCCCGACCCATCAATGGAAAACCGAGTTCTACAGCGATGGCCCGCTGCGTAACGGCACTTTGCAAGGCAATCTCTATCTCAAGGGCGGCGGCGATCCGAAGCTGAACATGGAAAAGCTCTGGCTATTGATGCGCGACCTGCGTGCCAATGGCGTGCAAACCATCAGTGGTGATCTGGTGCTGGACCGCAGCCATTTCGTCCAGCCCGTACTCCCGCACTTCAATGACGATGGTGGCGACGTAAACAAACCCTTTCTGGTCAAGCCCGACTCGTTGCTGATCAACCTCAAGGCCCTGCGCTTCGTGGCCCGCAACGACGGCGGCAAGGTACTGGTGTCCGTCGAACCGCCGATCGCCACGATCCGCATCGACAACCAGGTCAAAGCGGTCAACAGCAAGCAGTGCAGCGGCGATGTACGCTACAACCCGGTGACCCAGGCCGATGGCAGTGTCAGCGTGACCGTCAGCGGCCAGCTGGGTGATGGCTGCAACTCGCAAACCTACCTGTCGCTGCTCGACCACCCGACCTATGCTGCTGGCGCAGTACGGGCGATCTGGAGCGAACTGGGCGGCACCATCCAGGGTCGCGACCGCATCGACGCCGTGCCGAAGAGCGCTCGTCTGCTGGCCCGCGCCTTCTCGCCCGATCTGGTCGAGATCATCCGCGACATCAACAAATACAGTAACAACACCATGGCCCAGCAACTGTTCCTGAGCCTGGGTGCGCGGTTCCGTACCGACGCCGACGGCGATGATGCCCGCGCCGCACAGCGCGTGGTGCGCCAGTGGCTGGCGAAAAAGGGCATTACCGCCCCGCACCTGATCATGGAAAACGGCTCCGGGCTGTCCCGCGCCGAACGGGTGAGCACCCGGGAAATGGCCGCCCTGCTGCAAGCCGCCTGGAAGAGCCCCTATGCCGCCGAGTTCATCAGCTCGATGCCGCTGGTAGGTATGGACGGCACCATGCGCAAGCGCCTCAAGCGCACCGCCATGACCGGTGAAGCGCATATCAAGACCGGTACCCTCAACACGGTGCGCGCCATCGCCGGCTTCAGCCGCGACAGCAACGGCAACACCTGGGCCGTGGCGGCGATCCTCAACGACCCTAAACCCTGGGGCGCCTCGGCCGTGCTCGATCAGGTACTGCTGGACCTGTACCGCCAGCCAAAACTGGTCAATAGCACCGCAGCCGTCCAACCCTGATGTGACGGCTCAGGGCAGCTCGGCCTCGACCCGGTCGCGGCCGCCCTGCTTGGCCGCGTACACCCCGGAGTCGGCGCGCAGCAGCAAGGCATCGGCGCCCTCGCCTGGGCGCCAGCCGGCCACGCCGAAGCTGGCCGTGACAATCCCCACCCCCTCTACCGGCACACTGCGCAGCCCCTGCCACAGCTCCATGGCCAGCGAATGCGCCTGGGCGACATTGCTGCCCGGACACAACACCATGAACTCTTCGCCACCCAGGCGACAGAACACATCAGTGCGCCGCAGCCGGTGGCTGATACGCTGGCACAAGCTGCGCAGCACATGGTCGCCCACCGCGTGGCCGAACTGATCGTTGATCCGTTTGAAATGATCAATGTCCAGCATGATGACGGCCAGGTCCTGCTGGTCGCGATGGGCACGCTCCAGTTCCGTCTTCAGCCGCTCCTGGAAATAGCGTCGATTGTGGATGCCGGTCAAGGCGTCCGTCACCGACAACGCCCGCAGCTCTTCCTCGACCCGCTTGAGATCGGATATATCCGTGACATAGCCGTGCCAGAGCGTCCCGCCATCATCCATCGGTTCCGGGGTTGCCTCCCCCCTGACCCAGCGCAACCCGGCCAAGGGCAACAACACCCGGTACTCTTCGCGCCAGGGCGTCAGGTGCTCGGCCGAGTAGCGGATCGACGTACGTACCCGCCCCAGGTCATCCGGATGAATACGATCAAACACCGCCGTAGCATCCAGGCGCAGCAGGCCGGGTTCGATTTCGTAGATGTCCCGCAGCCCTTCGCTGGCATAGCTGAAGCACGAGCTGCCATCCGGGCGCAGACTGAACTGATAAATACCGCCGGGCACCTCGGCACTGAGCTTGTCGAGCAATCGGTCACGGGCCGCCAGGGCGTCATGGATACGTTTGCGCTCGGTGACATCAATGCAAATCGCCAGGTGCCCCACCCACAGGCCATGCTCGTCCAGCACCGCCGTCACCAGCATGTTGGCCAGCAAGTGGCTGCCGTCCTTGCGCTGCAGGGTCCATTCACCCGGCTCGCTGCCGCCTTCCTGGATAGTTTCGGCGAACATCGCCTGGGCCAGGGTGACCTCGCGGCCATAACGCACGCTCAAGGCCCTGGCCCGCTGCTGCAACTCCTCGGGCGACACCAGGGCTTCCAAGGTCAGGCTGCCCACGGCCTCAGCGCTGGTGTAGCCGAGCATGCGTTCGGCGCCGGCGTTGAAGGTGCTGATCACCCCGCGCAGGCTGGTGGCGATGATCGCAACCTGGGTCGCAGCATCCAGCACACTGCGCAATTGATTGTGGGTGTTGCGCAAGGACTGTTCGCTGACGCGCAACTCGCCCGTACGCTGCTCGACCAGGGTCAGGGCGCGCTGACGCTGGCTGAACAGACTGAACAGCAAGGCACTGAGCATCAGGCTGAGCAATCCACCGAGAAAAGCCACTGCGGGCACCGCCGACGACCGATTGGCCTGCATGAACGCCTGGCTGGGGCGTATATCCAGTTGATAGTCGTGGTCCGCCAGATGCAGCAGATGGCTGGCAGCCAGCGCTGTCGTTGCGCTCTGGTTGCCTGACTGGAACAGCACCTCATGCTGGGTGTCCGGCCCGGTCAAGTCGCGGATGCGTACCACCAGATTGTCCTGGGCGGCGTTTGGCAGCCCTTCGGCCATCAGTTGGCGCATGCTGATGATCGCCATGACATAGCCTTGCGGCTCTCGCGCAAGCTGCTGGGCCGCGAACACCGGGGCCGCCATCAGTACGCCACGGGCGTAAGCCGGGTCGACATCGGTTAGCGTCAGTGGCGCCGACACAGCCATGCTGCCCGGTTTCGAGGCACGCTGCAGCGTATCCTGGCGCAGGGCCTGGGAAAGCAGATCCAGGCCAAACGGCTGACGTTGCCAGGCCAGGGCCTGAGTAAACAAGACGGGGTAGTAATAGGGCCGCTCAGGGGAAGCCAGCACGGCACCGCTGTCGGTCAGTTGAAGGATTTCATAGCGCATGCCCAACATCTTGCTGGCGCGCTGCTCGAAATCGTGGCGCTGCGCTGCAAGCACACGGGGCGCCCACGAATAGGCCTGGGTGCGATGCAACAACGGCCGTGCATAACCGTTGAACTCTTCCAGGGTGATCTCGTTGGCAAAAACGAAGAACCGGCGCAGGCCATCCAGGCGCTGCACCTGATCCTCGAAGCGTTCTTCGATACGGCTGTAGCGCTCACTGGCGAGCAACTCGAAGCGTTGGCGCAACTGCTGCTGGTACAACTCGTGAGTGGCCAGCGCCAGTAACGCAGTCAACAACCCCCCGGCCACCAGCGCCACAAGGGCAACCAGCCAGGCAGACACTTCTTCGCTGACAAAGCCGAGCATTTTTGGACGAACGCCATGCATCGACATAGACAACACTCATAACGCCAGCATGCAGCGTTTCCCGGACCCACCTTCAGTTATAGCCATTAGCCATTAATGAAGCAATCAGGTCCGGGAAAGATCCTGCTCAGCGTGCCTGGATGCGCCAGGCCCGATGGATCTTGGTGTTGCGAGCGAAGTCCGGGTCCAGGGTCTGGGCCGTGATCTCCTCCACCGCATAACGCTCGGCCAGGTGCTCGTCGAGCTGGAACTTGCGGAAGTTGTTGGAGAAGTACAGCACCCCGCCCGGCGCCAGGCGGGCTACCGCCAGGTCAAGCAGTTCGACGTGGTCACGCTGGACGTCGAACACGCCTTCCATGCGCTTGGAGTTGGAGAACGTTGGCGGGTCGATGAAAATCAGGTCGAACTCGTCGCGGCAGGCTTGCAGCCAGGCCATGACATCACCCTGCTCCAGACGGTTCTTGTCGGAGAAGCCGTTGAGCGACAAGTTGCGCCGTGCCCAGTCCAGGTAAGTACGCGAAAGGTCGACGCTGGTGGTGCTGCGCGCTCCGCCCTTGGCGGCGTGGACACTGGCCGTGGCGGTGTAGCAGAACAGGTTGAGGAAGCGCTTGCCGGCCGCCTCGCGCTGGATGCGCATGCGCATCGGGCGGTGGTCGAGGAACAGGCCGGTGTCGAGGTAGTCGGTCAAGTTGACCAGCAACTTCACGCCCCCTTCGTTGACCTCCAGGAACTGCCCCTGGGTGCTCTGGCGCTCGTACTGGCGGGTACCGCTCTGGCGTTCGCGACGCTTGACCACCACCCGGCTCTGGTCGATACCCAAGGCCTGGGGAATGGCGGCCAGGGCATCGAACAGACGGGCCTGGGCTTTCTCCGGATCTACCGAGCGCGGCGCGGCGTATTCCTGGACGTGGACCCAATCCTGGTAGAGGTCGATCGCCAGCGCGTACTCGGGCATGTCGGCGTCATACAGCCGGTAGCAACTGACCTGCTCGCGCTTGGCCCACTTGCCCAGTTGCTTGAGGTTCTTCTGCAGCCGATTGGCGAACATCTGCCCGCCTTCGCTCAGGCGCGCCGGCTCGCTGGCCACTGCGGCGGGAGAGCGCTGGACTTCATTGCCGTTACCCGTGCTATCGCGCTCAGGCTGGCGGCGCTCGCCGGTGACGAACTGGTCCGGCTGAACCTTGATCAGCAACAATTTGCACGGCAAGGCGCCGTTCCAGAAGGCGTACTGCTTGTGGCTGCGGATACCCATGCGCTTGCCCAGGTCCGGGGCACCGGTAAACACCGCCGCCTCCCAGTTCAGGCAAGCCTGGCGCAGGCGCTCGCCCAGGTTCTGGTAGAGGTACAGGAGGCTGGCTTCGTCACCCAGGCGCTCACCGTAGGGCGGGTTGCAGATCACCAGGCCTTTCTGGTTCTGGTCGGGACGCGGCTCGAAGGTGCCCACTTCACCTTGGTAGATCTTCACCCAGTCGCTCAGGCCCGCACGCTCGACGTTGTTGCGTCCCGGCTGGATCAGCCGCGGATCAGCCTCGTAACCGCGAATCCACAGCGGTGGACGGGCCAGGCCAGCCTGGGCCCGGGCCAGTGCCTCGTCATGCAGCTTGCGCCACAGCGCCGGCACGTGGCCGAGCCAGGCACTGAAGCCCCAGCGTTCGCGCTTGAGGTTCGGGGCGATGTCGGCAGCGATCATCGCGGCCTCGACCAGGAACGTACCCACACCGCACATCGGGTCGGCCAGGGCGCCCCCTTCGGCGGCAATGCGCGGCCAGCCAGCACGGATCAGGACAGCGGCAGCCAGGTTTTCCTTGAGCGGTGCGGCACCTTGCTGCAAGCGGTAGCCACGCTGGTGCAAGCTGTGACCGGAAAGGTCCAGGGAGAGAATGGCTTCGCCGCGCTCCAGGCGCAGATGAACGCGCAGGTCCGGGTTGAGCTTGTCGACCGACGGCCGCTCGCCATCGCGGGTACGCAGCTTGTCGACAATGGCGTCCTTGACCTTGAGCGCACCGAAGTGGGTGTTGTCGATGCCCGAGCCATGCCCGCTGAACTCCACGGCCAGCGAGCCGCTTGGCTCCAGATGATCCTGCCACTCGACCTCGTGGATACCGTCGTAGAGGTCATCGGCGTTCTTCATGTTGAAGCGCTTGAGCACCAGCAACACGCGGTTGCCCAGGCGTGACCACAGGCACAACCGATAGGCGGTTTCCATGTCGGCCGAGCCGCGGATGGCGGAGGTGTGCTCGCGCACCTCTTCAAGGCCAAGGCCGCGGGCTTCTTCGGCAAGCAGGCCTTCAAGGCCTTTGGGGCAGGTAAGGTAGAGTTCGAAACGGTCCGACATGAGGTATCCAGTGCCTTGAGCAAAAAGTGGAGGACAAGCGCATTGCCCTGCCGATGTTTAATCGAACGCCTTTCCAGCGAGCGCTCGAATGGCACTGCATCAGTGCCGGGCCACCCGGAAAACCCGACCTTCCACCTGGGGTAAAAAGTCTTTGATTGCCGGGCAGAATGAAAATTTCACGATTGTCAGGGTGAAAAATGACCCTTCGTCGTAATGACTGCCTTGTTACAAATTATCTCTCGGCAATGGCCAAGTGACTTCAATTCTTATCAAACCCTGATCATAGCGGGCTTTGCGTCAAATCCTTCTCTGACGCAATTATTTACTTATCCTTTGACCCTCAGAAACGTTACGTCCTTATGACAAAACGATCATTCACACTGTGTCGTGCATTGGTTAGAACTCATCTCAGGTTGTCACCGCAACGGGGCAACACTTTCGCTCGCGACGCCGGCAGCGAGCGCAAACCGGCAGAACGATTCTGCCCGGCCTCCTAGAGGCCGACGGGACATTACAGTCAACAAGTGAGGGCAACACCCTATGAGAAGACTTAAGCGTGATCCGTTGGAACGAGCATTTTCACGTGGCTACCAATATGGGGTCACCGGCAAATCCCGCGAGCTTTGCCCCTTTACTCTACCGTCTGTACGCCAGGCATGGATCAATGGCTGGCGCGAAGGACGCGGCGACAACTGGGACGGTATGACCGGCACTGCGGGTATTCATAGACTCAACGAACTTCACGCCGTTGGCTGAACGAGGATCTGAATTCGATTAACCATGCGCGCCCCATCCGGGCGGCGGGCTAAGGCCCAGGGGCCCCTTCAAGGGGCCCTTTTTTATGCCCGTGCCGTTAGCGCGGCAGCGCGGCGATAGCGTCGACAGCCTCGCGAATCAGCGCAGGCCCCTTGTAGATGAACCCCGAGTAGATCTGCACCAGGCTGGCGCCGGCAGCGATTTTCTGCGCGGCATGCTTGCCTTCGGTGATCCCGCCTGCAGCGATGATCGGCAACTTGCCGCCCAGCTCGCCCGACAGCACCTTGACGATATGCGTGCTCTTCTCCAGCACTGGCGCTCCCGACAAGCCACCGGCTTCATCGCCAAACGGCAGGCCTTCGACCCCTTCGCGGCCCAGGGTGGTATTGGTGGCGATCACCGCGTCCATGCCCGACTCGACCAGGGCACTGGCCACCAGTGCCGTTTCTTCGTCGCTCATGTCCGGGGCGATCTTGATCGCCAGGGGAACGTGCTTGCCATACTGCCCGGCCAGTTGCCCACGGCGCTCGGCCAGTGCGTCGAGCAACTGCTTGAGCGAGTCGCCAAACTGCAGGCTGCGCAGGCCCGGGGTGTTGGGTGAGCTGACATTGACGGTGATGTAGCTGGCGTGGTCGTAGACCTTGTCCAGGCAAATCAGGTAGTCGTCCACCGCACGTTCGACCGGGGTGTCGAAGTTCTTGCCGATGTTGATACCCAGTACGCCGCGGTACTTGGCCGCCCGTACCCGGTTGATCAGGTTGTCGACGCCCAGGTTGTTGAAGCCCATGCGGTTGATGATTGCTTCGGCCTCAGGCAGGCGGAACAGTCGCGGCTTGGGATTGCCTGGCTGCGGACGGGGCGTCACCGTACCGATCTCGACAAAACCGAAACCCAACTGGGCAAAGCCGTCGATGGCCGCACCGTTTTTGTCCAATCCTGCCGCCAGCCCTACCGGGTTGGCGAACTCCAGGCCCATGACCGTCACCGGCACAGAAGCCGGGGCTTTGGTCAGCAACCCGTTCAGGCCCAGGCGGCCACCGGCGCCGATGAGGTCCAGGGACAGGTCATGGGAGGTCTCCGGGGAGAGCTTGAACAGCAGCTGGCGGGCCAGGGTATACATGGGCGGGCTTAGCTCGACGTGAGTGAGGGGGGCGATTATAGCCGTGGCGTCGTCCGGGGGACAGGGCCGCCTTGGCATATGCGTTGCTTTGTCGACAGTAACGCCAGCCTCGCAAACGGCACGGCCTGACCTTCGATACAGGCGCGACACTGTGAACAACGACTTCCCCCCTACTCCCCTGGCCTGGGTCAACGGCAGCGATGCGCCAGAGAAGCACAGCCTGGACATCGGCTTCATGGCCCTGAGCGACTGTGCCTCGGTGGTGGTCGCCGCCACCCAGGGCTTTGCCCAGCCTTACGGGCTGACCCTCAACCTCAAGCGCCAGAGCTCCTGGGCCGGGCTGCGCGACAAACTGGTCAGCGGCGAACTGGATGCCGCCCACAGCCTGTACGGACTGATCTATGCCGTGCACCTGGGCATTGGCGGCACCAGCGCCACCGACATGGCGGTGCTGATGGGGCTGAACCAGAACGCCCAGGGCATCAACCTGTCTTCAGCGTTGCAGCGCCAGGGCGTGACCAGTCCCGAGGCACTGGAGCGCTTCGTGCACCAAAGCAGCACAAAACTGACCTTCGCCCAGACCTTCCCCACCGGCACCCATGCCATGTGGCTGTATTACTGGCTGGCCAGCCAGGGCATCCACCCGCTGCATGACGTCAACAGCGTAGTGGTGCCTCCGGCACAGATGACTGCCCACCTGAAGGCCGGGCGCATCGACGGCTTCTGCGCCGGCGAGCCGTGGTCGGCCGACGCTGTCGAACAGAGCAACGGCTTCACCCTGGCCACCAGCCAGTCGATCTGGCCCGATCACCCGGAAAAGGTCCTGGGGTGCACCCGCGCCTTTGTCGAGCAATACCCCAACACGGCCCGGTCCCTGGTCATGGCCATTCTGGCGGCCAGCCGCTTTATCGAGCACAGCCCGGAAAACCGCCGCAGCACGGCGCAACTGCTCAGTGGCAAGGCCTACCTGGACGCCCCCCTCGCCAGCATCGAACCGCGCCTGCTCGGCGACTACCACGATGGCCTGGGCAATCACTGGCACGACCCCTGCGCCCTGAGCCTGCACGATCAGGGGCGCGCCAACCTGCCCTACCTTTCCGATGGCATGTGGTTCATGACCCAGTTCCGCCGCTGGGGCCTGCTACGTGAGGACCCGGACTACCTCGGCGTGGCCCGGCAGGTGCAGCAACTGGCGCTGTACCGCGACGCCGCCAGCGCCCTTGGTGTGCCCTGCGACGTCCGGAACATGCGCAGCAGCCTGTTGATCGACGGCATCGCGTGGGACGGTAGCGACCCGGCCGCCTATGCCCGCAGCTTCCGCCTTCACGCGCTGGCCGACTCACCCGCCGCGCTTGCCCACCACTGACAGGGAGACGCCACGATGTTGCGAATCCTGTTGATCGATGACACCGAGAAAAAAGTCGGGCGCCTGAAGGCCGCGCTGGTCGAGGCGGGTTTCGAGGTGATCGAAGAGTCGGGGTTGACCATCGACTTGCCGGCGCGCGTCGAAACGGTGCGTCCGGACGTTGTGCTGATCGATACCGAGTCACCCGGCCGGGATGTCATGGAGCAAGTGATCCTGGTCAGCCGCGACCGGCCACGGCCGATCGTCATGTTCACCGACGAGCACGACCCTGGGGTGATGCGCCAGGCGATCCAGGCCGGGGTCAGTGCCTATATCGTCGAGGGCATCCACGCGGCCAGGCTGCAGCCGATCCTGGACGTGGCCATGGCCCGCTTCGAGAGCGACCAGGCGCTCAAGGCCCAGCTGCAGGCACGCGACCAGCAACTGGCTGAACGTAAACGCATCGAACTGGCCAAGGGACTGCTGATGAAAATGAAGGACTGCAATGAAGAGCAGGCCTACACCCTCATGCGCCGCCAGGCGATGAGCAAGCAACAGAAGCTGATCCAGGTGGCCGAACAGATCATCGCGATGAGCGATCTGCTCGGCTGAACCGGCGTTGGCCCGGCTCTTGCTAAATCATCTTCACAGGTAGCCAACGGCGGTTGCCCCCTCACGACAAAGACGTCGCTCCCCACCCGCAACAGCGGGTCGGGTGGCGACGTCTTTTCGTTTCTGCCCCTTGAGGGCGCGACTGCAGTGCAACGTTCAACGAGGTGTTCGATGAATACGAGTTTCTGGAAGTCCGGGCATATCCCCACGCTGTTCGCCGCCTTTTTGTATTTCGACCTGAGTTTCATGGTCTGGTACCTGCTGGGCCCGCTGGCGGTGCAGATCGCCACCGACCTGCAACTGACCACCCAGCAACGCGGCCTGATGGTGGCCACGCCGATCCTGGCGGGGGCCATCCTGCGCTTTGTCATGGGGGTGCTGGTGGATCGCCTGTCGCCCAAGACCGCCGGCCTGATTGGCCAGGTGATTGTCATCGTCGCCCTGTTCTGTGCCTGGAACCTGGGCATCCACAGCTATGAGCAAGCGCTGCTGCTGGGCGTATTCCTGGGTGTGGCCGGCGCCTCGTTTGCCGTCTCGCTGCCGCTGGCCTCGCAGTGGTACCCGGCCCAGCACCAAGGCAAGGCCATGGGCATTGCCGGTGCAGGCAATTCCGGCACAGTGTTCGCCGCCCTGCTTGCGCCCGTGCTGGCCGCAAGCTTTGGCTGGAACAATGTATTCGGCTTTGCCGTGATCCCCCTGGTACTGACCCTGTTGCTGTTCGGCCTGCTCGCCCGCAACGCCCCGCAACGCCCCAAACCCAAGGCCATGGCCGATTACCTCAAGGCCCTGGGCGACCGCGACAGCTGGTGGTTCATGTTTTTCTACAGCGTCACCTTTGGCGGCTTCATCGGCCTTGCCAGCGCCCTGCCCGGCTACTTCAACGACCAGTACGGCCTGAGCCCGATCACTGCCGGCTATTACACCGCTGCCTGCGTGTTTGCCGGCAGCCTCATGCGCCCCCTGGGTGGCGCCCTGGCAGATCGCTTTGGCGGTATTCGCACCTTGCTGGCGATGTACACCGTGGCCGCTGTCTGCATCGCTGCGGTGGGCTTCAACCTGCCAAGCTCGATGGCGGCACTGGCGTTGTTCGTCAGCGCCATGCTCGGCCTCGGCGCAGGCAATGGCGCGGTGTTCCAGTTGGTGCCCCAGCGCTTTCGCCAGGAGATCGGGGTCATGACCGGCCTGATCGGCATGGCCGGTGGGATTGGTGGTTTCCTGTTGGCGGCGGGCCTTGGGGCAATCAAGCAACACAGCGGCGACTATCAACTGGGGCTGTGGCTGTTCGCCAGCCTGGGCGTACTGGCGTGGTTCGGCCTGTACGGCGTCAAGCAACGCTGGCGCACCACCTGGGGCTCGGCAGCCGTCACCGCGGCACGGGTTTGAGACAACGCCATGAGCCTGCAACTGAGCTTCGCTCAAGCCAGCGCCACGGGCCCCAGGGAGCAGAACCAGGATGCCCTGCGTCTGGTCACGCCCAACGCAGAGCTGGCCGCCAGCAAAGGCTACCTGTTTGCCCTGGCCGACGGTGTCAGCCAGTGCGCCGACGGCGGCCTGGCAGCGCGCGCCAGCCTGCAGGCCCTGGCGCTGGACTACTACGCCACCCCGGCCACCTGGAGCGTGCCACAGGCCCTGGACAAGCTGCTGCTGGCCCAGAATCGCTGGTTACGGGCCAACGGCGGCGGGCAACCGCTGCTGACCACCCTGAGCGCCCTGGTGATGCGTGGCCGGCGCTTTACCTTGGCGCACATCGGCGACTGCCGGGTGTATCGCTGGCAAGATCAGCAATTGCAGCGCATCAGCCAGGACCATGTCTGGGACCAGCCGGGCATGCAGCACGTACTCAAGCGCGCCCTGGGCCTGGACCAGCATCTGCTGGTGGACTACCTGGAAGGCGACATGCGCCCAGGCGAGTGCTTTGCTCTCCTCAGCGACGGTATCTGGGCGAGCCTGAGCGAAACCCAGATCACGTCGGTGCTGCGTGAGCAACCTGACTTGCAGGAGGCTGCACAGACACTGGTCAGGACAGCCCACTTATGCGGCAGCCAGGACAATGCCAGCGCGCTACTGGTGCGGATCGAGCAATTGGGCACGGCATCCCTTGGCGATGCCTTGGCCCAGCATCAGCAATGGCCGTTGCCACCCGCGCTGCGCATCGGCCAGGGCATCGACGGCTGGCAGGTCGAGCAGCCACTGGGGCACAGTCGTCAGTCGCTGTTGTATCGGGTACGCGATCACCAGCAAAACCCCTGGCTGTTGAAAACCCTGCCATTGACGCGGGAGAACGAGCCCGGCGCCCTGCAGGGCCTGCTGTTGGAGGAATGGTTTCTACGGCGCATGGCAGGCCGCTTTTTTCCGGAAGTACATGTGGCCGGCCAGCGCCAGCACCTGTATTACGTGATGCGTGAATACCGCGGCCAGACCCTGGCCCAACTGCTGAAACAGTCCGGCCCGCTGCCGCTGGCGCAGTGGCAAGGGCTCGCCCAGCAACTGCTCCAGGCCGTTGGCATGCTGCATCGGCGCAACATCCTGCATCGCGACATCAAGCCCGAAAACATCCACCTGGACGAAAAAGGCCAACTGCGCCTGCTTGATTTCGGCCTGGCGTATTGTCCCGGCCTCTCCGAGGACCGCGCCCATGAGTTGCCGGGCACACCCTCGTTTATCGCCCCCGAAGCATTTGAAGGCCAGGCGCCGAGCCCGCGGCACGACCTCTACAGCGTCGGTGTGACGCTGTTCTACCTGCTCACCGGTCAGTACCCCTACGGCGAAATAGAAGCCTTCCAGCGGCCCCGCTTCACCCAGCCGGCCAGTGCCGCAAGGTTTCGCCCCGATGTGCCGGAGTGGCTGGAGCAGAACCTGACCCAGGCCGTTGCAGCCGACCCGGCCCAGCGCTTTGAAACTGCCGAGCAGTGGCTGTTGTTGCTTGAGCAAGGCGAACGCCAGCCGCTGACGCTACGGCCACGCCCGTTGCTTGAGCGTGAGCCGATGAAAGTCTGGCGCGGCCTGGCATTGCTGTCCTTGTTACTGAACCTGATTCTGCTGATCAGCCTGCTAAAGGGCTGACAGCCTCCGTTGCCGATGAGGAATACCCGATGAATGCAAAAGTCTGGCTGATTGGCGCAGGTCCCGGTGATCCGGAATTGCTGACACTCAAGGCCGTGCGCGCCCTGGGCGAGGCCGAAGTGGTTTTGATCGACGATCTGGTCAACCCACTGATCCTGGAGCATTGCCCACAGGCGAGGGTCATAGCCGTGGGCAAGCGCGGCGGCTGCCGCTCGACGCCCCAGGCGTTCATCCAGCGCCTGATGTTGCGCTATGCCCGCCAGGGACGCTGCGTGGCACGGCTGAAGGGGGGCGATCCGTGCATTTTCGGGCGTGGCGGTGAAGAGGCAGCCTGGCTGCACGACCATGGCATCGAAGCCGAGCTGGTCAATGGAATTACTGCCGGACTTGCAGGAGCCACCCAGTGTGGTATCTCCCTGACCCTGCGCGGTGTCAGCCGCGGCGTGACGCTGGTAACCGCCCATACCCAGGACGACAGCCCGCTGAACTGGCAAGCGCTTGCCCAGGGCGGTACCACCCTGGTGGTGTACATGGGCGTCAGCAAACTGGATGAGGTGCGCCAAGGCTTGATGGAAGGTGGCATGTCGGCTGATACACCGGTGGCCATGATCGAGAACGCATCCCTGCCCCAACAACGCGAACAACGTAGCACCCTGGCCCACATGACCGAGGACGCTGCCAGCTTCGAGCTGTGCAGCCCGGCCATCCTGGTGATCGGTGAGGTGGCAGGCCAACACGCGGCTGGGCTGATCCAACTGAGCGCCTGAATCGCAGGCAAAGAAAAGCCCGGCCTAGGCCGGGCTTTTCAGTAGCGCTTGGACCAATTACTTGGCTTGGGCTTCTACTTGTGCTTCTACGCGACGGTTAACAGCGCGACCAGCGTCGGTGGCGTTGTCAGCAACCGGACGGGTTTCACCGTAGCCAACCGACTCAACGCGAGTCGACTCAACACCGTACTCGTTGGTCAGAACTTGCTTAACGGCGTTTGCACGACGCTCAGACAGTTTCTGGTTGTAAGCGTCAGGACCGACGGAGTCAGTGTGACCTTCAACAGTGGTGGTGGTCTGTGGGTACTGCTTCATGAAGTCAGCCAGGTTTTTGATGTCACCGTAGCTGTTCTGCTTGACGACCGACTTGTCGAAGTCGAACTTGACGTCCAGCTCAACACGTACGACTTCAGCAACAGCTGGGCAGCCGTCAGCGTCAACGGTAACGTTGGCTGGGGTGTCAGGGCACTTGTCGACGTTGTCGCAAACGCCGTCGTTGTCGCTGTCGGAGCAGACTTCAGCTACTGGAGCTGGAGCTGGAGCAACCTTGCCGCCGCTGCCACCGAAGTTCAGACCCAGACCGAGGGATGGACCCCACTCGGTGTTGCCGTTGTCGATGTTGTACATGGCTTCAACGCCGGCACGGGCGAAGAACATGTCGGTGATGTACCACTTGGCGCCAGCGCCAACGTTGGCGAAGGTGGAGTGGTCACGGCCGTTGTTGAAGCTCTGGCCCAGGCTTTCGTGCGCGAAACCAGCCGAGACGTAAGGACGTACTGCGTCGCCTACGGTGCCCAGGTGGTAGGTAGCGTCCAGCTTGGCCTTGGAACCTTTGATGTCCTTGTTGAAGACATCGCCACGAACGTTGTGAGTTTCGTTGTAGCCCAGATCCAGCGACAGGTCGTCAGTCAGGAAGTAACCGAGGCGAACACCAGGGTTGGTGCCGTCGTTCTGAAAATTGCGCTCGCTATCGTAGTACTGCTTGGTAACGTTGCCTTCAATTTCGACCGCGCCTTGGCCTTGTGCCAGAGCGCCGAGCGAAGTTGCGGCTACAAGAGAACCAATGGCCAAGCCCAAGGTGTTTTTCAATTTCATCCGTTAAATCCCCATCTGGTGATAGTTAAGCAGTCCCACCAACATCCGGGGGACAACTCGACGGCAAGTCTAGCAGAACTTGCCGGTACGTTAGAGATATTTGCGCGCCGCTAAGTTTCAGCAAGGCCCGCAAATTTCTCACGTAGCTTGTCAAGCGCACGCTTGTACCGCATTTTCGTTGCGCTCAGGCCCATATGCATGATATCGGCGATCTCCTGAAATTCCAGTTCTGCGACAAATCGTAGCACCAGAATTTCACGGTCAATCGGATTTACATGCACTAGCCATTTATCCAGTCCGCCTTTCTCTTCCGGTTTCGGCGCCTTCTCTTCCGAGGCTTCCTCAAGTGGATCAAGACTCAAGGCATCCATCAGTCGACGCTTGCGCCGCTCCTTGCGGTACTGGGTGATGCATTCGTTATACGTGATGCTATAGAGCCATGTTTTGAACTTCGACTTACCCTCGAAGTTCTTCAGGCCATAGAGCACCTTTAGCATGACCTCCTGACAGACATCGTCAGCATCCCGATCGTTCCCCAGATAACGTGCACACACGTTAAAAAGAGTTCGCTGGTAACGGCGCATGAGTTCCTCATACGCGCGAGTAACATGAAACAGCTCCTCATGCGAACGCGCCACCAACTCCTCATCAGTGAGCTCGCGGGGGTCGTAACGCATGGGCAGCGAGTGAACTTTATTCAAAACGGATCTGGCCGACAGTCAGGTCAATGTCGCCGCTTACCCCTGCCTGGGGCAATTTTGCGGCGGCATACATTAGCAGGATTACTCGGTCAGCGGCTATTGACCCGCTGTTCCAGGAGAATCCGGTTGGACAACGAGACCAGCTCGCCATCGTCAGTCAGCAACGTCGTCTTGACGGTTCCGATCTCTTCGATCTGCCCTTCAACCTCTCCAACCTGCACCTGTTGGCCCACCTGGTACAGCTCACGCACATAGATTCCGGCCAGAATCTGCCCGGCGATTTCACGACTGCCCAGGCCCATTGCCAGCGCAACGGCCAGACCAACGGTAATCAACCCAATGACGATGACGTGGTTGAGCAGGTCAGTCTTGACCTCGAGCTGGCTGATTGCTACCGAGATACTGATGATGATGACCAAACCCTGGGCGATGCGGCCAACACCTGCGGCATATTCCAGGCCAATGCCCTCGGCTGCACCGCGCACCAGACCGTTCACAAGCTGTGCCAGCAACACACCAGCCAGGAGCACCAGCGCCGCGCCAAACACCTTCGGCAGGTACAGGGCGAGCATGTCCAGCGTCGCCGAGACCCGCTCTAGGCCTAGGGATTCGGCAGCAGACACGAGGAAAATCAACAGCACGAACCAATAGACGATCTTGCCGATCAACGTCGAGATCGGCACCTGGATGCCAACCCGGCTGAGCATCTTGGTCAGGCCGGTACCGCCCATCAGGCGATCGAGGCCCAACTTGGCCAGCAACTTGGAAAGCAAGGTGTCGAGCAACTTGGCAACAACAAAGCCCAACAGCACCACGACCAGTGCGCCAAATAGATTGGGGATGAAGTTTGCCACTTTGGTCCACAACGCAGTCATCGCGGTGACCAGGCTCTGGGTCCAGAGATCAAGTTCCATATTCAATCGGCCTTATCAGCTTTACGAGCGGTAGCGTTACGTCGGACCGGCGCGACATGCGCCGAGCCATTGTTGACGGCAATCATCAGTGCCTGGCTCCAGCGGCCAAGCAGGCTGAACAGATCACCCGCACCCACCTGACGGTTGGCGGTTTTCAGGACCCGGCCAAGGCACGCATCGTCATCTCGGTCCTGGCCGGACGACGAAGCCTTGAGCAGGTCTCGCAGGGATTCTTCAAACGGATCGTGCATGGGCACCTCGCGCAATATCTGTCAAAGACGAGATCGCCCCGGCGCGGGTCACATGAACCCGGCAGACAGTAAATGACTGAGCGTTCACAAAAGCCACTGCCTCATACCCAGCGCAGGCGGCGGAACAACCACCACTGCCCCAGCGCCAAACCCAGCACCAGCAGGCTGGCGAACAGGAAACCGTAGGGGCTTTCGGCACCTGGAATGCCCCCGACGTTGATCCCCAGCAACCCGGTCACAAAGCTCATGGGCAGGAAAATACAGGTGATGATGCCGAAGCGGTACATGGTTCGGTTCATCCGCTCGGCCCGGCGACGATCCTCGCTTTCCAGCACCAGGGCCGCCCGCTCGCGGGTCAACTCGAGTTCTTCCAGGTAGCGGATCAGGCTGTTGTTCAGCTCGTTCCAGTAGTCGGCGTCGTCTTCGGCGAACCAGCTCCACTTGTTACGTGCCAACTGGGCGTAGATTTCGCGCTGTGGGGCGAGAAAGCGTCGCAAACCGGCAGCACGACGGCGAATCTGCTGCAAGGAACCCTGCTCTGGCGCATACCGTTTGTCAGCTTCGAGTTTTTCTTCTTCCAGGTCGACCACTTCCGAGAGGTCGCTGAGCAATGCCTGAACCTTCTCGGTGAGCAATTGCGCCATGCTCAAAAGCAGCTCGGAGGCGGTTTTCGGCCCGCGCCCTTCGGCCAATTGCTGCAGCAGCTCGTCGCTGGCGCGCAGGGGTCGCAAGCGGAGTGAAATCACTCGCTGCGCCTGGGCAAAGATACGTACCGAGACCATGTCTTCAGGCTCGGCACCGGGATTGAGATTGACCCCGCGCAGAAACAGCAACATCTGCTCTTCTGGCAAGGTCAGTAACCGAGGACGGGTGTTTTCTTCTAGCAGCAGGTCGCAGGCGAACTCGTTCAGGCCACTGTCGTGGCGCAACCAGGTCCGGGTTTGCGGGTGACTACGGTCCCAGTGCAACCAGAGGCTCTGCTCTGGCTGCAACTGCAGATCGTTCAGTTCAGTTCGAGCGATCGAACGCGCACCGCCTTTGCCATCGAGCACCAGGGCATGTACCAGCCCCCACTGCGCGTTTTCTTCCTCGAACATTCCTGCTCCACTCAGCGGTCTACGTGCTTATTCAGGCATCTTAAGCGGGCTTGGCGAGACAATCACGCCGTTGTTGTCGGCGTAAATGTACTCACCCGGGCGGAAGGTCACCCCGGCAAAGTTCACCACCACGTTGAGGTCACCGATGCCGCGCTTGTCGGTCTTCATCGGGTGGCTGGCCAATGCCTGCACACCAACGTCAGTCTGGGCGATGACGTCGACATCGCGGATGCACCCATAGATCACCAGGCCTTCCCAACCGTTCTTGGCAGCCTTTTCGGCGAGCATGTCGCCCAGCAGCGCTCGCCGCAGCGAACCACCACCATCGACCACCAGCACTTTGCCCTTGCCGTCCAGGTCAACCTGCTCCTTGACCAGGGAGTTATCCTCGAAGCACTTGATGGTAACGATTTCCCCACCAAAGGAATCGCGGCCACCGAAGTTGCTGAACATCGGCTCCAGCACCTGGACCAGATCCGGGTAGGTGTCGCACAAGTCGGGCGTGAGGTAATGCATGGGTAACTCCTGTCGATTGCCAAGACATTGGAAGTAAGTGTCGCAGTGTCATTGAAGAGACGAGGTGCAGCGATACCGCCCAAGGCTACACCGTCCAGCGACGTCCGGTCACCCGATGTCGCGCTGCGCCCACTTTCTCAATGAACATATCAACTTCGTCAAAGCCAAAAATGACCAAAATCACAAAGTGCGTCACATCTTAGCGATAACCCGGCGCTGGCGAAACGCTCGGTGCTACCTCTTCAAACAACGGTTCCAAGGGGTTGCGCAACCAGCGCTCGACCAAGGGCCAGACCTGTACCTGCGCCGCCTTGCTGACCAACATATCGACATGACCGAAGTTGTCGAAGCCCTCTTCACGCCCAAGGCGCACGAACTGCTTGGCGTCACTGCCCACCTGCTCAAACAGCTTGCGGCAGGCCCAGACCGGGTCCTGCAGGTCACCCGCCGCCGCCACGGCCAGTACCGGCACACTCACCTCGGCAAGGCCGGCCCACCAGTCACGCTCCTTGTCGCCGAATCGGCCGAACAGACCAAACCAGCGCATGCTTTCCAGGGCCAGGCCGATGGGCTCGTCTTCCGGTCCGCGCTTGAGCCGAGCACCCGAGATCTGCGCAAAACGCTTGAGCAACACTCGGCCGCCCCATTCCACCGGCGGGATTTTCAACGGCCAATAGGTGCGGCTGACCTGGGTGCCGAAAAACGCGGCGCTGGCGACCAGGTCGGCGTCCAGGTACCGCCCGCCCAGCGCAGCGGCCAAGGTGGTGCCGCCGAGGGAATGGCCCAGCCAATGTGCCGCGTGGCCACTCTTTTCCCTGACGAAGGCACCAATTACCGGCAGGTCATAGCGTGCATAGTCGGAAACCCGATTATTGCGATAGTCGCGGTTACGCGGGGACAAGCCGTGGCCGCGCATTTCCGGAATCCACACATCAAAACCGGCACGCGCCAGTTGCGCACCCAGGCCAACGCCCCGGGGCGAATACCAGAAGCGCCGGTTAGAAAAGCTGCCATGCAGCAAAATGACCGGGATGCCACGCACCTCGGTCTGATCGGCCATGCCCAGGCGGGTAAGCGCGAGTTCCACGGTGCGATCCGGGCTGTTACCGGCCTTGATCCGGTAGACATCTTCGCTCAGATCACCCCGGCGCTCGGCACTGAGCAGGGCCACGGGAAATAGGGTGCTGCTGCTTTGCATAGGGTTCTTGTACGAAAAAGGGCGGGAACCATCACTGGAACTCGCCCTGGAAGATCAACGAAAGGCGCGGCCACGAATTTGGCGGCCGCGCCTTTCACTTCAGTACATCAGATTGCATCCTGACCTTCAGCGAGGAAGAACCAGGTCTCGAGCACCGAGTCCGGGTTCAACGAAACGCTCTCGATGCCCTGCTCCATCAGCCACTTGGCCAGATCAGGGTGGTCCGATGGGCCCTGGCCGCAGATGCCAATGTACTTGCCCGCCTTGTTACAGGCCTGGATGGCATTGGCCAGCAGCTTCTTGACCGCAGGGTTACGCTCGTCGAACAGGTGAGCAATGATCCCCGAGTCACGGTCCAGCCCCAGGGTCAGCTGGGTCAGGTCGTTGGAACCGATGGAGAAGCCGTCGAAGTATTCCAGGAACTCTTCGGCGAGGATGGCGTTGGACGGCAGCTCGCACATCATGATGACGCGCAGGCCGTTTTCGCCACGGGCCAGGCCGTTTTCGGCGAGCAGGTCGACAACCTGGCTGGCTTCGCCCAGGGTGCGTACGAACGGCACCATGATCTCGACGTTGGTCAGGCCCATCTCGTTGCGTACGCGCTTGAGTGCGCGGCACTCGAGCTCGAAGCAATCGCGGAACGATTCGCTGATGTAGCGCGAAGCACCGCGGAAGCCCAGCATCGGGTTTTCCTCTTCCGGCTCGTAGAGCTTGCCGCCGATCAGGTTGGCGTATTCGTTGGACTTGAAGTCCGACAGACGCACGATGACTTTCTTCGGCCAGAACGCCGCCGCCAGGGTGCTGATACCTTCAACCAGCTTCTCGACGTAGAAACCGACCGGGTCGTTGTAGCCGGCGATGCGCTTGTCGACGCTCTCCTTGAGCTCTGGTGGCAGGCCGGCGTAGTTCAGCAGCGCTTTGGGGTGCACACCGATCATGCGGTTGATGATGAACTCCAGACGCGCCAGGCCGACACCGGCGTTGGGCAACTGGGCAAAGTCGAACGCACGGTCCGGGTTGCCGACGTTCATCATGATCTTGAACGGCAGGTCAGGCATCGCATCGACCGAGTTCTGGCGGATGTCAAAGCCCAGCTCGCCTTCGAAGATGAAGCCGGTATCGCCTTCGGCGCAGGAAACGGTCACGCCCTGGCCATCCTTGAGCAGCTGGGTGGCGTTGCCACAACCCACCACCGCCGGGATACCCAGTTCACGGGCGATGATCGCGGCGTGGCAGGTACGACCACCACGGTTGGTCACGATGGCGCTGGCGCGCTTCATCACCGGCTCCCAATCCGGGTCGGTCATGTCGGAGACCAGCACGTCACCCGGCTGGACTTTGTCCATTTCGGACACGTCCTTGATGATCCGCACCTTGCCGGCGCCGATGCGCTGGCCAATGGCACGACCTTCGGCCAGCACAGTGCCGGTTTCCTTGAGCAGGTAACGCTCCATGACATTGGCCTGGGCGCGGCTCTTCACGGTTTCAGGACGGGCCTGAACGATGTACAGCTTGCCGTCGTCGCCGTCTTTGGCCCACTCGATGTCCATCGGGCACTTGTAGTGCTGCTCGATGATCATCGCCTGCTTGGCCAGCTCGCTGACTTCGGCGTCGCTCAGGCAGAAACGGGTGCGGTCGGCCTTGTCGACATCGACGGTCTTGACCGAACGACCGGCCTTGGCTTCTTCGCCGTAGACCATCTTGATGGCCTTGCTGCCCAGGTTGCGGCGCAGGATGGCCGGACGGCCAGCTTGCAGGGTGCCCTTGTGAACGTAGAATTCGTCCGGGTTGACCGCACCTTGTACGACGGTTTCACCCAGGCCGTAGGCGCCGGTGATGAAGACCACGTCACGGAAGCCCGACTCGGTGTCCAGGGTGAACATCACGCCGGCAGTACCGGTTTCCGAACGCACCATGCGCTGCACACCGGCAGACAGGGCGACCAGCTTGTGGTCGAAGCCCTGGTGGACACGGTAGGAAATGGCGCGGTCGTTGAACAGGGAAGCAAACACTTCCTTGGCGGCGCGAATGACGTTTTCCACGCCACGGATGTTCAGGAAGGTTTCCTGCTGACCGGCAAACGAGGCATCGGGCAGGTCTTCGGCGGTGGCCGAGGAACGCACGGCAACGGCCATGTTCGGGTTGCCCTGGGACATCTGCTCAAAGGCAACGCGGATTTCGCTGTTCAGGCGCTCAGGAAACTCGGCTTCCATGATCCACTGACGGATCTGGGCACCGGTCTTGGCCAGCGCGTTGACATCGTCCACATCCAGCGCATCCAGCGCTTCATGGATCTGGGCGTTCAGGCCACTCTGCTCGAGAAAATCACGGTACGCCTGAGCCGTAGTGGCAAAGCCGCCGGGAACCGATACACCGGCGCCCGCGAGGTTACTGATCATCTCGCCGAGGGATGCGTTCTTGCCCCCCACATGCTCCACATCATGGACGCCGAGCTTATCGAGGGAAACTACGTACTCTACCAAGGTGATCTCTCCACTAACTGTGTTGGAAAAGCTCAGGTCGCCCGCCTGCCAGCTCTGACTTGACCGGGCGCTTGTGGCCTGGACCTGGAAAATAAGTGAGAATGCCGAACACCTCGTTCGGCAAACCGAACCTATCATAAACAAGATTCGTCATCAGCTTAAGGCCCAAGGCGCAAATGAAACGAACTGCTTTCTTTATTTCCGACGGCACCGGCATCACGGCCGAGACGCTGGGGCAAAGCCTGCTTGCCCAATTCGATAGCATTCCGTTCAATAAATTCACACGCCCGTACATCGACAGCGTGGAAAAAGCGCGGGCCATGGTACAACAAATCAATGCGGCCGCCGAAAGGGACGGCATGCGGCCGATCATCTTCGACACCATCGTCAATCAGGACATCCGTGAGGTGCTGGCCACGTCCAACGGCTTCATGATCGATATCTTCTCGACCTTCCTGGCCCCGCTGGAGCAGGAGCTGACCGCGCACTCTTCGTACTCGGTAGGCAAATCCCACTCCATTGGCGGCAACTCCAACTACATGGAGCGTATCGAGGCGGTCAACTTCGCCCTCGATAACGACGATGGCGCCCGCACCCACTACTACGACAAGGCCGACCTGATCCTGGTGGGCGTATCGCGCTGCGGCAAGACCCCGACCTGCCTGTACATGGCCATGCAATTCGGTATCCGTGCGGCCAACTACCCGCTGACCGAAGACGACATGGAGCGCCTGCAACTGCCCCAGGCGCTGAAAAACCACCAGAACAAGTTGTTTGGCCTGACCATCGACCCGGATCGCCTGACGGCCATTCGCCATGAACGCAAGCCCAACAGCCGCTACTCGAGCTTTGCCCAGTGCGAGTTTGAAGTACGCGAGGTAGAGAACCTGTTCCGCCGCGAAAACATCCCCAACATCAACTCCACCCATTTCTCGGTGGAAGAGATCGCGGCAAAGATCCTGGTCGAAAAAGGCGTAGAGCGCCGCTTCAAGTAGGAGCGGGCTTGCCCCGCGATACAGGGGAGCCGGCAAACCGCAATCGCGGGCCACGCCCGCTCCCACAAAAAAGCCCCGGCAAGTGCCGGGGCTTTTTCATTTCAGCTCAGACTCAGGACGGCACCACCGCCGCCTGCCCGCTCATGGCCAGATCCACCAGTTCGCGGTTGGCTACCGCATACATGGCGTAATCGGTACCGGTCGCGGCCCGCAGATCGTCAAGCATGGCGCGCCAGCGTTCGACCATCACGCGGTGTTGCTCCATCCACAAGGCCACCCGTGCGTCCATGTCTTCAGGGGCATCGACCATCTGCAGGACCGAGATGGTGATCGCCCGCTGCTGCAAGTCGATGTCATCGCGGAAGGCCTCGCGGGCCAGGGCTTGCCAGTTGTTTTCAACCGACAGATTACTGATTTCCTGCAGGTACCAGGTCAGGTCCAGTGCACTGCCGACGGCGAAGAAGGCCTTGGCCACTTCGGCCGGGTCCTGGCCAGTGACGTCGGACGCCTCGATGATTGGCAGCAAGGTGTACAGGTGGGTGGTACCGGCAACCATGCGCGCCAGCAATTCCGGCACTCCGGCCTCGACGAAGCCCTGGTAGCGGGTCATCCAGCGCTGGCGGGTCGGCCCCTCCAGCAGTTCGTCGAGTTTCAGCCCCAGCTGCGCGATCTTCGGCCCGAAGTGCGCTACGTCGCGACCGGCATCCTGCTCGTTGCGGCGGCTGCGCAGGAACCAGCGCGTGGCCCGACGTCCCAGGCGCATCAGCTCGTCCATCAGGGTCAGCTGGATTTCAGCCGGCACCTGGTAGTCCAGCGCCTCGATCTGACGGAACCAGTGCGGCAGGTGGAAGATGTCACGCACGATCACATAGGCGCCGGCAACGTTCGCCGGGCTCATGCCAGTGGACTCCTTCAGGCGCTGGACGAAGGTGATGCCCATGTTGTTGACCAGATCGTTGGCAATCTGGGTGCTGACGATTTCGCGCTTGAGGCGGTGGCGGCGCATGGCCTCGGCGAACTTGTTGACCAGCGACGGCGGGAACGCGGTTTCCATGTCGCGGGTCAGGTAGTCGTCATCAGGCACCAACGACTTGAGCAACGCTTCCTTGAGGTCGATCTTGCTGTACGAGATCAGCACCGACAATTCGGCACGGGTCAGGCCCTGGTTGGCGGCAATGCGCTCGGCCAACTGCTCTTCGGTCGGCAGGAACTCGATGGCACGGTCCAGCTTGCCGCGGCTTTCCAGGTCTGCCATCAGCCGCTTGTACTCGGCAATGCGCTCCCGGGCACGACGGGCAGCCAGCGACAACGCCTGGGTCTGCTTGTAGTTGTTGCCCAGCACCAGGCCGGACACTTCGTCGGTCATGCTACCCAGCAGCTGGTTACGCTGCTTCTCGGTCATGTCGCCGGCCTGCACCACTTCATTGAGCAGGATCTTGATATTGACCTCATGGTCCGAGCAGTCCACACCACCGGCGTTGTCGATGAAGTCGGTGTTGGTGGCGCCGCCGTTGAGACCGAATTCGACCCGGCCCAACTGGGTCATGCCCAGGTTGCCGCCCTCGCCCACCACCTTGCAGCGCAACTCATTGCCGTCAACGCGCAAGGCGTCGTTGGCCTTGTCACCGACATCGGCGTGGCTTTCCTCACTGGACTTGACGTACGTGCCGATACCGCCGTTCCAGAGCAGGTCAACCGGTGCCTTGAGCAGTGCATTGAGCAGCTCGGTCGGGGTCAGCTTGTCGGCCTCGATGGCAAAGCGCTCTTTCATCTGCGGGGTGATCGCGATGCTTTTTGCGCTGCGCGGGAAGATCCCGCCGCCTTCGGACATGATGCTGGTGTCGTAATCGCTCCAGGCCGAACGCGGCAGGTCGAACAGGCGCTTGCGCTCGGCAAAGCTGCTGGCCGGCTCCGGGTTCGGGTCGATGAAGATGTGCAGGTGGTTGAACGCGGCCACCAGCTGCAGCTTGTCCGACATCAGCAAGCCGTTGCCGAACACGTCACCGGCCATGTCGCCCACGCCCACCACGGTGATCGGGTCTTCCTGGACGTTGATGCCGCGCTCACGGAAGTGACGCTGCACACCGACCCAGGCGCCCCGGGCAGTGATGCCCATTTTCTTGTGGTCGTAACCGGCCGAGCCGCCGGAGGCGAACGCATCACCCAGCCAGAAGCCGTAGTCGATGGCGATGCCGTTGGCGATATCGGAGAAGGTCGCGGTGCCTTTGTCGGCCGCCACCACCAGGTACGGGTCGTCATCGTCGTGACGCACGACATTGGCCGGCGGCACCAGGGCGCCGTCCTTGAGATTGTCAGTGATGTCCAGCAGGCCGGAAATGAAGATCCGGTAGCAGGCGATGCCTTCGGCCTGGATCTCGTCGCGGCTGCCGCCCAGGGGCAGGCGGCGCGGCAGGAAGCCGCCCTTGGCACCGACTGGAACGATGACCGAGTTCTTCACCTGCTGGGCTTTTACCAGGCCCAGCACTTCGGTACGGAAGTCTTCCTCGCGGTCCGACCAGCGCAGGCCGCCACGGGCCACGTTGCCAAAGCGCAGGTGGACGCCCTCGACACGCGGGGAGTAGACAAAAATCTCGAACTTGGGCACAGGCTTGGGCAGTTCGGGAATCAGCTTGGGGTTGAACTTGAAGCTGAAGTACGACTTGGCCTGGCCCTGGGCGTCGGTCTGGTAGAAGTTGGTACGCAGGGTGGCCTTGATCAGGTCCAGGTAGCGACGCAGGATGCGGTCTTCGTTGAGCACCTGGACATCATCCAGTGCCGTGAGGATCGCCTGCTCCAGGCGTTGCTGCTTGTCGTCGAGGTCTTCGCCGGTGAGTTTGCGCGCCAGGTAGAAGCGGGTCTTGAACAACCGGGTCAGCTCGCGAGCGATGTCGGTGTGGTTGTTCAGGGTGCTGGCGATATAGCCAAGATCGAAGCCCAGGCGGATCTGCTTGAGGTAGCGGGCATAGGCACGCAGCAGCGCCACATCGCGCCACGGCAGGCCGGCCGTCAGTACCAGACGGTTGAAGGCGTCGTTTTCCGCATCGCCATTGACGATATGGACAAACGCATCCTGCAGGGTGTCGTTGAGTTGCTGGATGTCCAGGTTCAGGCCTTCGCTGTAGGTGAAGGCAAAATCATGAATCCAGAACTCGCGGCCATTGGCATGGAGCAGGCGGTACGGGAACTCGCCCAGCACACGCAGGCCAAGGTTTTCCAGAATCGGCAGCACGTCCGAGAGCGCCAGCGGGGTGTCGGCGTGGTACAGCTTGCAATGCAGCTGTTGTTTACCGCCGTGGGTCAGCGGCTGGTAGAAGCTCATCACCAGCGGCTTGCGCTCGGACAGGGTCAGCACATGCTGCATGTCGACCACGGCCGAGTGGGCGGCGAAGCGCTCACGGTAGCCCGCCGGGAAACCTTTCGGGAAGTCGGCCAGGACATTGGTGCCCTGGGCTTCACCGAAGCTCTCGACGGTCAGGCTGGCATAGTCGTCCTGCCATGAACGGCAGGCCTGGATGACTTCGTTTTCCAGTTGCTGCGGGTCGATGTCGATGCGGTTCTTCGGATCGACGCGCAGAATCAGCTGCACGCGGGCCAGCACCGACTCGGAGAAGAAGGTCCAGAACTCGCAATCGCTGGCCTTGAGGCGCTCCATCAGCACCTGCTGGATCTTCTGGCGCACCTCGGTGGAGTAGATGTCACGCGGCACATAGGCCAGGCAGTAGCAGAAGCGGCCGTACGGGTCCTTGCGCAGGAACACGCGGATCTTGTTGCGCTCCTGGATCTGCACGATCGACATCACGGTGGTGAACAGCTCGTCGATCGGGGTCTGGAACAGGTCGTCGCGCGGCAGCACTTCCAGGACCTGCGCCAGTTCCTTGCCCAGGTGTGCCTTGGGGTCGAAATGCGAGCGACGCTCGACTTCGGCCACTTTGCCACGGATGTAGGGGATGTTGCGGACGCTCTCGCCGTACACCGAAGAGGTGTACAGGCCCATGAAACGGCATTCCTTGATGACCTTGCCGTCGGCATCCAGCTGGCGGATCGACACGTAGTCGGGGTACGCCGGGCGGTGTACACGGCTTGGGTAAGCCGCCTTGGCAAACGACAGCAGCAGCGGCTCGTTGAGATAGTTAACGGCGTAGTCTTCGATGCGCAGGTCTTCGGCGGTCAGGCCGGCACGCAGCAGGCGGGTCAGGCCGAGGAAGGAGTTTTCGTCATACACCAGCTGGCCGCCCTGGGCATCGCCATGGACCACGAACTCTTCATAACCGAGGAAGGTGAAATGATTGCCCAGCAGCCATTCGAGGAAGGCGCTGACTTCAGTCTTTTCACCCTGGGCCGGGGCATACGGGGTTTGCTCGACCAGCGCGGCGATTTCACGCAGTTTGGCCTTCATCGGCTCGAAATCGGCAACGGCAACGCGTACTTCGGCCAGCACCTGCTCCAACTCGCGGGTGAGCACGTTGAGCTCGGCGTTGTTGGCGCAGCGGTCGATTTCCAGGTACATCAGCGACTCTTGCAGCACGCCCTCGCCCTGGGTGCCCTTGGGCAGGATTTCCAGCAGCTCGCCCTTGGCCCCGCGACGCACGCTCAGTACGGTGGTCTGCAGGGTATGGATGCTGTAGCCGCGGCGATTGAGCTCGGTGCGGACCGAGTCGACCAGAAAAGGCAGGTCATGGTGCAGGACTTCGACCGCCGTGTGGGTCGACTGCCAGCCATGGCGCTCGTAATCGGGGTTGTAGACGTGAACTTCAGGCTTGGTGTGATCGAAACGTTCGATGATGCGCCAGGCAGAGAGGGTGCAACCGGCCAGGTCCGACATGCGGCGCTGGGTGAGTTCGTCAAGAGAGATGATGCCGAAGAACTGTTCGGCGAACAGCGCCACTTGTGGCAGTGCCTGTTCGCTGATGTGCTGCGCCAGCGCCGCTTGCAGTTGATGCTGGAAGTCGGCCTTGCTGGCTGCGGTGAAAAACGCCATCTGTGGTACTCCGCTTGGGCTTTGTTATGGAGTGAAGCGTCGTGCGCGTCCGCCGTATACGGATCAACGATAGCCAACCCGTAGCCGAAAGACGGTAAAACCGGAAGAACAGGTGCAAAACGCGACTCACGGGTCACATCCCCCCTTCCACGGATGGGCATCTGCAAAGACGACTGCGCCAGAGGGGCTGTGTCTTTACGGGTGTCCATCGACAGCGCAGCTTAACGAGTGCCCGCCCGCCCCTGCTTGCGGTGCTGCGACATATTCGGACATTGAGGTGCAACAGCCCGTTTATCCGGGGGCCGAAGACTGGCAGAATCGTGTTTCAACTTATTTATCGAGTCGCCCATGCAACTGACCACCGCCCTGCTCTTCGCCACCCCTTGCGATGATGAAGAAGACAACATGGCCACCCTGTGCTGCCACAGTGACAAGGGCCAGATGTTCCTCATGACCCGCTACCCGGACGAAGACACGGTGGACATCACCCTGGACGACGAGCCCTGCACTGTCGATGGCCTCAAGGTCACCCTGAGCGCCAGCCGCCTGCTGATCGAAGTGGCACCGGGCGATGCCGACGTGTTCAACGGCGATGATCACCTCGAGATCACCCTGAGCAGCGATGGCACCGACCTGGCCGAGGTCGAAGAGACCCTGCACAACATCCTCCAGGGCACCGGCACCTACGTCAGCGAGCTGTAATCGGCGCTGCGGTTTCTTGACAAGGAACCGCGCCAAAGGCATTGTCTGACAACCTGATTAATGAGCAATACCCCCATGCTTGAGCTTCAGCGCCCCGATACGCTGGTCGAACGCGTCGTCGGTGCCATCCGTGCAGAGATCGACTCCGGACGCCTGGCGGCCGAATCGCGCCTGCCCACCGAACAGCAACTGGCCGAACAGCTGAACGTCAGCCGTTCGGTGGTGCGCGAGGCGGTGGCCCAGCTCAAGGCCGATGGTGTATTGATCGCGCGCCGGGGCCTGGGCTCGTACATTTCGCAAACCCCGACCGGCACCGTGTTCCGCTTCCCCGCTACCCAGGGCCGCAGCCCGGACCTGGTGCAGATGTTTGAAGTGCGCCTGTGGATCGAAACCCAGGCCGCCTCCGTTGCCGCCCAGCGCCGCGATGCCGGGGACCTGGCGCGCATGAACACCGCCCTGCAAGAGATGCTCGACAAGCGCAGCGACTTTGCCGCCGCTGCTGCCGCCGACGTCGCCTTCCACCGCGCCATCGCCGAAGCCAGCAAAAACGATTACTTCATTGCCTTCCACGACTTTCTTCGCGGGCAACTGGCTGCCGCGCGCAAGACTGCCTGGGAAAACTCCGCCGCCCACTCGGTGGGAGGTTCGGCCGATGCCAACCGTGAACACCAGGCGTTGTACCAGGCCATTGCCGACGGCGACCATCATGCAGCAGCCGCCTGCGCCGAAGCCCACCTGCGCGCATCGGCCAAACGCCTGAAGCTGGATTTGCCAAGTATCGACTGACCCTTTGATTTTCCGTATAGAGCGGGCGCTGGTGCACAGCGCCCTTTTGTTTGACCTACTTAGTCTGACAACCTGATAAGCAGACTCTCTGATAAGAACAAGCCAAGGTGACACCTGCATGATCTACGACTACTGCATCATCGGCGGCGGCATCGTCGGCCTCGCCACCGCCATGGCGCTGCTCGAACGCCAGCCTGGCGCCTCGCTGGTGATCCTGGAAAAGGAAAACAGCCTTGCCCGCCACCAGACCGGCCACAACAGTGGCGTGATCCACGCGGGCATCTACTACGCCCCGGGAAGCCTCAAGGCCGACCTGTGCAAGCGTGGCGCCCAGGCCACCAAGGACTTCTGCACCGAGCACCAGATCAAGTTCGACGTCTGCGGCAAATTGCTGGTGGCCTCCACGCCGCTGGAAGTACAGCGCATGCACGCCCTGTACGAGCGTTCGCAGCAAAACGGCCTGAAAGTCGAGCGCCTGGACGCCACTGAGCTGCAGCGCCGCGAGCCGAACATCGTCGGCCTAGGCGGCCTGTTTCTCGATGCCACCGGCATCGTCGACTACAAGCAGGTCTGCCAGGCCATGGCCCGGGTGATCCAGGCCGCAGGCGGTGAAGTCCATATGTCGACCACCGTGCGCGCGATTGTCGAGAACGGCGATAACGTCACCGTCAGCAGTGACGACAAGGTCTGGCGCGCCCGCCAATTGGTGGCCTGCGCCGGCCTACAGTCGGATCGCCTGGCCGCGCTGGCAGGCGTGAAGATCGATCACCAGATCATCCCGTTTCGCGGCGAGTACTTCCGCCTTCCGGCGAGCAAGAACGACATCGTCAACCACCTGATCTACCCGATTCCTGATCCGGAGCTGCCGTTCCTGGGCGTGCACCTGACGCGAATGATCGACGGCAGCGTCACGGTCGGCCCGAACGCCGTACTGGGGCTGGGCCGCGAGAACTACAAGAAGTTCTCGGTGAACTGGCGTGATGTTGCCGAGTACGCACGCTTCCCCGGCTTCTGGAAAACCATCTGGAACAACCTGGGTTCCGGCACCACCGAAATGAAGAACTCGCTGTTCAAGGGCGGCTACCTGGAGCAGTGCCGCAAGTATTGCCCGTCGTTGAACATCGAAGACCTGCTGCCCTACGAGGCAGGCATCCGTGCCCAGGCAGTGATGCGTGACGGCACCCTGGTGCATGACTTCCTGTTCGCCGAGACGCCGCGCATGGTGCATGTCTGCAACGCACCGTCCCCGGCCGCCACCTCAGCCATCCCGATCGGCCAGATGATCGCCGACAGGATCTTCAAGACCCGCTGAACCCCAGCTGCACACATAACTACAAAGACAAAAAGGAAACCTCCCATGTCGGTACATGAGGCGGCTGCGGCCGCGACAGAAACCCCGGTACAGAAAAAGAAGCGCCTGCGCAAGGTCGCGGCCGCCACCATCTTCGGCTCGATGCTGGAGTGGTACGATTTCTACCTGTACGCCACCATGGCGGCGATCGTGTTCTCCAAGGTGTTCTTCGACCCCAGCAACCCAGCCGTGGCCTCGCTGCTGGCGTTTTCCACCTTTGCCATCGGCTTTATTGCCCGGCCCTTTGGCGGCATCCTCTTCGGTTACCTGGGCGACCGTTTCGGACGCAAGCAGGTGCTGGTCATCACGTTCTGCCTGATGGGGGTGTGCACCACCCTGATCGGCCTGATCCCCAGCTACGCCTCGATCGGCATCTGGGCGCCGATCATCCTCGTCCTGGTCCGCGTGATTCAGGGCCTGGGGGCTGGCGCCGAACTCTCCGCCGCCGCCGTCACCTCCTATGAGCATGCCAGCGAAGGCAAGCGCGGCAGCCAGGGTGCCTGGCCGGCGTTGGGCCTGAACCTGGGCCTGCTGCTGTCGTCGCTGACCGTGTACCTTCTGACCATGAACGGCAACGAGTTCCTGCTCTCCGGTGGCTGGCGCATTCCGTTCATCTGCAGCATCGTGCTGGTCGCCGTCGGCCTGTGGGTACGCAGAAGCATCCCGGAGACTCCGGACTTCAAGGAACTGGACAAGACCCCGAAAAAAGAACAGGTCTCGCCGCTCAAGCTGCTGTTCAAGAACGACCTCAAGGGCCTGGCCGTGGTGTTCTTCGTGGCCATCGGCTACAACGCCCTGAGCTACATATTCAAGACCTTCTCCCTGGCCTACCTGACTCAGTACAAAGGTGTTGAAGCCCATGTCACTTCGCTGTCGGTGACCATCGCCAGCCTGGTGGCGATTATCGCCGTGCCATTCTTCGGCTGGCTGTGCGACAAGTGGAGCAGCAAGACGGTGCTGATCCTCGGCGGGATTTTCTCGGTGCTGTTCGCCTATCCGTTCCTGGCCCTGCTCAACACCGGCGAGCCGATGATGATCTACCTGGCCATCGCCATCGGTACCGGCCTGTTGGCACCCATGATGTTCGCACCACAAGGCTCGTTCCTCAGCCGCCAGTTCCCGACCCAGACCCGCTCCTCGGGCTTTGGTACCGGCCGCGAGATCGGCACCGCCGTGGCCGGCGGCCTGGCGCCGCTGGGTGGCCTGGCCCTGGTGGCCAGCTCCGCGACCCACTCCACCGATGGTGTGGTGGTGATCCTGGCGGTAGCGGCAGTGCTGGTAGTGGTGTTTGCCCTGTGTGACCAGGGCTACAAGCACTCCAAGTTCAAGAACTGAAGTGATGTGATCACGCGGGGCAAGCCCGCTCCTACAAACAGCTGTAGGAGCGGGCTTGCCCCGCGATACCTTTGCACCTGCACAAATTTACGCGACGCCATTAGTCCCCAACCCCCGGGATGCATTAAAGTATCAGCCCCCGCCCGGGCGCTTTCACGCGGTACGCCCTGGCTTATTTCCAGGAATCGTCAACGATGGAACACCGTGAGGCGCTGATCGCGCTGCGCACCTTTCTTTCAACCCAGATCCTGGGCCAGGAAAAACTCGTCGAGCGCTTGCTCATTGTGCTCCTTGCCGACGGCCACATGCTGGTCGAAGGCGCCCCGGGCCTGGCCAAGACCAAGGCCATCAAGGAACTGGCAGAAGGCGTCGAGGCCGAGTTCCATCGTATCCAGTTCACCCCCGACCTGCTCCCGGCCGACATCACCGGCACCGAGATCTATCGCCCGGAAACCGGCAGCTTTGTCTTCCAGCAAGGGCCGATCTTCCACAACCTGGTGCTGGCCGACGAAATCAACCGCGCCCCGGCCAAGGTCCAGTCCGCCCTCCTCGAAGCCATGGCCGAGCGCCAGGTCAGTGTCGGGCGCAGCACCTATGAACTGTCGCCGTTGTTCCTGGTCATGGCCACCCAGAACCCGATCGAGCAGGAAGGCACCTACCCGCTGCCCGAGGCCCAACTCGACCGGTTCCTGATGCACGTGAAAATCGGCTTCCCGGATGCCTCGGTGGAGCGCCGTATTCTCCAGCAGGCCCGTGGCGAGGCGCTCAATGGCGAGGCCAAGCCCGAACGGCGGGTCAGCCAAACGGCCATCTTCGCCGCACGCAAGGAAATTCTCGGCCTGTACATGGCCGATGCGGTAGAGGAATACCTGGTGCAACTGGTCATGGCCACCCGCACCCCGGCCAAGTTCGACCTGGAGCTGGCCGACTGGATCGCCTATGGCGCCAGCCCGCGTGGCTCCATTGCCCTGGATCGCTGCGCACGGGCCCACGCCTGGCTGGCCGGGCGCGACTTTGTCAGCCCCGAAGACATCCAGGCGGTGCTGTTCGACGTGCTGCGCCACCGCATCATTCTTTCCTTCGAGGCCGAGGCCGCCGGGATCGATCAGGACCGGGTGATCCAGCGCATCCTCGACGTCGTCGCCGTCGCCTGACGCCATGCCCGAACGCCTGTTGGCCGCGCCCGGAATCCGTATCAGCCTCGCCGAGCTGATCGAGATGCGCCATCGCGTGCGTGAAGTGCAGCTGTTCTCCCGGCCCGGCCAGCGCAGCCCGCTGGTAGGCCTGCACCACTCCAAGCTGCGTGGCCGTGGAGTCGATTTCGACCAGGTGCGGGTCTACCAGGCCGGCGACGATGTGCGCAACATCGACTGGCGGGTGACGGCACGTACCCAGGAGCCCCACACCAAGCTGTTTCACGAAGAGCGCGAGCGGCCGATTTTCATCCTTGTCGAGCAAAGCCAACGCCTGTTCTTCGGCTCCGGGCTGATGTTCAAGTCGGTACTCGCCGCGCAAGCCGCAGCCCTGATCGGCTGGGCCGCGCTGGGCCACAACGACCGCATCGGCGGCCTGGTGTTTGGCGATAACGAGCACTACGAGATCAAGCCCCGGCGCAGCAAGCAGAGCCTACTGCAACTGCTCAACCGCCTGGCCCGGGTCAACCAGTCACTGCACACCGAGGCCCAGCCCCAGGCCGACAGCCTGGGCCTGGCCCTGCGCCGTGCCCGCGAGGTGCTGCGCCCGGGAAGCCTTGCGATCATCATCTGCGACGAGCGCGCCCTGAGCCCGACCGTGGAGCAACAGCTGAGCCTGCTGGCGCGCCACTGCGACCTGCTCCTGCTGCCGCTGTCCGACCCCCTCGACCATGCCCTGCCCGCCGCCGGCCTGCTGCGCTTTGCCCAGCACGGTGCACAGCTTGAGCTCGACACCCTCGACCCCACCTTGCGTCAGAGCTACCGTCAACAAAGCGATGCACGCATCGAGCGCTGGGAACTGCTGGCGCAAAAACTGCGGGTGGTGCTGATGCCCTTGAGCACCCAGAGCGAAATGATCGAGCAATTGCGCGAATACCTGAATGCGCAACGACCGGGGAAAGCCCAGTGAACCCGCTGGAGCAACTGCAACCACTGATCGCCCCGCCGCCTGTTGGCTGGTGGCCCTTGGCGCCGGGATGGTGGGTGTTACTGGCCCTGCTGCCGCTGCTGGCCTGGGGCCTGTGGCGCTTTCGCCACTGGCGCCCGGGCAAAAAGCCCATCGTGCGCGCCGAGCTGCCCCTGGACCCGATCCGCGTCGAAGCCCTGGCGGAGCTTGCCCGCCTGCCCAAACCCTACGACGGCGAACCGGCCGGTGCCTGGCTGCAGCAGATCAATGCCTTGCTCAAGCGCCTGTGCCGTAATCACTATCCCGGCAGCCACAGCCATACCCTCAACGGTCGCCAGTGGCTGGCCTTTCTCGACAACCGCTGCCCGGCCGCCGGCCTGACCCGCTGGATGGTGCTGGTCGAAGGCGCCTACAAACCCGAGTGCAAGCTCGACGACAAGGCCATTGCCGGGCTCAATCAGGCGGTCGAAACCTGGATCCGCAAACATGTTTGAGTTGGCCTGGCCGTGGATCTTCGTGCTGTTTCCGTTGCCTTGGCTGGCACGCCTGCTGCTGCCTGCCGCCGACAGCGGCGAGCCGGTGCTCAAGGTCAGCTTCCTGGATGAACTCGAAGGCCTTGCCGGACGCCGCGCGCGCCTGAACCTGCCGACCTGGCGGCAACAGGCCCCCTTTGTGCTGGTCTGGCTGTTGCTGCTGTTCGCCGCCGCCCGCCCACAATGGCTGGGTGAGCCCTTGCCGGTGGCCGCCAGCGGCCGCGACTTGCTGGTGGCAGTGGATGTGTCCGGCTCCATGGACTTCCCCGACATGCACTGGCAGGGCGAAGAAGTCAGTCGACTGAGCCTGGTCAAAGCCCTGCTCGGCGACTTTCTCGAGGAACGCCAGGGTGATCGCGTGGGGCTGGTCCTGTTCGGCAGCCAAGCGTACCTGCAGGCGCCCCTGACCTTCGACCGGCGTACCGTACGCACCTTTCTCGACGAAGCGCAGATCGGTATCGCCGGCAAGAACACCGCCATCGGCGACGCCATTGGCCTGGCGCTCAAGCGCCTGCGCCAGCGTCCGGCCCAGAGCCGGGTGCTGGTGCTGGTGACGGACGGCGCCAACAATGGCGGGCAGATCCACCCACTGACCGCCGCACGCCTGGCTGCCCAGGAGAACGTACGCATCTACACCATCGGCATCGGTGCCGACCCAGAGACGTCCGGCACCGCAGGCCAGCTCGGCATCAACCCGAGCCTGGACCTGGACGAAGCCTCGCTCAGGGAAATCGCCGAGCAGACCGGCGGCACCTACTTCCGCGCCCGTGACGGCGAGGAACTGCAAGCCATCGACAACGCCCTCGACCGCCTGGAGCCGGTGGCCCAGCAGCCCACCCAGGCGCGTACCGCCCAAGCGCTGTACAGCTGGCCGCTGGCTCTGGCCCTGTTGCTCAGCCTGTTGCTGGTGATCCGCGAACAATGGCCGGACAATCTACTGCAACGCCTGCTGCGCCGGCCGAGCTTCCTCGCCCCGCACCCGCAATGGCGCGAGCGGCTCAAACGCCTGCGTCTGAGGAGACGCCGATGATTGACCTATGGCCGCAATGGTTGCGCCCGGCCTGGCTGATCGTGCTGCCGTTGCTCGTCTGGCTGCTGTGGAAACTCTGGCACCGACAAAAGCGCGCCGGCCGCTGGCAGATGATCCTGCCCCCCAGCTTCCATGCCGTGCTGCTCGGCGGTGGCAATGGCCGCACCAGCAAATTGCCGTGGATCGCCCTGGGCCTGGCCTGGCTGCTCACCGTGCTGGCACTGCTGGGCCCCAGTTGGCAGCGCTTGGAAGAAACCCGCCAGCGTCCGGCCGACCCGCTGGTGATCCTGCTGGAGCTGACCCCGCAGATGCTCGCCGAGGATGCCCAGCCCAGCCGCCTGGAACAGGCCCGGCGCAAGATCCTCGATGTGCTCGAGCATCGTCGCGACAGCCAGACCGCCATCATTGTCTATGCCGGCAGCGCCCACACCCTGGTGCCGCTGTCGGACGACCTGGCCACCAGCCGCAACCTGCTCGAAGCCCTCACCCCATCGATCATGCCCCAGGCCGGGCAGCGGGCCGATCTGGCTGTGCGCAAGGGGCTTGCCCTGCTGGCCCAGGCAGGCCTGGGCCAGGGGCGCCTGTTGCTGGTGGGGTCGTCCTTGAGCCCCCAGGAGCGTGAAGGCATCAGCCAGGCCCTCGGTCGCCAGGGCCCCAGCCTGCTGATGCTGGGGATCGGCAGCGCCGAGGGCACCCCGGTCAAGCAGGCCAATGGTGAATTCCTCAAGGATGACCAGGGCGGCATCCTCATGCCCCGGCTGGACAGCGCCAGCCTGCGGTCATTCATCAACAGCACCGGTGGACGCTACCGCACCGCCCGTATCGACGACCTGGACCTGCGCGGCCTGCGCCTGTTCGACTCGCCCAAACGACTGCGCGGCGATGGCCAGACCCTGCAGCTGGACAGTTGGGCCGACCAGGGCTATTGGCTGCTGCTACCGCTGCTTCTGCTGGCGGCCTGCGCCGGACGGCGCGGCTGGCTGTTCTGCCTGCCCCTGTTGCTGGTACTGCCGCAGCCGAGCCATGCCTTCGAGTTCAATGACCTGTGGCTGCGGCCCGACCAGCAAGGCCAGCGCCTGCTCGAACAACAGCGGCCGGCCGAAGCCGCCGAACACTTCGTGGACCGTCAATGGAAAGGCCTGGCCCTCTATGAGGCGGGCGACTTCAATGGCGCCGCCCGCCTGTTCGCCCAGGGCAGCAGCGCCGCCGACCACTACAATCGCGGTAATGCCCTGGCCCGCAGCGGTGAGCTGGAGGCGGCCGTGGATGCCTATGAACAGGCCCTTGAGCGTCAACCGGAGTTGCAGGCAGCACTGAGCAACAAAGCCCTGGTCGAGCGCCTGATGCAGGAGCGTCAGGCTGAAAAACCCGAACAGCCGCCCCAGGACACCGAGCAGAACTCGCCCGAAGCCCAGGCAGACAACGCCAGCAACGCACAGAACAACCAGGCCCCGGCCAGCGAGAAGCCCGCGCAGCAGCCCAGCGACGCCGACAAGGATGCCGACAGCGACAGCGAACAGGCACAGAACCTGGCCAACAATGGCGATGACGAACAAACCACCCAGCCGCCCAAGCGACCGCTGGACAGCACCCTGGATGCCGAACAGCGCCAGGCCCTGGAACAATGGCTGCGGCAGATCCCGGACAATCCGTCCGAACTGCTGCGACGCAAGTTCTGGTACGAACAGCAACAACATCAGGAACCCCATCGATGAGTCGCGTCTGCGTCTTTGTGCTCGGCCTCTTTCTCTGCGTTCAGGCCCAGGCCGCGGCGCTGCTTGCCACGGTCGACCGCACCCGCCTGAACGCTGGCGAAACCCTGGAGCTGACCCTGCAGACCCAGGACGTGACCCAGTTCGGCAAGCCCGACCTGAGCCCGCTGGAGCCCCATTTCGAGGTGCGGGGCACCCGTCAGGTCAACAGCCTCAACAGCCTTGACGATCAGGCTGGAGGCACCCGCTGGATCATCACCCTGCTGCCACGCCAGAGCGGCAGCGTAGAAGTCCCGGCATTGCAGATCGGCGATTTGCGCAGCGAACCCATCAGCCTGCAGGTGCTGGCCGAAGCGGCCAGCAACGAAAACCACGGCCCGGTATTCATCGACGCCAGCCTCGACCAGCCTGAAGTCTATGTGCAGGCCCAGGCGGTACTGACCCTGAGCATCTATCACTCGGTGCCCCTCTACGATGACAGCAGCCTGAGCCCCTTGCAGCTGGCCGACGCCAAGGTCGAACCGCTGGGCGAATCGCGCACCTTTGAAAAGGATATCGACGGGGTACGCCACGGTGTGATCGAAATGCGCTACGCCATCTATCCCCAGCACAGCGGCGATCTGACCATACCGGTCCTGACCTTCAGCGCCACCGCCGCCCAGACCGACACGGATCAAGAACTGAACACCCCCAGGGCCGGCAAACAGGTGCACGTCAGCTCCACGCCGCTGGTCCTTACCGTCAACCCGATTCCCGCCGACTACCCGGCCAACGCGCCGTGGCTGCCGACCAGCAACCTGAGCCTGGAAGAACACTGGAGCCCGGACCCGGCCCAGCAACAAACCCAGATCGGCGACTCCCTGACCCGTACCGTGATCGTTCAGGCCGAGGGCTTGTCCAGCGCCCAGCTACCGCCGCTACCGGCCACCGAAGTGGTCGGCCTGCGCCGCTACCCGGACCAGCCGCAACTGCGCAATCAGGTCAATGACCGTGGCCTGCTCGGAATTCGCGAAGAGCGCGAAGCCCTGGTCCCGACCCACAGCGGCACCCTCGAGCTACCCGCCCAGGAGGTGTTCTGGTGGAACACCCGCGAGGACCACCTTGAGCACAGCAGCCTGCCGGCGCGCAGCCTGCAGATCCAGGACAACCCGGCCTTGAGCGCCGACAAGCCGGCCAGCGTCGACCCCCTCAGCACCAGCGGGCGCCCGCTCTGGCCGTGGCAACTGAGCACGTTCATCCTGGCCTTGACCACCCTGCTGGGCTTTGCCCTCTGGTGGCGGGCGCGTTCGCAACCGGCCATCTTGCGTGCCGCGCAGGCCGGCCCCAGCCCGCGCACCTTGCTGGATGACCTCAAGCGCGCGTGCCAGGCCAACGATCCCCAGGCCACCCGTCAGGCCCTGGATGCCTGGGCGCGCCAGCAACCGGAAACCCTGGCCGAAATGGCCGCCCGCTTCGTGCCGCTGTCCGATGCACTGGACGGTCTGAACGGTGCCCTCTACAGCGAAACCGGGCAGTATTGGCAGGGTGATGAACTCTGGCGTGCCATTGGCACCATACCGGCGGCCGAACAGATCCAGCCGGCCACCAGCGACAACGGCAGCCTGCCGCCGCTCTACCCCAAATAACCCTCAGGCGCAGCCCCCGGGCGCTGCGCCGGCAATCTGCGGAACCCCTCATGCGTCTGTTTCACACCTCCGACTGGCACCTGGGTCAAACCCTGCATGGCCAAGAACGCGATTTTGAACACGCCTGCTTTCTTGACTGGCTGCTCGGCCAGCTCAAGCTGCGCCAGCCCGATGCCCTGTTGATCGCCGGCGACATCTTCGACACGGTCAACCCACCGGTCAAAGCCCAGGAGCGTCTCTACGACTTCATCGTCCAGGCCCACGAACAGCAACCCAAGCTGAACATCGTGATGATTGCCGGCAACCATGACTCGGGCTCTCGTATCGAGCTGCCGGCGCCGCTCATGCGGCGCCTGCGCACCCACGCCCTGGGCCGGGTGCAGTGGCTCGACGAAGGCGTCCTCGACAGCGACCGGCTGCTGATCCCGCTGACCAACGCCCGCGGCAAGGTCACCGCCTGGTGCCTGGCCTTGCCGTTCCTGCGCCCGGCCGAAGTGACCGGCGCCCATCTGGGCGACGATTACCTGCGCGGTATCCGCCAGGTCCACGAGCGCCTGATCGAGGCCGCGCTCGAACGGCGCAAGCCGGGCCAGGCACTGATCGCCGTGAGCCACGCACACATGGCCGGCGGTTCGATCTCGGAAGACTCCGAACGCAGCCTGATCATCGGCAACGCCGAAGCCTTGCCTGCCAGCCTGTTCAGCAAGGACATCAGCTACGTGGCCCTGGGGCATCTGCACAAGCCGCAGCGGGTCAACCGCGAAGAGCGTATTCGCTACAGTGGTTCGCCGATCCCGCTGTCGTTCTCCGAGATCGGTTATCAGCACCAGATCCTCGAAATCGAACTGGACGGCGCCACGCTGGCCAGCGTCGAGTCGCGCCTGGTGCCGCGGGCGGTGCACTTGCAGCGCCTGGGCCCGGCGCCGCTGAGCGAGATTCTCGAACACCTGGCCGACTTGCCGGTGATCGACCTGCTTGAAGACCCGCAACGCCAGCCCTGGCTGGAGATCCGGGTGCAACTGGACGAGCCGCAACCCGACCTGCGCCAGCAACTGGAAACCGCGTTGCAGGGTAAAGCCGTGCGCCTGGTGCGCATCGGCGCCGAATACGCCGGCAACCGCGCAGGCGAGGACCTGGACGAGGATGCACTGGTGGAGCTGGGGCAAATGACCCCGCACGAACTGTTCAGCCGTGCCTGGGCCCAGGCCTACGGCAGCGCCGTGGACGACCAGACCCTGGCCGATTTCGCCCTGCTGCTGCAGGACGTCCAGCACGAGGAGGAGCAGCCATGAAGATTCTTGCCATTCGCCTGAAGAACCTGGCCTCCCTGGCCGGTCCCTTTGAAATCGACTTTACCGCCGAACCCCTGGCCAGCGCCGGCCTGTTCGCCATCACCGGCCCCACAGGCGCGGGCAAGAGCACCCTGCTCGATGCCCTGTGCCTGGCACTGTTCGGCGCGGTACCGCGGCTGAGCAACATCGGCCGCGAAACCAAGCTGCCGGAAGTCGACAGCGACATCCTCACCAGCGACCCGCGCACCCTGTTGCGCCGCGGTACCGGCAGCGGCTTTGCCGAGGTCGACTTCGTCGGCATCGACGGGCGCCGCTACCGCGCCCGCTGGGAAGCCAACCGCGCCCGCGACAAGGCCAATGGCAAGCTGCAAGGCAGCCGCCAGAGCCTGCACGACCTGGACAGCGACCAACTGCTGAGCAACCAGAGCAAGGCTGAGTACAAGCAACTGATCGAATCGCGCCTGGGCCTTAACTTCGAGCAGTTCACCCGCGCCGTGATGCTGGCCCAGAGCGAGTTCAGCGCCTTCCTCAAGGCCGACGACAAAGACCGCAGCGAGCTGCTGGAAAAGCTCACCAATACGGCGATCTACAGCCAACTGGGGCGCCGCGCCTACAGCAAGAGCAAGGAGGCCGAGGAGGCCCACAAGGCCCTGCAGGACCAGGCCGCCGGGGTCATGCCCTTGTCGCCGGAGGCTCGCGCCGAACTCGACCAGCGCTACAACCAGGCCGTGGAACAGCTCAAGGGTGAGCAGGCGCAACTGCGCCAGCTTGAGCTGCAACGGGCCTGGATGACTGAACTGCTGCAACTGCAAGCCCAAGTCCAGGGCAGCAGCGAACAACTGCTCAGTGCCCAACAGCACAGCGACAGCCTGCACGACGAGCGCCTGAACCTGAAACGCCTGGAGCACCTGGCCCCGCAACGGCATCAATTCGCCCGCCAGCAGGCGCTCGACAGCCAGCTGTCACCCTTGGCCGCCAGCATCAGTGCCCAGCACCAGCAGCACAACGCCTTGCTCACGCATCAGCAGCAGTTGCAGCAGCAACAACTCGATGCCCAGCAGGCGCTGGCGCAAGCGTTGGCGCAGCAAAGCGAAAGCGCACCGTTGCTGCGCCAGGCCTTTGCCGAGCAGAACACCCTGGCGCGCCTGTCCCAGGAACTGGCCAGTTGCCAATCCCTCAAGCTGCAAGCGGAACTTGCCTGCAGCGAGGGTCAACAGCAGTTGGCCAACCTGCTCGAACAACAGCGACTGACCGAGCAACGCCTCGGCCAGATCAGCGAGCAACTGGCGCAAAGTGCTTCCCTCGCTGGCCTCAGCGAAGCCTGGAACGCCTACCGCGATCGTCTGCAACAACTGATGCAGTTGGGCAACCGCCTCAACCAGGGCCGCGCGGAGCTGCCCGGCCTGCAAGAGAGGGCGACCCAGGCGAGTGAGGCGCTGGAGCAACAACGTGCCGCCATCGCCCTGCTCTACCACGAAGCCCAGGCCGAGCCCGACGCCCTGGCCGAGCAGGTCGGTCTGCTGGGCGAGCTGCTGCAGAAAAACCGCCAACAGCAACGCCAGGTGGAAGCACTCAGCCGGCTCTGGGGCCAACAACACGAGCTGGACCAGCGCCTCGCGGCCCTGCGCGAGCGCCAGCAGAGCGCCCTCAAGCAACGCGAGCAACTGATCAGCGAAGGCCTCAACGGCAAGACCCGGCTGACCGCTGCCGAGCAGGCGCTGAACGTCACCCGGCAATTGCTGGAGCGCCAGCGCCTGGCCCGCAGCCAGAGCGTCGAAGCGTTGCGCGCACAGTTGCAGGACGACCAGCCCTGCCCGGTGTGTGGCAGCCAGGAACATCCCTACCATCAGCCCGAAGCCTTGCTGCAGAGCCTGGGTCGGCATGACCAGGACGAAGAGCGCAACGCCCAGCAGGAAGTCGATGCGCTGAAGCAGCAGCTCGACGAACTGCGTACACAGCTGGGCGGCGTCAACGGCCAGATCAAGGAGTACCTGCACCAGCAGGAGCAGTTGGCCGAGCAACAGCAGGCCCTGTCACCCACCCTGCAGGCCCATGAACTCTTCCCGGTGCTCTGCGAGCAGGACATCAGCCAGCGAACGGCCTGGCTGGAATTGCAGGCGCGACGCCTGAACGACGACATCAGCCGCGACGAGCAGCGCCAGCACACCCTGCTGACCCTGCAAAAAGACGCCGCCCGCCTGCAGCAACAACTGAACGCGGCGACCGAGGCCTGCCAGCAGGCCAATCAGCAACTGAACCATCAACAGCAGGCCCTGGCTGCCGATCAGGAACGCCTGGAGCAAGACCTGGGCAGTTTCGCCAACCTGCTGCCAGCCGAGATACTCGACGACCTGCGCCAGGCGCCGGCCGCAACGTTCCTGCGCCTGGACCAGCAACTGGCCCAGCGGCTGGACCTGCTGCAACGGCAAAAGGATGAACAGCAAGAGCTCAGCGAACGCCAGCAGACCCTGGACAAGACCCAGCTTCAGCAGCAGACACGCGTGCAGAAACAACAGGAACTGCAGCAGCAGTACGCCGAACTTGAGCGTCAGCAACACGCCAGCCAGGCAAGCCTCACGACCCTGATCGGTGAGCAACCCAGCGCCGAGCAGTGGCAGCAGCACCTGGAGCAGGCCGTGGAACAGGCACGCCAGCTCGATGCCCAGGCTGCCCGCCACTTGCAGGACACCCAGGCACAGTTGATCGAGCTGACCGCGCAGGTGAAAGCCAACGAGGAACGCCTGACCACACTGGAGCAGGAAAGCAACGACGTCCGGGCGCAGATCGCGCAATGGCGCCAGGCTCATCCCGAGCTCGATGACAGTGGTCTTGAGCAACTGCTGGCGCTGGACGACAACGCCGTCGCGCAACTGCGCCAGCGCCTGCAAGACAGCGACAAAGCCCTGGAACAAGCGCAGATCCTGCTCAAGGAACGCCAGCAACGCCTGGAGCAACATCAGGCCCTGGCCACGCTCGAGTTGCCCGCCGAGGCGCTGGAACAGGCGATGGAAAGCCTGCAAGGCCAGCTTGCGATCAGCGAACAGGCTTGCGCCGAACTGCGCGCCGAGCAGGCCGACGACCAGCGTCGGCAACAGGCCAACCAGGCCCTGGCCGAGCAAATTGCCCGAGCGTATAGCGAGTGGCAACGCTGGGCACGGCTCAATGCCCTGATCGGCTCAGCCACCGGCGACACCTTCCGCAAGATCGCCCAGGGCTACAACCTGGACCTTCTGGTGCACCACGCCAACGCCCAGCTTCGCCAGCTGGCCCGCCGTTATCGCCTCAAGCGTGGCGGCAGCCTGCTCGGTCTCTTGGTGATGGACACTGAAATGGGCGACGAACTGCGCTCGGTGCATTCGCTGTCTGGCGGCGAGACGTTCCTGGTCTCGCTGGCCTTGGCCCTGGGCCTGGCGTCGATGGCTTCGAGCACCCTGCGCATCGAGTCGCTGTTTATCGACGAAGGCTTTGGCAGCCTGGACCCGGAATCCCTGCAACTGGCCATGGATGCCCTGGATGGCCTGCAGGCCCAGGGCCGCAAGGTCGCGGTGATCTCCCATGTGCAGGAAATGCATGAACGCATCCCGGTGCAGATCCAGGTGCGGCGCCAAGGCAATGGTTTGAGCAGCGTGGAGGTCAGTGGATGATCCTGTATTCGTTTCGCCGCTGCCCGTGGGCCATGCGCGCACGCCTGGCGCTGCGCTATGCCGAGTGCCCGGTGGAGGTTATCGAAGTAAGCCTCAAGGCCAAGCCTGCCGAACTGCTCGCGCTATCGCCCAAGGGTACGGTGCCGGTATTGAGTACAGGTGAAGGCGTGCTCGATGAGAGCCTGGAGATCGTGCGCTGGGCCTTGGCCCGGCATGATCCGCAGGACTGGCTGCTGCGCGCCGACCCGGTGGCGGCGCAGGCGGCCGATGCGCTGATTGCGCGTAACGACCGTGACTTCAAGGTTCAGGTGAACCTGTACAAGTACGCCGAACGTTACCCGGAGCACTCCCGTGAACACTATCGCCAGCAGGCCGAAGCCTGGCTGGCGGAGCTGGAGGCCCTGTTGGCGCAGCGGCCGTACCTGTTCGCCGAATATCCGAGCCTGGCGGACGCCGCCTTGATGCCGTTGATGCGCCAGTTTGCCGGGGTCGAGCCGCAGTGGTTCGCCGAGGCGCCCTACCCGCGCCTGCGCGCCTGGCTGCAAGGGTGGCTGGAGTCGGCGTTGTTCAAGGCGGTCATGGCGAAGTGATGGATTGAGCGTGAGTCACGCCCGCGCCTGCAGACTTGTGATCCAGCGCCGCATAGAAGTGGGCGCTTTGTTGCAGGTACTTCTGGGTGTAGCTGGGGGTGGAGGATTTGCGCTCGCTGATTTCAACCTGAGCGTGGGCAGGCAACACAACCGAAGCAGAAATGGCAGAAGCGGCAATGACCGGGAAGATGTTGAAGTTCATGGCGCTGACCTCGAAGTCTGTGGTTTGAAGTGGCCGTCTCGGGCCTTGGTCCAAACTTACGCCGCTGACGCGGCGCACAGAAATTCATTGCAGCAGTAGCCATTATCAAGGCGGTTGATAGTCAGTCGACAAACTTCAGGTCGGAGGGCGCGGCCTGGGGCAGCTTCTGTACGGTTTCACCGAGCATGCCGCTGCGCGGATCACGACGGATCACCACGATCTCGTTGCTTTTCTGGTTGGCCACCAACAGGAACTTGCCGGACGGGTCGAAGGTGAACTCGCGGGGGTGATCGCCCTCCACACTGCGCTGTTGCACCTTCATCAGCTTGCCGCTGTCGTCATCCACGGCGAACACCACAATCTCGTTGGCCGTGCCGCGATTGCTGACGTACAGGAATCGCCCGTCGGCCGACAGGTGCAAGGCGCCCGCGGCCTTGGCGGCGGCATCGTTCTGTTCGGTCAACGGCAGGCGCTGGCGCTCGGTCAGCTTGCCGTCGTTGTGCTCGAAGACCACCACTTGCGCGCTCATCTCCAGGGTCAGGTAGGCCTGTTTGCCATCGCTGCTGAATTCCAGATGACGCGGCCCGCTGCCAGGCGGCAGATCAACCGAAGGCGGCTCGGCCGGACTCAGCGGATGCTTGGGGCTGGCACCGTCGTAGCGGTAGATGAATACCTTGTCGGCGCCCAGGTCGCTGGCGAAGACAAAATGCCCATCGGGCGAGGACACCACCGAATGCACATGGGGGCCGGCCTGACGCTGCGGATTGGCGCCGCTGGCCTTGTGGCGGTCCTGCTGTACCGAAGCCTGCAACTTGCCGTCCTTGTCCACCGGCAGCACGCTCAGGCTGCCGCCAGGCGTGGGTTGCACACCGTAGTTGGCAACGAACAGGTAGCGCTGGTCGTGACTGAGGCTGGCGTGGGTCGGCTCGTCGCCGGCGCTGCTGACCTGGTTCAAGGGTTTGAGGGTGCCGTCTTTAGCGCTGATGGAAAAGCTGCTGGCCTGCCCCTTGCCCTCACCGTTCTCGTTGACCGCAAACAGCAGCCGGTTATCCACCGAGAGGGTCAACCAGGAAGGGTTTTCGCTTTTGAGCACCTGCAACGGCTTTTCGCCGATCAGGCCACTGACGCTGCTGAAGGCATAACGGTACAGCCCCTCACTGGCACCATCGGTGTAGCTGCCCACCAGCAACTGCGCACTGTGGGCGGTGGCACAGACACTCATGGCACTAGCGATCAACAGGGTCGTCAGCTGGCGTTTCATCGTCATCCTCGTCCGGTGCGCGAAAGGCACTCATACAGACTAGTCGATGCTCGCTGGCGTCGGCAGCGATCAGCCAGTCCTGGCCCTCGGCACGGGCGGCGGCGATCTGCTCGGTGGTGAAGTTCCACTTCTTCAGGGCCCGACCGTCCATGCACTCGATGTGCAAGCCGGTGTCGTCGAAGGTGAAGTCAAAGGCATGCAGGCCGTCGATCAGGAGCATGTCGCAGGCTTGCAGGGCTTGGGAAAGGGTTGTCATTGCGAAGGTATCGTCAGGCTGAAAGCGGCATGATACCTGAAAGCATCGCGGGGCAAGCCCGCTCCTACCGTGGATAGGAGCGGGCTTGCCCCGCGATTTCACTCAGTGGGCGAAGAGCGACTTGCTCTCCTGGCCCGCCATTTTCTCCGGTTTGATCAGGAACCGTGCCAGTGCCGGCAGCAGCCACAGCGCACCGAACATGTTCCACAGCAGCATGAAGGTCAGCATCAGGCCCATGTCGGCCTGGAACTTGATGGCCGAGAAGATCCAGGTGCACACGCCGATGGCCAGGCACAGGCCGGTGAACAGCACCGCCTTGCCGGTGGACTTGAGCGTCTGGTAGTAGGCTTCCTGAAGCGGCAGGCCAGCCCGCAGGAAACTCTCCAGGCGGCTGTAGATGTAGATGCCGTAGTCGACACCGATACCCACACCCAACGCCACCACCGGCAGGGTCGCCACCTTCACACCGATGCCCATGAAGGCCATCAGGGCGTTGCCCAGCACCGAGGTCAGCACCAGCGGCAGGACAATACACAAAGTCGCGGCGAACGAGCGGAAGGTGATCATGCACATCACCGCCACACAGATGTACACCAGGATCAGGATGGTCAGCTCGGCCGACTTGATCACTTCGTTGGTGGCCGCCTCGATCCCGGCGTTACCCGCTGCCAGAAGGAACTCCAGGCCTTCCTTGTTGTGGGTGTCGGCGAACTCTTTGACCGCATTGACCGCACGGTCCAGGGTCTCGGCCTTGTGGTCGTTGAGGTACACCAGCACCGGTGCCAGCGAGCAATCGGCGTTATACAGGCCGTCGGCACGGGCGATGGAGCTGTTGAGGACGTCCGGGTTGCGCGACAGGCTTTCCCATTTCAGGTTGCCTTCGTTCATGCCCTTGATCATCTGCTTGGACACCGTCACCAGCGAGATGGCCGACTGCACGCCCGGGGTGTTCTCCATCTTCCACATCAGCTCGTCGATCGGCGCCATGGTCGAGTGCACCGAGCAGCCTTCGGACGGCGTCTTGACCATCACCACCAACACGTCGGAGCTGGTGGAGTAATTGTCGATGATGAAGCTGTTGTCCTTGTTGTAGCGCGAGTCCGGGCGCAGCTCCGGCGCACCCTGGTCAAGGTCACCGATCTTCAGGTTCTGGCTGTACCAGAGGCCGCCACCGAAGGCCAGCAGGGCCAGGACGATGGACACCGGTGCCACCTTGGCGCTGGCGAAGTTGGACAGCAGGCGCCAGAACGGGTGTTCGCGGGTCGCGTCCTTCTTGCTGCGCTCGATTGCCTTCTTGCTGATGCCGACATAGGAGATCGCCACCGGCAGCAGGATCAGGTTGGTGAACACGATCACCGCCACACCGATGGACGCACCGATGGCCAGCTCGCGGATCACACCGATGTCGATGATCAGCAGGGTGATGAAGCCCACGGCGTCGGCCAGGATGGCGATCATCCCCGGCAGGAACAGCTGCCGGAATGTACGCCGCGCGGCGGTCAGGGCATTGTCGGCGTCGCTCGATTGCAGGGCGATGCCGTTGATCTTTTGCACGCCATGGGAAATACCGATGGCAAAGATCAGGAACGGCACCAGCATCGAGTACGGATCAAGCCCGAAACCTACCGCGTGCATCAGCCCCAGTTGCCAGACCACCGCCACCAGGGTGGTGATCAGCACGGCGATGGTGCTGCGGATGCACCAAGTGAACCAGTACAACAGCACCCAGGTGATCACCAGGGCAATGCCGAAGAACATCACCACCATGATCAAGCCATCGATCAGGTCGCCGACCTTCTTGGCAAAACCGACGATGTGCACTTTCACATTGGGGTTCTGGGCCTGGAACTTGTCGCGGATCTTCTCTTCAAGCTGGTGGGAGAACTGCTGGTAATCGAGCTTGATCAACTTGCCCTGGTCTTGCGGGTCCGGGTAGGACTCCAGCAGCGGCACGTCGATGATGCTCGATTTGAAGTTGTTGGCCACCAGGCGCCCGACCTGACCTGACTTGAGCACGTTGTTGCGCAGCAGGTCGAGGCTGTCGGCCGAACCGTCGTAGGTGTTGGGGATGACCTCGCCACCGGCAAAGCCCTCTTCGGTCACTTCGGTCCAGCGAACGCTGGGGCTCCACAGCGACTTGAGGCCGGAACGGTCGACACCGGGAATATAGAAGACCTCGTCGTGGATCTGACGCAGGGTCTCCATGTACTCCTTGCTGAAGATATCGCCATCGGTAGCTTCGACCGAGATACGCACGGTGTTGCCGAGGTTGGCCAGGTCGTTGCGGTGTTCGAGCATCTTCTCGATGAAGGGGTGCTCGAGCGGAATCATTTTCTCGAAGCTGGTCGAAGGACGAATCTGCGTGGCCTGCCAGAACAGGAACACACTGACCAGCAGGCAGATGAGAATCACCACCGGGCGGTTATTGAAGATCAGGCGCTCAAGCAGCGTCGCCTTGTCCTGATGGTGCTGCTGCTGATTCATGTTGAACTGCTCCCGACTGGTCATGGCTGCTCTCCTTCGGCGCCCTTGGCCGAAGCCAGGTGCACGCCGCCTTGGCCGACCAGGATCAGCCCTTCGCCATTGCGACCGCTGACACCCGCCAGGGCGATACGATCGGCGCGGTTGAATACACTGAAGGTCTGGCCGTCGTCGCTGCTGCGCAGGACGGTGCCGCCATTGCCGACCAATACCAGGTTGCCATCAGCGAGAAGCGTAGCGCTTGCCAGGCCAAATTCGAGGGCCCCGCGCGCAGCTTTCAGTTCGATCTGCTGCCAACTGTCGCCGAAATCGGTGGAGCGATAGAGATTGCCGCGCAGCCCATAGGCCAGCAGCGTGCGTGGCTGGGCGGTGCCGATCACGCCGAACAGCGAACCCTCGTAAGGGCCTTCGAGCTTCTGCCAGGTCTGGCCGTCGTCGCTGGAGCGGAACATGCTGCCCTGCTCGCCAACGATGAACAGGCCGGCATCCTTGACGGCAGCGATACCGTTGAGGTGCAGCTGGTCTTCGTTGTCCAGGCGGTCACCGACCTCGCTCCACTGCTGGCCACCGTCGGTGGTCTCCAGCAGTGCACCGTAGGCGCCCACGGCAAAGCCGTGCTGGGCGTCCTTGAACCAGACATCCAGCAGCGGCGCTTCACGTTTGAGGTCTTCGAATTGCTTGGTCCAGGTCACACCACCATCACTGCTGGCGAGGATCTGTGCGTCATGGCCGACCGCCCAGCCGTGTTTGTCGTCGACAAAATAAACGGCGGTGAGCAGTTGCCGGGTTGGCACCTTGGACTGGGTCCAGGACTTGCCCTGGTCATCGGAGAAGAGAATATGGCCGCGATCGCCGACAGCGATCAGGCGCGGGCCGGCTTGGGTCACGTCGAGCAGCAGGCTCTTTTCGGCCTTGGCCGATTCGGTGGAGTAGACCTTCGGTTCGGTGGCAGCCGCCTGAACCGTACTGGCCCACATCCCCATTGCCATCACCAGCAACCCGCTGGCGGCCAATGCCCATGGGCGGACGCGCGCAGCGCCGCCGGTACCTGCCATATAAGGCTCGGTCATAGATCTGTCCCCCGATTATTGTTATTTGGGTCAATCTATTTGCAGGTACTGCCAAAAACCGTGTTCCAGAGCCCCGCAATAGCTGGGAGCCATCCTATCGGGGTTTGTGAAGGGCTGACAACGAACGGGACGTTATGTTTTGTTAAGCGGGAAAATATCGCGGGGCAAGCCCGCTCCTACGGGGTTTGTAGGAGCGGGCTTGCCCCGCGAGGTGGCCGTCAGGCCAGGCTTTTGCTCACGACTTCATACACATCGCTGGACAGCGAACCGGAGGCCAGGATGCGCTCCAGTTCGCCCTTCATCAGCGCCTGGCGAGCACCGTCGTACTTGCGCCAGCGGGTCAGCGGTGCCAATTGGCGCGAGGCGATTTGCGGGTTGAGGGCATTGAGCTCGATCACCAGGTCCGCCAGGAAGCGATAGCCGGAGCCGTCCGCCGCATGGAAGTTGACCAGGTTCTGGCCGGCAAAGGCGCCGATCAGGGCACGGACCTTGTTCGGGTTCTTCATTGTGAACGCCGGGTGCTGCATCAGCGCCTTGACCCGCGCCAGACCGCCCGGGAGGGTGCTGGCTGCCTGTACGCTGAACCATTGGTCCATGACCAGCGGGTTGTCCTTGAAGTTCTCGGCAAAGACCTCCAGCGCCTTGGCCCGTTCAGCCTCGAACGGCGAGTTGACCAGTACGGCCAGCGCGGTCAGGCGCTCGGTCATGTTGTCGCAGGCGTCGAACTGCTCCAGGGTCGCGGCCAGCACCTGCGGCTTGCCGCTGAGCATCAGGTACGACAAGGCGATGTTCTGCAGGCTGCGGCGAGCAAAATGCTCGGCCTCGGCCACGTACTCGGTACTGCGCGATACCCCGCGGTTGGCCTGGTAGCGGGCATTGAGGGCATCGAACAGCTGGTCGGCGATCTGCTTGCGGGCGAACTCGCGGGCTGCGTGGATGGCATCGACATCGGCCACTTCGCTGATTTCGGTGAGGTAGGCCTCGCTCGGCAGCGAGAGCATCTCGGCGACCATGGCCTGATCCAGTTGCTCATTGGCCAGCACTGCACCCAGCGCGGTGACCAGACGCTGGTCGAGCACCAGAGCACTGCCCTGCTGGTGCTGGGCGATCAGCTCCTGAAGCACCTGTACCGACAGTTGCTGCCCGGCTTCCCAGCGGTTGAAGCCATCGCTGTCGTGCTGCATCAGGAACATCAACTGGTCGCGATCATACGGGAAGCTGAGTTTGACCGGCGCGCTGAAGCCACGCAGCAGCGACGGCAGCGGCTTGGCTGCAACATCGACGAAGGTGAAGGTCTGCTCGGCCTCGGTCACCTGCAGCACCCGCGAGGTACCCGCAGCCGCCGCTTCGCCTTGCAGGCGCAGGGCGATGTCGTTGCCCTGGGCGTCGAGCAGGCCCAGTTCGACCGGAATCACAAACGGCTTTTTCTCGACCTTGTCCGGGGTGGCCGGGCAGCTCTGGCGGAAGGTCAGGCTGTAGGTCCGGGCGGCGCTGTCATAGTGCTCGCTGACCGCCAGGCGGGGTGTACCGGCCTGGCTGTACCAGCGCTTGAACTGGCTCAGGTCGACGCCATTGGCATCTTCCATGGCCTTGATGAAGTCGTCACAGGTCACGGCCTGGCCGTCGTGGCGCTCGAAATACAGGTCGCTGCCTTTGCGGAAGCCTTCGGCACCCAGCAGGGTGCGGACCATGCGCACCACTTCCGAACCTTTCTCGTAGACGGTCAAGGTGTAGAAGTTGGAAATCTCGATGAAGCTGTCCGGGCGCACGGCGTGAGCCATGGGACCGGCATCTTCGGCAAACTGGTGGGTGCGCAGGTAGGCGACGTCCTCGATGCGCTTGACCGTGCGCGAGTTCATGTCGGCGCTGAACTCCGAATCACGGAACACCGTGAAGCCTTCCTTGAGCGACAGCTGGAACCAGTCGCGGCAGGTCACACGGTTGCCCGACCAGTTATGGAAATACTCGTGGGCAACCACGGCTTCGACCCGCTGATGGGCGGCGTCGGTGGCGGTTTCGGCGCGGGCCAGCACGCAACTGGAGTTGAAGATGTTCAGGCCCTTGTTTTCCATGGCGCCCATGTTGAAGTCGTTGACCGCCACGATCATGAAGATGTCCAGGTCGTACTCGCGGCCATAGACTTCTTCGTCCCAGCGCATGGACTTCTTCAGGCTGGTCATGGCGTGCTGGCACTTGTCGATGTTTTCCGGCTCGACATAGATGCGCAGGGTCACGTCGCGACCCGACTGGCGGGTGAACTTGTCTTCGACGCACCACAGGTCACCGGCCACCAGGGCAAACAGATAGGCCGGCTTCATGAACGGGTCTTCCCAGGTCGCCCAGTGCCGGCCATCTTCCTGCGGGCCGCTGCCGACCGGGTTGCCGTTGGACAGCAGTACCGGGTAGCGATGCTGCTCGGCAATGACCGTGGTGGTGAACGTGCTCATCACGTCCGGGCGGTCGAGGTAATAGGTGATCTTGCGAAACCCTTCGGCCTCGCACTGGGTGCAGAACATGCTGCCGGACTTGTACAGGCCTTCCAGTGCAGTGTTGCTCTCGGGGTGGATTTTCACGCTGGTGTCGAGGGTGAAGGTCGCAGCCTTTGGCTGCACGGTCAGGTGACTGTCATCAAGCTGGTAGTCGCCAGCGCTCAGGGCCTGGTCATCCAGGGCCACGCTCAGCAGTTCCAGGTGCTGGCCATCCAGCACCAACGGCGGCAAGCCGGCACCACGAGCGGGGTTGCGGCGCATGACCAGCTGCGCGTGGACCAGGCTGTGGTCCTCGAACAGTTCAAAGGTCAGGTGCGTCTCGTCGATCAGGTATTCGGGCGCCTGATAGTCCTTGAGGTAGATCACTTGCGGCTGTTCGGTACGCATGTGGCGGTCCTTTTACTGATGCACGGCGAGCTGGTACGCCGTGTATTTGCGGATATTGATCACGCCGGTGTCGAAGATCAGGTACTGGCCCTTGATGCCCAGCAGCGTACCTTCAGCCACGGGATTCTTGTCCAGGTTGAAGCTGACGATCTTGCTTGGATAGGCCTCGACCGGGTAGCGGATTTCCAGCACTTCGCTGTCGTTGAGCGGCTGGATGGCCTGCAGGCCGAAACGCGTCTGCAGGGCACTGAAGCCTTCGGCGCAGCTGTCGAACAGTTGCTCACGCACCGCAAGCAGGTCGACCGCCTCGGCATCGCCCTTGAGCAAGGCGCGCCAGTTGGTGCGGTCGGCCACCTGGCTGCGGAACAGGTCTTCGACCAGCCCCGACTGCTGGCGGGTGGCAACGCGCACGATCGGCAGGGCCTGGCTGGCGCCCTGGTCGAGCCAGCGGGTAGGCAACTGGCTGGCACGGGTGATGCCGACCTTGATGCCGGAGGAGTTGGCCAGGTAGACCACATGATCGGTCATGCAGAACTGCTCGCCCCAGCCGGGTTCGCGGCAGGTGCCCTGGTCGTAATGGCATTTTTCCGGGGCCATGATGCAGACATCGCACTGCGCCAGCTTGGTCATGCACGGGTAGCAATAACCCTGGCTGAAGCTGGTCTTGGTCTTGCGACCGCAGTGGGTGCAATGGATGGCCCCAAGGTATTCCAGGCGCAGGGTCTTGCCGATCAGCGGATTGACCGGCACTTCCTGCTCGCCCAGACGAAAAGCGTACTGCACCACAGGCGCGTCGAGACGCGCCGACATTTTACTGATGGAGCCGCGGCCGAGTTCGATCAATGGATCGCATCCGACTTGAACAGGATGTTCGCGACCGGTGCCGACTTCGAGGCGCATTCCTGCGGGCCCATGTAGCCGGTGCGCTGCTCTTCGGGCAGGTTCTGGATCTCCCAGGCGATCACCGCCTGCAGCGAGAGTTCTTTCTGTTCGGTGGTGAGCTTGCGCCCGTCCGCCCATTTACCCAGTTCCACGGCCAGTTTCAGGCTTTCGTAGATTTCCGGGGTGATGTTTTCGATCATTTGCGCAAAAGTGGACATAGCGTCTCCCAAATCAAGCCGTCAGTTTACGCCGGGCCAGCGCCCCGCCCAAGAGCCCGCTAAGGCAACCGACCAACAACCCACCGACGTGGGCGGCGTTGGCAATCTGGCCAAAGCCGAGCAGGCTGACCAGCCCGGACAGGCACAAGAGCAGCCAGACCAGCATCATCACCAGCACCCCGCGCGGCATGCGATAGACCGGGTTGGGCGCCAGCCACTGGTACAGCCAGACATGCCCGAGCAACCCGTACAGCACCCCGGAAAGCCCGCCAAACAGGCTCGGACCGCCGAACAGGTACTGCGCGGCATTGGATACCAGGCTGAACAGCAACGTCAGGCTCAGCAGCGACCAGGGCCCCTGCCTCAGCTCGATGCGCCGGCCCAGTTCCCAGTACCACAAGGCGTTCATGGCCAGGTGCAGGATGCCGAAGTGCACCAGCATCGGCGTAAACAGCCGCCACCACTGACCATCGGCAAGGCTCGCCGCCAGCGGCGTGAAGTACAGGTACTCGCCCTGCACGCGAAAATCGAGAAAGGTCAGCCAGCTTAGGGTGGCGAAGTTGTCGCCCAGCCCGGTCAGGCCGGCAACGATCAGGCACAACAGCAACACCGCGGCGGTGGCCTTGCTCGCCCGCAGTTGCTCAGCGAAGCCCGGGCGGGCCGGTGGCGCGAGCGTGGCGCCGGCCGGTGGTTCAAAGTCGGCGTTGCCCTCGGGAAAGCGCTGGTACAGTTCGCGCACATCCTCGGCCAGGTTTTCCGCCACCCACAACACCTGGTCGCCGCCCTCCTCGCTGACCCGGTGCGGTACCTGCAGGCGCCGCAGCAGGCCGACAAAGCCGCTCAGATCGGTGTTCAAGGGCATGCGCAACACCACCACTGCACTCATTGGCTGGCCTCCGGCCGGTCCACATCGACCCACACGAACTTGCGCGGGTCTATTCGGGTTTCATCGTCGAGTCGATACGCGACCAGCTTGCCGTACAGCACGGCGCTGTAGTCCAGGCAGGCCAGGTTGGAGCGGATCGGCGCCGGCTTGCCGCTGCGCCAGTAATGGCCGACAAAGAGCATCGGCTCCTCCTCGCCATAGCGCAACAAGGCGTTCTTCTGGCTGTGGCTCAACGGCGTGCTGGCGACTTTTTCCGGCAAGGCGTCGGGCTGGAAGACAATATCGCCGTAGGTTTGCGGGTCTTCTTCCCAGAACTTGGTGCGGAAGAAGGCCCGCGTCAGGCCGTCGCCGCCGGTCAGGGTCAGACCATCCGGCAGGCGCATGTCGGTGCCGCGCAGCAAGCGGTTGCAGACCATCGCGGCAAAGCTGTCCGACTCCCCGGACGCCTGGATGAAATGCTCATCGATGCGGCCCTGCGGGTACTGCTGGCGCAAGGGCTCGATCAGCCGCGGGTCCCAGCAGGCATGGACCAGGCGGAAGCGTCCGGCATCAATAAACAGCGGCAGTTCGTAGAACCATTCGAGAAAGTCATGCCAGTCGCCCGGATGCTGCTCGAACTGGGTCAGGGTTTCGTAGATCAGGCGGCCGTGGCGCGGGGTGTGCTCACGGACAAACTGTTTGCCGCTTTCAGGCAAGGCCGGGGTGTTCCAGCCCAGGGCGTTGTACTCATGATTGCCCATGATGCAGTAGGCCTGGCCCGCATCGACCATGTCATGGACGATGTGCAGCGCCTCACGGATCCGTGGGCCCCGGTCGATGATATCGCCGAGGAACAGCGCCTGGCGCTGGGCATGGCGCCAGACGCCGCCCTGGCGCTTGTAGCCAAGGGCATCGAGCAGGCGTTCGAGGGTGTGTGCACAGCCGTGCACGTCACCAATCAGGTCGTAACTACGGGCTGGATCGAGCATCACTCGCCTCCACCACCCAGGCGGCTGCCCCAACCGAGTTTGGTCCGGCATACCTCGTAGTAATTGTGATCCAGCGGGTGAATCAGGCGCAGCTTCTGCGGCTTCTTGTTCACCGTGATGGTGTCGCCCGGGGCACAGGTGAAATGGTTCTGGCCGTCACAGGAAATCTGCGGATAGATCTGCAGGTCCTTGGACACCACGATCTTCAGCTCACTGTTGCCGTCGACCACGATCGGCCGGCCAGACAAGGTGTGCGGGTACATCGGCACGATGACGATGGCATCGAGCTTGGGGTGCATGATCGGACCGCCCGCCGACAGCGCGTAGGCGGTCGAGCCGGTCGGCGTGGCGACGATCAGGCCGTCGGCCTTCTGGCTGCAGACGAACTGGCCGTCGATGTAGATCTCGAACTCGATCATGCGCGTCGATTTGCCCGGGTGCAGCACCACATCGTTGAGCGCATCGCCCTGGCCGATGGCTTCGGCGTGACGGCGAACCTCGGCCTGGAGCAGAAAGCGGTTTTCCACCAGGTAATGGCCGTCGAGGACCTCGGCGACTTTTACCTCCAGCTCGTCAGGGCGGATGTCGGTGAGAAAGCCCAGGCTGCCGCGGTTGATGCCCAGCACCGGGGTGTTGTGCTTGGCCAGGGCGCGAGCGGCGCCCAGCAGGCTGCCGTCGCCGCCGACCACGATGACCAGGTCGCAGACCTCGCCCAGCAACTTGCGCGAGGACGTCTGCAGGCCGTGGCCAGGCAGGACTTCGGCGATGGTGTCCTCGAGGATCACATGCAGATGCCGCTGCAGCAGGAATTTTTTCAGTCGGCGAATGGTATCGAGCACCTGGGAGCTACCGAGGCGGCCGATGATACCGATATTGCGAAATTGCTCCATGGGGCTCCTGCTAGGCGCTACGGCGGGTAAAGAGGCGAAGTTCGCCAAAGAGTTCGATTATGGGCGAAAGCCCCGGGCAGCGGCAAACGCAGGAGAAAATCCTCAAGGCCTGTGGCTGAAAGACTATGCTCGCTGAATGAACCCTTTCCCCGACCTGTCCGACCTGCCCCGCCAGTTGCGCCAGCCTCAGGTGCGCGACCTGGCCTGGGTCATTCTCGCGCCGCCCATGCTGCGCGAGACGCCCTGGCCCCAGCGTCATCCGCTGGCGGCCAGCAATTGGGTCGCCCATCCCGCACAGCTGCAGCAATGGCTGCTGGATCTGGATCGCGACAGCAGCGCACTGCAGCAGTGGTTGGCCCAGGCCGCTACTCGGCGCCTGGGGCTGTACTACGAACGTCTATGGCAGTTTGCCCTGCAACACGCGCCGGGGGTGACGCTGCTGGCGGCCAACCTGCCAATTCGCACCGGCGGCCATACGCTGGGCGAACTGGATATCCTCCTGCAGGACGACGAAGGCGTTCACCACCTGGAACTGGCCATCAAGCTGTACCTGGGGCCACCGGGAGGCGATGGAAAGGACCCGGCGCACTGGCTGGGCCCCGGCTGTCATGACCGGCTGGACCGCAAGCTGGCACACCTGGCGCAGCACCAGTTGCCGATCTCGGCACGTGAAGAGAGTCGTGAAGTGCTGGCGGCGCTGGATATCACCCAGTTCAGCGCCCAGCTGTGGCTGGCGGGCTACCTGTTCTATCCGTGGCCTGGGCATGCCGATGCCCCAACGGGTGCAGATCCGCAGCATTTGCGGGGGCGCTGGCTGCATCGACGGAACTGGCCGGCATTCCTCACCCAGGACCCTCAGGCCAGTTGGCAGCCCATACCACGTCATGCGTGGCTGGCGTCGGCCCGCTGCAGCGCGCAGGAACGCTGGTCGCGGGATCGGTTTGAAACATGGCTGCAAGTGCTAGACCCACAAGCACCGGCACAACTGCTGGTGCGCTGGGTAGCGGGCGACGATGGCGATTGGGAAGAAGCAGAGCGCCTGTTCCTGGTCGCCGATGCCTGGCCGGATTTCCCCGCCTGATCACCGCCTTGTAGGAGCGGGCTTGCCCCGCGATTGCGATGTGACTGCTAGATCACTATCGCGGGGCAAGCCCGCTCCTACGCCAGCCGCACTGCCAATGCCGCCAGGGTCACCAGCAACACCGGCACCGTCAGCACGATCCCCACCTTGAAGTAGTACCCCCAGCCGATCTTCACCCCCTTGCGCTCCAGCACGTGCAACCACAGTAACGTCGCCAGACTGCCGATGGGCGTAATCTTCGGCCCCAGATCGCTGCCGATCACGTTGGCATAGATCATCGCCTCCTTGACCACACCACTGGCCGAACTGGCGTCGATGGACAAGGCACCGATCAACACCGTCGGCAAGTTGTTCATCACCGACGACAGCAGCGCCGCCAGCAGCCCCGTCCCCATGGCCGCGCCCCACACCCCGCCCGTGGCGAAGCTGTCGAGCCACCCGGCCAGGTTGTCGGTGAGCCCGGCATTGCGCAGGCCATAGACCACCAGGTACATCCCCAGTGAGAACACCACGATGTGCCAAGGCGCCTCCTTGAGCACCTTGCGTGTAGAGATTTTGTGCCCGCGCGCCGCCACCAGCAGCAACACCAGCGCACACAGCCCCGCGATCGCGCTGATGGGAATCCCCAGCGGCTCCAGGGCAAAGCAACCGATCAACAGGATCACCAGCACCAGCCAGCCGGCCACGAAGGTCGCCGGGTCCTGTACGACGCTGCGCGGCCGGTCCAGTTGCAAGGGGTCGTAGTCAGCCGGGATGTCGCGGCGGAAGTACCACAGCAACACCACCAGGGTGGCCGCCACACTGACCAGGTTCACCGGCACCATCACAGCGGCATAGCGGTTGAAGCCGATACCGAAGTAGTCGGCCGAGACGATATTGACCAGGTTCGACACCACCAGCGGCAGGCTCGCTGTATCGGCGATAAACCCTGCCGCCATGACGAATGCCAGGGTCGCCGCCGGACTGAAGCGCAAGGCCAGGAGCATCGCCACCACAATGGGCGTGAGGATCAGCGCGGCCCCATCGTTGGCGAACAGCGCCGAGACCAGTGCCCCCAGCAGGATGATGTAGCAGAACAGGCGCCGCCCGCTGCCCCGCCCCCAACGCGCCACATGCAGCGCCGCCCAGGCGAAGAAGCCGGCGGCATCGAGCAGCAGGCTGATGATGATCAGCGCAATGAAGGTTCCTGTAGCGTTCCAGATGATCTGCCACACCACCGGGATGTCACTCCACTGCACCACGCCACACAGCAGCGCCAGCAGCGCGCCGCCGGTGGCGCTCCAGCCCACGCCCAGCCCCCTGGGCTGCCAGATCACCAAGGTAATGGTCAGGAGGAAAATCAACGACGCCATCAGCATGAACACAGCCTTGCTTTCGAGGAAAAGACGCGGCGAATTCTAGCGACAGATCAATACCGAAGCGGCCATTTTTTGTTGCGATAGCCCAGTAAACGCCGCGACAGCGTTTACAGTTATGTCCATGCGCCGCCAAGAGCGCGAGCCCAGACCTGAAAATGAGGAACGACCATGATCCAAAATACCCCCCAGGCCCGCTACGGCAGCCTGTCAATTGCCCTGCACTGGCTGATGCTGGTGCTGCTTGTGGCGGTCTACGCGCTGATCGAGTTGCGCGGCCTGTTTCCCAAGGACAGTGCCGGGCGCAATCTGATGAAGGAGCTGCACTTCATGCTCGGGCTGACCGTCTTTGTGCTGGTCTGGCTACGCCTGGCCCTGCGCTTGAGCCGCCCTACTCCCCCCATCATTCCCGCACCCCCCGCCTGGCAGACCGGCCTGGCCCACCTGATGCACCTGGCCCTGTACCTGATGATGATCGGCCTGCCGATTGCCGGCTGGCTGATTCTCAGCGCGGCGAACAAGCCGATTCCGTTCTACGGCCTGGAGCTACCCGCCTTGATCGCACCGGACCCGGACCTTGCCAAGTTCATCAAAGGCTGGCACGAGCGCATCGGCAGTTGGGGCTATTGGCTGATCGGCCTGCACGCCGTGGCCGGGCTCTTCCATCACTATGTGCAGCGTGACAACACCCTGGTGCGCATGCTCCCCGGCCACCGCTAGGCAAAACCGCGGCGGCCCTGCAGGCCGCCGCTGTGCAGAAAGATCAGGCGAGTACCGGGGAGAAAGGCACCCGCCTCGACCTGCTCGCGCAACGCCAGCAATGCCTTGCCGGTGTACAGCGGCTCCAGCGGCAGGCCGGCTTCGGCCTCGCAGGCAGCGATAAACGCAAGCAATGCCTCATCAACCTTGGCAAAGCCGCCGCGACTGGCATCGTGCAAGGTGTATCCGCCTGGGCCCACCAGTGCCTCGACCGCGTCCCCGACACCATGATCCATCGGCACCGCCAGTGCGCCGTGAACCGGACGTGTACCGGCTTCGGCCTGTACCAGCCCCGCCAGGGTCGTGCCGGTCCCTGCCGCCAGCCACCAGCCGTCGTAGTCGGCCCAGCCCAGGGCTGACACCTGCGCCCGGGCCTGCTCGACAATCAAGGTGCAGCCCTTGACGCCCAGCGGGCCACCGCCCCCCTCCGGCACACAGTGCCACCCCGGATACTCGGCCTGCCAGGGGTGCCAGAAGTCCGCCCGATGCCGCGCCCGATAGCCGCCGTAGCCCAGCCAGTGCAACTGCATGCCGAACGCTTGCAGGTCACGAACCGTCGGCGTGTCCTGGGCGTTACCACGCAGCAACCCGGCCGTGGCGAAACCAAAGCGCTTGCCGGCAGCAGCCAGGGCATGCAGGTGATTGGAATAGGCGCCGCCAAGACTGATCACGCCCGGCGAGCCCGAGGCCTGGGCCAGACGCAGGTGCTCGAGCAGCTTGAACCATTTGTTGCCACTGATCAGCGGGTCGATCCTGTCAAGGCGCAGCACCGCCAGCTCAACGCCGAACGGGCGCAGCCAGCTCAGTTCGAGGGGTTGCAAGGGGGCTTGGGGAAGGGAATCGAAACCGGTCATGAACAGTTCACTGGCGCAGGGACGCGCCAGTTTACCAGTGCGGCGAGGTGGGCACCCCGCCGCAGGCCACGCTTAGAGCTCTGCCGCCAGGCGCGAGCCCTGGTTGATCGCCCGCTTGGCATCCAGCTCGGCTGCCACATCGGCACCACCGATCAGGTGGACCGATTGCCCGGCCGCCTGCAGGCCCTCGTACAACTCACGCAGCGGGTCCTGGCCTGCACAGATCACGATGTTATCCACAGGCAGCACCTGCGGTTCGCCTTCGCCGATACGGATGTGCAGGCCGGCATCGTCGATGTTCATGTACTCGACACTGTTGAGCATCTGCACCTGCTTGTTTTTCAGGCCCGTGCGGTGAATCCAGCCGGTGGTCTTGCCCAGGCCATCGCCAACCTTGGATTTCTTGCGCTGCAGCAGGAACACCTGACGCGCCGGTGCATGGGGCTCGGCCTTGATCCCGGCGACGCCACCGCGGGCTTCCAGCGCGGTGTCGATACCCCACTCCTTCCAGAAGGCCTCACGGTCCAGGCTGGTGGCCACGCCCTGATGCACCAGGTACTCGGAGACGTCAAAACCGATACCACCGGCACCGATCACCGCCACCTTCTGCCCCACCGGCTTGCGCTCGAGCAGCACGTCCAGGTAGCTCAGTACCTTGCTGTGTTCGATGCCAGGAATGGCGGGCAGACGCGGTGCGATACCGGTGGCCAGGATGATTTCGTCGTAACCGCCAGCCGCCAATTGTTCGACATCGACGCGGGTGTTGAGGCACAGCTCGACACCGGTGGTCTGCAGCTTGCGTTTGAAGTAGCGCAGGGTCTCGTAGAACTCTTCCTTGCCCGGCACACGCTTGGCCACGTTGAACTGGCCACCGATTTCGCTGGCCGAGTCGAACAGCATCACCTGGTGACCGCGCTCGGCCGCCACCGTGGCTGCCGCAAGGCCCGCCGGGCCGGCACCGACCACAGCAATGCGCTTGAGCTGGGTGACGGGCAGGTAGTTGAGCTCGGTTTCGTGGCAGGCACGCGGGTTGACCAGGCAACTGGTCAGTTTGCCGCCGAAGGTGTGGTCCAGGCAGGCCTGGTTGCAACCGATACAGGTGTTGATCTCATCGCCCCGGCCCTCGGCGGCCTTGTTGACGAACTCAGGATCGGCGAGGAACGGGCGGGCCATGGACACCATGTCGGCATCGCCCTCGGCCAGGATCTGCTCGGCCACTTCCGGGGTGTTGATCCGGTTGGTGGTGATCAGCGGGATCTGCACCGCGCCGCGCAGCTTGGCCGTGACCTTGCTGAACGCCGCCCGTGGCACCTTGGTGGCGATGGTCGGGATTCGCGCTTCGTGCCAGCCGATACCGGTATTGATCAGGGTTGCGCCGGCCTTTTCAATGGCCTGGGCCAGCTGCACGATCTCTTCCCAGTTGCTGCCGCCTTCGATCAGATCGAGCATCGAGAGGCGGAAGATGATGATGAAGTTCGGGCCAACGGCCTCACGCACACGGCTGACGATTTCCACCGCCAGGCGCATGCGGTTTTCGTAGCTGCCGCCCCAGCGGTCGGTACGGTGGTTGGTGTGGGCGGCAAGGAACTGGTTGATGAAGTAGCCTTCCGATCCCATGATCTCGACGCCGTCATACTCGGCGCTTTGCGCCAGCAGCGAGCAATTGACGAAGTCCTGGATCTGCTTCTCGATGCCCTCCTCGTCCAGCTCACGCGGCTTGAACGGGTTGATCGGCGCCTGGATAGCGCTCGGCGCCACCGATTTGGGGCTGTAGGCATAGCGGCCGGCGTGAAGGATCTGCATGCAGATCTTGCCACCGGCCTCGTGCACGGCCTGGGTGACGATGCGGTGCTTGTCGGCCTCTTCCGGGGTGCTCAGCTTGGCAGCGCCGGAATACACCCCGCCCTCCACATTCGGCCCGATACCGCCGGTGACCATCAGGCCGACGCCGCCACGGGCACGCTCGGCAAAATACGCGGCCATGCGCTCGAAACCACCCGGCTTCTCTTCAAGACCGGTGTGCATCGAGCCCATCAGGCTGCGGTTGCGCAAAGTGGTAAAGCCCAGGTCGAGCGGGGCAAGCAGGTGCGGGTAACGAGCGGCGGCCATAGTGAACTCCACAACAGGCGTAATCACGGAATGCGGGCACCTCACCGATGTGGCGGGGCCCGTCAGTTATCTGTGAATGACATTAATCAGCCAGCGAGCGGGGTTCAATGATCGAAAGTGACAGGTTAATGATCCTGTTGCACAGGCGGCCTGCCCTCCCGCCTGGACGGCTGGAGGGTCATTGAGGCTGAGGGAGGCGGGATCAGCATCTCGCCCACCTCCCCCTGACCGCCCATCAAGCGCCAGCGCTTACCATTGATGGGTGTAGCTGGCCGTCAGTACGGTGCCGGGTGCCGGCAGGTGGCTGGTGTTGGTGCTGCTGCGCATCAGCTGGCTGTAGAGCGGGTAGTAGTCCCGATTGAACAGGTTCTGCAGGCCTACGCTGACCTGGTCGTCATTGCTCAGTTGGTACTGGCTGATCAGGTCCACGGTGGTGTAGCCATCGACCTTGCGCCGACCGAAGCTGGCAACACCGTGCAGGCGGTAGTCTTCACCCTCAAAGTAGGTGGCCTGCACGCGGTTGCTCCAGACCTCGCTCGGCTTGAACTGTACGTAGGCGGTCAGCTTGAGTGGCGGAATGCGATACCCGGTCATGTCTTGCCAGTCTCCCCCGTCCGGCTGCTCCCGGCCCTTCATCCAGGTGAAGGTACCGCCGGCCCCCCAACGCTCGTCGCTGGTCAGCCAGTCGGCGCTGCCTTCCACACCGTAGATGCGCTCTTTGGTGCGCGTCAGGATCAGGCCGTTGTTGAAGCTCTGCACATCCCCGAGCTTGGAGGTGGTGTAGAACACCGCCAGCGACGCCAGGGTCTCCTCGCCCAGGGCGCCGCGCCAGCCCAACTCGTAATTGTTGGTCTTCACCGGCTCCAGGTTCGAGGCGTCGAGATCAAAGCCGCGGCGGGCATTGCGCAGTTGCACGCCAATATCGGGCAACTGGAAACCCTGGCTGAACGCCGCATACACTTCCTGGCCCGCCACCGGCGAGTAGGTCACGCTGAAGTTGGACAGTACCGAATCGTAGTGAACGTCCCCTCCCTGGACGGTGGCGGGCTGGGCAGCGGTCGACTCCGACAGCGGGATGAAGTCGTCGTATTCGGCGGTGGCGTATTCGTAACGTATACCGCCCTCCATCGACCATTGATCGTTGAACTTGTGCTGCAGCTGCGCAAAGCCGCCGACACTGCGCGTGGTCAGGTCGGGCAGGTAGGTCAGCTTGCCGATCTTGTCGAACACCCTGCCGCCACTGGCGTCGTACACCTGCGGATCGAAGATGTCGATGGGCATGTCGCTGCGTTCCTGGTTGAAGTCAGCGCCCCACAACAGCTCGGTATTGCCCTGGCTGCCGAGCGGAGTGCGCAGGGTGACCCGGCTGCCGAACACTTCGCTGTTCTGCATCACCTGATCGACATTGCGCCCACGCGTGGCCACCGCCCGTGCATCGAAGGGCGTAAAGCGGGTGAAGTAATCCCGGTAGTAGAGCTGCGCATTGAGCGAGCCACCGAGGATGTCGGCGTGGGCATACTCAAGGTTCAGCAGGGTGTTCTTGATCTGGTTCTGCTCGTCCAGCGACAAGCCTGACAGCGGCCGCGCCGGCACCGACCCCGGAGGCAGGCTGGCCACAGACGGATCAGAGGTGTAATCGGTGTTCTGCTCGGCGTTGTAATGGCTCGCCGACAGCTGGATGCGCTGGACTTCATCGAGGCGCAAGCCCAGTTTGCCGCCGATGTTGTAGGTGTTGGAATCGAACAGGTCGCCCTGGCTGGGCTCCGGGGCGATGCGATGGCCGTTGGCGTCATAGGACGAGCCAATGTGCCGGGCACCGAAGTCCAGGGCGTAATCGACCTGGCCCTGGGAGCCGGACAGGTGATGCTGCAACTGGCCGCCAAGGCCATCACTGTCCAGTTGGCTCAGGGGCGATACCGCGGTCAGGCTGGTCTGCGCACGCGGTTCACCACCGGCCGGGCGGGTGGTGATGGAGATGATGCCGCCGGTTGCCCCCGCCCCGTAGATTGCGCTGCTGCCGCGGATCACTTCGATGCGCTCGATCAGTGCCGGGTCGATGTTCGCCAGATTGCGTGAGGAGTCGCGGTTGGTGTTGAGCGGAACGCCATCGACCAGCACCAGCATCGTACGGCCGCGCAGTGTCTGGCCGTAGTCGGTGATGGTGCGGCTGGAGTCGGCCATGCCGGGAATGCTTTTGGCCAGCAAGGTGGCCAGGCCATCGGAACCCTGGCGCAGCTGCTCCAGCTGCTCGCGCTCGATGACATTGACCTGCCGGGCTTGCGGCACCAGGTCGCTGTTGAGCCGCGACGAGCTGATTTCCAGGCTGGCCAGCTCTACCGCACCCGCCCCGCTGGCGGCTGCCTCAGTGACCGGCGCGGAGCCGCTCGGCACCACCAGGTACGTGTGTTCGTCTCGCTCCTGGGCGGTCAGCCCGCTCTTGCCCAGTAGCCGTTCGAGGGCTTCCTGCAAGGTATAGCGGCCGTGCAACGCCGGTGCGCTCTTGCCGGCCGTGATTTCGCTGGCAAACAGGATCTGTGCCGAGGATTGGCGGGCTACGGCATTGAGGGATTTCTCCAGCGATGTGGCTGGAACATCGAAATCGACCGGTGCAGATTGCGCCAACGACCATTGGCTGAGCAGCAGGCTGCTGGCCAGCAAGGATAGGCGCACAGGCGCACGCAGGAGGGGCTGACTCACGTTTTTATTCTCCACGGATTAAGGTTGCATGGAGATAGCCGCCAACCGCGCCGCGAAACCCTACCTCTGTCGAAAACTATTTTTTCCGGTCATGGGCATTGATTCGCACCGCTCCATCGGGTGCGGTGGTGACACTTAGGGGCAAGATGCCGGGCAACAGCGCCAGCAGACGCTCAACGTGGTTGCTGTCGAACACACCGGACACCGGCAGGCGGGCGAGATTCGGCTCCATGAGCGTGATCGGCTGGCGGCGGTAGCGCTGGAGCGTGGCGATCACCTCGGCCAGCGGAGTGCTTTCAAACACCAGCCGGCTGTCTTTCCAGGCGCTGACATCGTCGGCGTTGACCGTTGTCACCGGGCCCGGGACGCCTTGGCGCACGCGCAATTGCTGGCCGGGTTCGAGTAGCGCGAGCGCGTCGGTGGCACCTCCCCGAACAGCCACCTTGCCTTCGGCCACGGTGACCTGCACCTCTTGCTCAAGCCGATTGACGTTGAAGCGAGTCCCCACCACCCGCACCGCGGCCGACCCGGCATCGACCAGGAACGGGCGGTACACCATCGGCGCGACGTCAAACAGCGCCTGGCCCCTTGTCAGCGTGACCTGGCGCGTGCGCAGGTGCCAACTGACCGTCATCTCGCTGTCGCTGTCGAGCAGGACCGTACTGCCATCGGCCAGTTGCAGCGCCTGGCGCTGACCGACCTGGCTGGCGACGTGCTGGGCGTGGTAGGCCGGATCGACCCAGGCCGCGCCGGCAGCCATTGCCAGCAACAGCACGCCAAGGGCCTTGGCCGTTGTGCGCTTTTTCTTGGCCGGGGTGGGCGCGGGCAGCGGAAAACGCTGCTTGAGGTCTTCACGAAAGCGGGCGATTGCCTCGTCTTCCTGGCTGTAGTCCTTGGCATTGCGCGGGGCCCGGCTCATGACAATACCTCGGCACCCAGGTGCTCCCGGCAAGCGCTCATGCCCAGGCGAAGGTGCTTCTCTACCGTTTTCAGGGAAATGCCCATGCGCTCGGCCACCTCGGCCTGGGGCAACTCGTGCACCTTGTGCATGACGAACACCATCTGGCAACGCGGCGGCAGCTGGGCAATCGCTTCGGTCAGCAACTCCAGGGCCCTGGCGCCCTCAAGATGGCGTTGCTGGCTCGGCGCAGCGCTGGCGACCTCCGGCAACACTGGCACCGCCACCATCCAGGCCTCGCGCCGACGATCGCTGCGATAGCGCGTGACGGCCGTGTCGTGGGCGATTTTGCGCAGCAACGCCAGGGGCGAGCGCACATCGTCCTTTTCATCCTTTTCGAGCAATTGGATGCACAGGTCATGCACCACATCGCGTGCGAAGACCCGTTCGCCAAAACGTCGGCGAACGTGATCCACCAGCTCTTCGTAATGACGAACCAGCGTAGTGAGCAGTGATGGCTTGGGAGGGTCGACCTGCACGATGACCTGCGCGAAGGAAAGGACAAGAGCCTGGGTTGGAGAAAAGTGCCGGGGAGTATAAATGCGAATGTATTTCATTTGAAGCATCCGCACACTCAATGTCTTGCGGGACAATCACAGGCTCCGCGTTAAAACCCGCCGTTATGCCATTGATCTGCGGTATTGCTCTGTCGAATTTCAGTGCAAACTATCGCCATGCGAAAAATTCTGTTGAGCGCCCTGGCGCTGGTTGTCATTGCTGCGATGAGCGGCTACGGGTTCTGGACCGAGCAGCGGCCGGCGGGGCATTACCTGTCGGATTTGCGTATCGAGCTGGCCCTGAGCGAAGGCACCCCCGCGGGCAAAGGCAATTTGCTTGGGGTCGAGCCGCAGCTGTACCCGGGTGACTACCAGAACCTGCATCGCCTGCACCGCAAGTTGGCGGCCTATCTGGAACAGGCGCGCACCCAGGGCCTGATCAATGCCCGCACCATTGTCATCCTGCCCGAGCACATCGGCACCTGGCTGTGGGCTCGGGGCGAGAAGAACGAGCTGTACCAGGTCACCGAGCGACGCGAGGCCTGGCAGTGGCTGGAGCTCAGCAACCCGATCCGTTATGGCCTGGCCATGCTGGGCGCCGAAGGCGATGACTGGCGCGCCGATGCCCACCTGCGCATGAAGGCGCAGCAGATGGCCAATGACTACCAGCAACTTTTCGGCGGCCTGGCCAAGGAGTTTGGCGTCACGCTGGTGGCAGGTTCCATCGTGCTGCCCTCCCCCTATGTGGAACACGGCACCCTCCAGGTCGGCACCGGCGCGCTGTACAACAGCACCCTGGTGTTCGCCGGGGACGGTTCGGTGCTCGGCCAGCCGCAACTTCAACAGCACCCTGACGGCGACGTGCGGCGCTACATCGACAGCGGCACCGACCAGCCCCCGCAAGTGCTGCAGACCCCGGCCGGACGCCTGGGCGTGCTGATCGGCAGCGACAGCTGGTACCCGAGCAACCAGCAACAACTGGCCAACCAATCGGCGCAGTTCATTGCCAATCCGGCGTTCCTGGGCGGCAAGGACAGCTGGAACGGCCCCTGGCGCGGCAACCGTCACCAGCCTCTGGCGGCCACACTGCCGTTCAAGCCGGGTGAAGTCAGCGAAGCCCGGGCCTGGCAGCAATTGACCTTGAACGCCAACCCCGGGGGCATGAGCAGCATGAGCGTGTTTCTGCGCGGACGCTTCTGGGATGTCGTCGCCGACGGTCAGGGCTTTGCCAACCGCGACGGGCTGAACCTCAACGGCAACAGCGCCCACGGCGCTCGTTTGCTCAACTTGTGGCTGTAGCCCGGCCATGACCCGCCCACGGATGCGCCTGGGTGATCTCTCGGTGGGTTTTGTCCAGAGCCTTGAAGATGCACTGAAGCAACACGGCATCGAGCCCACAGCGCTTCTGAAGCGCTATGGGCTCGATACTGTGCGCCTGGCTGAAGCGGGTGGACGATTGTCCATCCCGCGCTACATGCACCTGGGCCATGCCGCCATTGAGCTGACCGGCGACCCGGCACTGGGCCTGCAGATGGGCCGCCTCAGCCGCTTGAGCCAGGCGGGCCTGGCCGGCGTCACGGCGGCCCAGGCGCCGACCGTCGGCGACGCGGCACGCACGCTGCTGCGTTTTGAACCGCTGTACGCCTCAAACTACCGTGGCCGCTCAAGCTTTCACGAAGACGGCAACGGTGCCTGGCTGCGTTTCTACTCCATCAGCCCCTACAACACCTACAACCGCTTTGTCGTGGATTCGCTGCTGTCTGGCTGGCTGGCCCAGCTGTCGAACCTGGCCGGTACGCCCCTGCTGGCCGACCGGGTGGAAATCGAATTCGAGGCGCCCGCCTATGCCTCGCACTATCAGGCGCTGTGCAGCACCCCGGTGCACTTTGGCGCCCAGACCAATCAACTGCGCCTGAGCCGAGCAAGCCTTGGGCTGAGCAATCCGGCGCATTGCCCCAGTACCTGGCAGCACCTGCTGAACCTGTGTGAGGCGGAGCTGGAGCAGCGCACGCGGATTCGCAGCCTGGGCGAGCGCATAGCTCACCTGCTGGGGCCGCTGCTCAATGGCGGACGGGAACCGGATCTGGAAGAAGTGGCGCGTCATCTGCAACTGCCCACCTGGACACTGCGACGCAAGCTGACCGAGGAAGGCACGCAGTTTCGCGCCATCCTCAACGATACGCGGCGCGATCTGGCCATGACCTACATCCGTGACACGGAGCTGGCCTTTGGCGAGATCGCCTATTTGCTGGGATTTGCTTCGGCTGAAGCCTTCCAGCGCGCGTTCAAGCGCTGGAACAGCATCACCCCGGGAGAGTTTCGCCGCAGCCAGCGGCGTACCGGCTGAAACTACAGCTCGGTGGCGTCTTCGGCAGGCTCGGGCGGATCAAGCTCCAAGGCGTGCAATTCGAGTAGTTCTTCTTGATAGTCGTCCATCGTCTGCTCCGTCGTTTTTTCATTCATGTCATTGATTCGTTATCGAGCCTAAAGTGCCGCGATGAAAGAAAAATGACAATGACGCTTATCAAAACAACGTAGCAGCAGATGAAGATTTTATCCGCCTTTACAGCGGCGCCTGCTCAGGATTACTGACAGGCGCAAGCGGGGCAACGGTCGGTACCGGCTCAGCCGCTGCCGGGGCCGGCTGCTCGGCGCTGATCGGCGCGGCCTCAGCCGGCGGTGCAACTGGCATCGAACCCTTGCTGTCGTCGACTACAGGGGCCGGTGCAGCCTCCGCAGCTGCTGGCTGCTGGACGGGTGCCGGTTCGCTGGCCTGTGGCGCCACAGAAGCTTCCGGGGCTGGGGCTGGGGCCGGTGCGGCCGCATCGGTTGGCGTCAAGTCAGCAGGCGCAGGCTCAGGGATGCCCAACTCAGGCGCAGGCTGTTCGACAGCCTTTTTCGGTGCCGCCTTTTTCTTCTGTTCCTTAGGCAGGAAGCTCTCGACCAGGGCGAAGTAACGCTCGTAGAACTTGGCCGAGGTCACCGTTTCGCTGGCGACCTTGACCATGGAGTCGTCGGAGGAGCCGATGGGCATCGACACCGAACCCAGCACCCCTACCCCGAGGCTCGCGGAGGTGTTGGATTTTTTCAGGGCATAACGGTCCTGCAGGGCGTTGGCGAACATGGTCGAACGCTTGGCATCACCACTGTCGGGGGCGCAAACCACGTTGAAGCTGATTTGCAGGTGCGAATCGCCTGTCTGCTGGAAGCTCTTGTTGCCATTGACCTGGCCGGCACCGCTACTGGTGATGATGTAGCCCTGGCTGAGCAAGGCACGGCGGGCGGCTTCACACGAACCTGCTTCGCTGACCGGGAAGTTGCGCGAAAAGGTTCCCGAGTCGTCGAAATTCTCGTGTTCGTAGATGGCAGCTTTCTTGGAAGAACAGCCGGAAACACCCGCCAGCACCAGGGCCAGCCCGAGCGCACTGAAGACGGTTGACTTTGACATTGCAAATCCTGAGTAAAACGGTCGGCGCCTATTGTGCATCACATCGGCGGATCACTGAAACCACAGCCGGTCAATCACTGCGGAAAATTCATCGACACCTGCGCCTGGTTTCGACGGGGCCCGTGCTGTTCAGGGCGTAATTGCGGGCACAAAAAAAGCGACCCTAAGGTCGCTTTCTTTGTTGCTGTATGGCGCAGCGGACGGGACTCGAACCCGCGACCCCCGGCGTGACAGGCCGGTATTCTAACCGACTGAACTACCGCTGCGTGTCGTGCAAGCCTGGCTGCGAAACCTCCGCTAGTCTCAGGCACAAAAAAAGCGAACCTTAGGTCGCTCTTTTTGCTACTTCGAGGAGTTCAAGGGCCTCGAAGCAAATATGGCGCAGCGGACGGGACTCGAACCCGCGACCCCCGGCGTGACAGGCCGGTATTCTAACCGACTGAACTACCGCTGCGTATCACACAGACTTTCGCCTGTTTGAAACTGGGATCTGGCCTGAAGGCTTAAGTGCCTTCCGACCTCAAACCGGTCATTCAACCGATCTGGAGAAAAGTGGCGCAGCGGACGGGACTCGAACCCGCGACCCCCGGCGTGACAGGCCGGTATTCTAACCGACTGAACTACCGCTGCGCATATGGACTTGCGTCCGGTTCCTCTCTGGTAACACCTTCTTGCGAAAGTGTCGGGTCAGGAACATCTCAGGAAGTGGTGGGTGATGACGGGATCGAACCGCCGACCCTCTGCTTGTAAGGCAGATGCTCTCCCGGCTGAGCTAATCACCCGTGTGCTTCGCTGAGGTGGCGAAATTTACGCAGGTATCGATGCTAAGTCAATACTCTGATTGAAGTTTTTTTCAATTAGGTGAAAAAAGCATCGGCAAGCTTGAAGTTGTAAGCGGTAAGAAAAAGCAGAATCAACAGCACACTGTCAGCTAGCCGCTAGGCGTAGATCATCTTCTTGGTCATGCCGCCGTCGACCACGAACTCCTGGCCAGTCACGAAGCCGGCATTGCGTGACAACAACCAGGCAACCATGGCGGCTACATCCTCCACTGTCCCCACCCTGCCCGCTGGATGCTGGGCGTGGTCGGTTTCGGTCAGTGGCTCGGCGCGGCGCTGGGACGGATCACGTGCGTCGATCCAGCCAGGGCTCACAGCGTTCACGCGGATCTCCGGCCCCAGGCTCACCGCCAGAGCGTGCGTCAGGGCCAGCAGGCCGCCCTTACTCGCCGCGTAGGCTTCTGTGTCGGGTTCGGATTGGGCCGCGCGGGTCGAGGCCAGGTTGACGATGGCGCCGCCATGAGCGCGCAGATACGGCGCACAGTGCTTGGCCAGCAACATGGGCCCACCCAGGTTGACCGCCAGCACACGATTCCAGTGCGCAAGGCTGAGGGTTTCCAGAGTGGTGTTGTGCGGATCGGCGATGGCGGCATTGCACACCAGCGCATCGAGGCGACCGAACTGGCCGAGCACCTCGGCCACGCCGGTCTTGACCTGACCCTCGTCAGCGACATCCATGCCAATGAACCAGGCGTTGTCACCCAGCACCTTGGCGGCCTTGGCGCCGCGCGCACGATCAAGATCGGTGAGTACCACTTGCCAGCCCTCGGCAATCAGCCAGGCAGCAATGCCCAGGCCGATGCCTTGCGCCGCACCGGTCACCAGGGCGACGCGGCCGTTATGGCTGCTGTCACCCGCTGACCAGTCGATCACAGCGCCGCCAGACCGCGGGCCAGGTCGGCCTTCAGGTCAACGACATCTTCCAGACCCACGGCCACGCGGATCAGGCTGTCGCGAATGCCGGCGGCCTCACGCTCCTGCGGCGACAGACGGCCGTGGGAGGTGGTGCCCGGGTGGGTGATGGTGGTCTTGCTGTCGCCCAGGTTGGCCGTGATCGAAATCAGCCGGGTGGCGTCGATGAAGCGCCAGGCGCCCTCTTTGCCGCCCTTGACCTCAAAGCTCACCACTGCACCGAAGCCGCTCATCTGACGCTTGGCCAGCTCATGCTGCGGATGGCTTTCGAGACCAGCGTAATGAACCTTCTCGATGCCGTCCTGCTGCTCCAGCCACTCGGCCAGGGCCTGTGCGTTGGCACAGTGGGCGCGCATGCGCAGGTTCAGGGTTTCGAGGCCCTTGAGGAAAATCCAGGCGTTGAAGGGGCTCAGGGACGGCCCTGCGGTGCGCAGGAAGCCCACAACTTCTTTCATCTGCTCGCTGCGCCCGGCAACCACACCCCCCATGCAACGGCCCTGGCCGTCGATGAACTTGGTAGCCGAATGCACGACAATGTCGGCACCCAGCTTCAGCGGTTGCTGCAAGGCCGGGGTGCTGAAGCAGTTGTCGACCACCAACTGGGCGCCCTTGGCATGGGCGATCTCGGCAAGCGCCGAGATATCCACAAGCTCGGCCAGCGGGTTGGACGGCGACTCGACGAACAGCAGCTTGGTGTTGGCCTTGATTGCCTGTTCCCAACCGGCGAGATCCACCAGAGGAACGTAGTCGACTTCGACACCGAAGCGCTTGAAGTACTTCTCGAACAGGCTGATGGTCGAGCCAAACACGCTCTGGGAGACCAGCACGTGATCGCCAGCGCTGCACAAGGCCATTACCGTGGACAGGATCGCTGACATGCCAGTGGACGTAGCCACTGCCTGCTCGGCACCTTCCAGGGCGGCGATGCGCTCTTCAAACGCGCGTACGGTGGGGTTGGTGTAGCGTGAATAGACGTTGCCTGGAACCTCGCCGGCGAACCGCGCAGCGGCATCAGCCGCTGTACGGAACACGTAGCTGGAGGTGAAGAACAGCGGATCGCTGTGCTCACCCTCCGGCGTGCGATGCTGGCCGGCGCGTACCGCCAGCGTGTCAAAAGCGACCCCTTCGAGGTCGCTGTCCAGGCGCCCGGCATCCCATTCCTGTGTCATGCCGCTGCTCCTAAATCAGTTGTTGTACAGGTCGATGATGGCGCTGACCGCCTGGTTCTTGACCTTGGAGGCGTCGTTGCGCGCCTGCTCGATCTTGTCCAGGTAGGCCTCGTCGATGTCGCCGGTAACGTACTTACCGTCGAACACGGCGCAGTCGAAATGCTCGATCTTGATCTTGCCACCGCCAACAGCCTCGATCAGGTCCGGCAGGTCCTGGTAGACCAGCCAGTCGGCGCCGATCAGCTCGGCGACATCCTCGGTGCTGCGGTTGTGGGCGATCAGTTCATGAGCGCTCGGCATGTCGATGCCGTAGACGTTGGGGTAGCGCACAGCCGGGGCTGCGGAGCAGAAGTAGACGTTCTTGGCGCCAGCTTCGCGGGCCATCTGGATGATCTGCTTGCAGGTGGTGCCACGGACGATGGAGTCATCCACCAGCATCACGTTCTTGCCGCGGAATTCCAGCTCGATGGCGTTGAGCTTCTGGCGGACCGATTTCTTGCGCGCCGCCTGGCCGGGCATGATGAACGTACGGCCGATGTAGCGGTTCTTGACGAAGCCTTCGCGGAACTTGACGCCCAGGTGGTTGGCCAATTCCAGTGCAGCGGTACGGCTGGTGTCGGGAATCGGGATGACCACGTCGATGTCATGGTCCGGACGCTCGCGCTGGATTTTCTCGGCCAGCTTCTCGCCCATGCGCAGGCGCGCCTTGTACACCGAGACACCGTCGATGATCGAGTCAGGACGGGCCAGGTAGACGTGCTCGAAGATGCACGGGGCCAGCTGTGGGTTCACGGCGCACTGACGCGTGTGCAGCTTGCCTTCCTCAGTGATGTACACCGCTTCGCCCGGCGCCAGATCGCGGATCAGGGTGAAGCCGAGCACGTCCAGGGAAACGCTTTCGGAGGCGATCATGTACTCCACGCCTTCGTCGGTGTGACGCTGGCCGAAGACGATCGGGCGAATGCCATGAGGATCGCGGAAGCCGACAATACCGTAACCGGTGATCATCGCCACCACGGCGTAACCACCGACACAACGGTTGTGCACGTCGGTCACTGCGGCAAACACGTCTTCTTCGGTCGGCTGCAGCTTGCCACGCACCGCCAGCTCATGGGCGAAGACATTGAGCAGGACTTCGGAGTCGGAACTGGTGTTGACGTGGCGCAGGTCGGACTCGTAGATCTCCTTGGCCAACTGTTCAACGTTGGTCAGGTTGCCGTTGTGCGCCAGGGTGATGCCGTAGGGCGAGTTGACATAAAACGGCTGGGCTTCAGCCGAGGTCGAGCTGCCCGCTGTTGGGTAGCGCACGTGACCGATGCCCATGTGGCCCACCAGGCGCTGCATATGGCGCTGCTGGAACACATCACGGACCAGACCATTGTCCTTGCGCAGGAATAACCGGCCATCATGGCTGGTCACAATACCGGCAGCGTCCTGGCCGCGGTGCTGGAGGACGGTTAGCGCGTCATACAGCGCCTGATTGACGTTCGACTTACCGACGATACCGACGATGCCACACATGCGACGCAACCCCTACTTAATGAAACTGGACTGAGCAGCTTTCAAGGCGTTTTGGGCCCCAGAAGCTGATCCTTGAACGGGAGATCAGCCGGTGCGCTGATCCCGCTGGCTAGCCACTGACTGGTGAACCCCAGAATGAGGTTTTTTGACCAGTCAGCCACCAATAGAAATTGTGGCACCAGGCGAGACTCCTGCCACCACTGATCCTGCTGTACCGGCCCCAGGCTCAACAGCCCGACGGCCACTACCACCAGCAAGGCCCCACGGGCGGCACCGAAGGCCATGCCCAGGAAGCGGTCGGTCCCGGAAAGCCCGGTGACGCGAATCAGCTCGCCGATGAGAAAGTTGATCATTGCCCCCACCAGCAGGGTGGCGACGAAAAGAATGGTGCATCCAGCGATGACCCGTGCCGAAGGCGTCTGGATATAGGCTTCCAGGTACTGCGACAGCGAACCACCGAACATCCAGGCCACGGCACCGGCGATGATCCAGGTAAGCAGCGACAAGGCCTCTTTGACAAAGCCGCGCTTGAGACTGATCAGCGAAGAAATGGCGATGATCGCGAAAATCGCCCAGTCGACCCAGGTAAATGCCACAGTGTTGCCTGCAAACGGATAAGGCGGCGCATTTTACCAGAGCGGCGGGCTGTCGGTAAGCAGTGATTTGCCGCCCGGCGCTGGCCGGGCGACAAGCATTCAGCCGCGCTCGGGCTGGAAACGCACCACGATACCGTTGAGCTTTTGCTGGCGGCTGATCACGCCACGCAGGCGCTCGGCTTCGGCTCGCTCGATCAAGGGCCCGACATACACGCGATTCATGCCACCCGCCGAGCGGATATAGGCGTTGTAGCCCTGACTGCGCAGGGTCGCCTGCAGCTTGTCGGCACCCGCTCGACTGGACAGGCTGGCCAACTGCACCGACCAACTGATCGGCAGGCCGTTGGCGTCGATCTTGCCCTGGGCAGGCTTGGCCGCACTGGCAACAGGCGCCGCCGGCTTGGCTTCTGGCTTGACCGCAGGCGGTGGCGTGGCAGCCTTGGCGGCAACCACAGGCTCTGCTGCGGGCGCAGGCGCTGCAGTCGGCACTGAAGTAATCGGCGTATTCGGTGCCTGGGCAGGTGCGGTGGACTCCTCGACGATGACGGGCTGCTCTTCAGGCAATACCTGAGGCTCCGGCACTGGCACAGGCTCGACCTGCACCGGCGCCATGTTCGGTGCTGCCGGCGCCTCGGGGGCCTCGACGCGCACCTGGCGCATTTCGTCTTCGCGGGTGAACAGCATCGGCAGGAAAATCACCGCCAGCGCCACCAGCACCAGCGCACCGACCATACGCTGCTTGACCACTTTATCCAGCAATGCCATTTGCCCCATCCTCCGTGGCCTGCCCGCTCAGCCACTGCAGGGCTTCACCGACACAGAAAAACGATCCGAACAGCAGGATTTCATCATCCGCCGTCGCCAGTGTGCTCTGCCCTTCCAGGGCCGCTGCCACGCTGGCGTACGACACAACATCAGCCCCTAGACGAGTCAGCGCTGCTTCGAGCTCAGTTGCCGGTCGACTGCGAGCGGTATCCAGCGGGGCAACAGCCCATGCCTGGACCTGACCGAGCAACGGCTGCACCACACCGGCAAGGTCCTTGTCGGCCAGCAGGCCGAACACCGCCAGGCGCTTGCCCTTCACCGGCCGGCTGGCCAGGCGCTGGGCCAGATACTCGGCGGCATGAGGGTTGTGTCCGACATCCATGAGGATAGTCAAATCCTTGCCCTGCCAGCGAAAAGTCCGACGATCCAGTCGGCCGACCATGCGCGTGGACTGCAACGCTGCAGCGATCTGCCCGGCATCCCAAGGCAGGTCCAGCAGCAAATAGGCCTGCAGCGCCAGGGCGGCATTTTCCATCGGCAAGTCGAGCAATGGCAGGTCGTGCAGCTCCACTACCTGACCACGACTATCCACACCCCGCCACTGCCAATACTGATCAGTACTGGCCAGGTCGAAATCACGACCGCGCAGGAAGAACGGGCACGCCAGTTCACGGGCTTTATCCAGCAGCGGCTGCGGCGGATTGAGGTCACCACACAGGGCCGGCTTGCCCTGGCGGAAGATCCCGGCCTTTTCAAAGGCTACCAACTCCCGGGTATCTCCCAGGTAGTCGACATGATCGACGCCGATGCTGGTGACCAGCGCCACATCGGCATCGACAATATTGACGGTATCCAGGCGCCCGCCCAGGCCGACTTCAAGCACCACGGCATCCAGTGCCGACTGTTTGAAGAGCCAGAATGCCGCCAGGGTGCCGGCTTCAAAGTAGGTCAGGGAGATGTCGCCACGGGCTGCTTCGACGGCAGCAAAGGCTTCGCACAACTGCTCGTCGGCCGCTTCTTCGCCGTCGATCTGCACCCGCTCGTTGTAGCGCAGCAGGTGCGGCGAGCTGTAGACCCCGACCTTGAGCCCCTGGGCGCGCAGCAAGGCGGCCACAAAGGCGCAGGTCGAGCCCTTGCCGTTGGTACCGGTCACGGTAATGACCCGTGGCGCCGGCTTGTCCAGCCCGAGCCTGGCTGCAACCTGTTGCGAACGCGCCAGGCCCATGTCGATGGCCGAGGGGTGCAACTGCTCGAGATAGGCGAGCCAGTCGCCAAGGGTACGTTGGGTCATACGGTGGCAGGCGCCGGCGGTACGACGATCGGCTCGATGACGGGTGCGACGAATTTCGGCGTCGGCAGGCCCATCATTTGCGCCAGCAGGTTACCCAGGCGCGGACGCAGCTCCTGACGCGGGATGATCAGGTCAATGGCGCCGTGCTCCAGCAGGAACTCGCTGCGCTGGAAGCCTTCCGGCAGCTTTTCACGCACGGTCTGCTCGATCACGCGCGGACCGGCAAAACCGATCAGGGCTTTTGGCTCACCGACGATCACATCGCCGAGCATCGCCAGGCTAGCCGACACACCGCCGTAGACCGGGTCGGTCAGTACCGAAATGAAAGGAATGCCTTCTTCGCGAAGACGTGCCAGCACCGCCGACGTCTTGGCCATCTGCATCAGCGAGATCAACGCTTCCTGCATGCGCGCACCGCCGGAGGCCGAGAAACAGACCATCGGGCAGCGGTTTTCCAGGGCGTAGTTGGCAGCACGAACAAAGCGCTCACCGACGATGGCACCCATCGAGCCACCCATGAAGGAGAACTCGAAGGCGCTGACCACGACCGGCATGCCCAACAGGGTACCGCTCATGGAAATCAGGGCGTCTTTTTCGCCGGTCTGCTTCTGCGCAGCCGTCAGGCGATCCTTGTACTTCTTGCCGTCGCGGAACTTCAGGCGGTCGACCGGCTCAAGATCTGCACCCAGCTCGGCACGGCCTTCGGCATCCAGGAAGATGTCGATACGGGCGCGGGCGCCGATGCGCATGTGATGGTTGCACTTGGGGCAGACATCCAGGGTCTTTTCCAGCTCCGGACGATACAGCACGGCCTCGCAGGACGGGCACTTGTGCCACAGCCCTTCAGGCACCGAACTCTTCTTCACCTCGGAACGCATGATCGAAGGGATCAGTTTGTCTACTAACCAGTTGCTCATGCTTTCTTTCTCCAGTAGCGGCGACCGGCAGGCTTTGGCTGCCTGGTCACGCGTATGCCCTTGAGCTCAATTCGTGTATGACGCGATGATGGGCCGGCCCTGGCGCCTCGCGTACAGCGAGTCGCCCCGATACCGCTCCATCGTCAACCTGTAAGGGCAACGCCTGGGGCGTCACCCGATAATTTCGACCGGCCCTTGGGCGCGATCCGGCAGCACCGGGCTGCGAAAGTTATGGACGATGGCGCGCGACCAGCCGTCACATCCGCAGCAGCAGACGTTATCACGCCTGTTTCACCGCCTTGATGAACGCCTCGATGCGCGCTGCATCCTTGATGCCCTTGGCCTGCTCTACCCCACCACTGACGTCTACCGCATAGGGGCGAACCTGGGTGATGGCGCTGGCGACATTGTCCGGCGACAGGCCGCCCGCCAGGATAATCGGCTTGCTCAGCTTCTCGGGAATCAGCGACCAGTCGAATGCCTCGCCCGTACCGCCCGGCACGCCGGCAACATAGGTATCGAGCAGAATCCCGCTGGCCCGGCTGTACAGCTTGCAGCTCGCCTCCAGGTCATCCCCCGGGCGCACCCGCAGAGCCTTGATCCAGGGCCGGTTGTAGCCTTCGCAATCGGCAGGGGTTTCATCACCGTGGAACTGCAGCAGGTCCAGCGGTACGACCTCGAGGATTTCGCTGAGTTCGCAGCGGCTGGCATTGACGAACAGGCCCACGGTGGTCACGAACGGCGGCAAGGCGGCAATGATTGCCCGCGCCTGTTGCACATCCACCGCCCGCGGGCTCTTTGCATAGAACACCAGGCCAATGGCGTCGGCGCCCGCCTCGGCTGCGGCCAGCGCATCCTCGATGCGGGTAATACCGCAGATTTTGCTGCGAACGGCGCTCATGACCTGTGAACCTCAGCTGATCCGGAAAGCCCCGGATGTTAGCAAATGGCTTGCGGGTCGTCAGCCGCCAATGCTTCGTAGCCGGAGAGGAAGTGCGGACCGATGTAACGCTCGGGCAACGCGAACTCGTCGTGGTACTCCACCTGCACCAGGTACAGGCCGAACGGATGCGCGGTCACCCCGCCGGTACGCCGCTCACGACTCTCCAGCACGTCCCTGGCCCACTCCACCGGACGCTCGCCGGCGCCGATCGTCATCAGCACGCCGGCGATGTTGCGCACCATATGGTGCAGGAAGGCGCTGGCACGGATATCGAGCACGATCATCTTGCCGTGGCGGGTCACCCGCAGGTGATGGATGTTCTTGATGGGCGACTTGGCCTGGCACTGGCCGGCGCGGAAAGCACTGAAGTCATGGGTACCGACCAGATACTGGGCAGCCAGGGCCATGCGCTCGACATCCAGCGGCCGGTGATTCCAGGTCACTTCCTGGCCCATGTGTGCCGGACGGATCTGGTCGTTGTAGATCACATAACGATAGCGCCGGGCGATGGCCTTGAAGCGGGCATGAAAATGCGCCGGCATCTCCTTGGCCCACGTCACGCTGATGTCGTGAGGCAAGTTGATATTGGCGCCCATGGTCCAGGCTTTCATGCTGCGCACGGCCTGGGTGTCAAAATGCACCACCTGGCCGCAGGCGTGAACACCGGCATCGGTTCGCCCGGCACACAGCAAGGTCACAGGCGAATCGGCCACTCTGGACAACGCCTCTTCCAGCGTCTGCTGGACACTGAGCACGCCATCGGCCTGACGCTGCCAGCCGCGGTAGCGCGAACCCTTGTATTCAACGCCCAGGGCGATGCGGAAGAAGCCTTCGGCTGCCAATTCGGCAACCGTGTTATCAATGATTTCCAAGAAGATACAGCCTGTCGATTTTGCAGATGGCGGGAATTATAACGACAACGGCAGCCACTCGGGCTGCCGTCGGACGTTCAAAGGCAGGACTCAGACCAGACGCGCAAGCATCTCTTCGGCTTCCTGGCGCTGGGCATCACTGCCCTCCTTGCAGACTTCGTCGAGGATGTCGCGGGCACCGTCATGGTCGCCCATGTCGATATAGGCCCGGGCCAGGTCAAGTTTGGTTGCCGCCTCATCAGCGCCGCCCAGGTAGTCGAACTCCAGGTCATCACTCAAGTCGTCGCTGACAACCGCGTCTTCAGCAGTGAAATGCGGCTCGATCGAGGGTTGCTCCAGGCTCTGGGACAGCTTGTCGAGCTCGGCGTTGACGTCATCGAGCTCCGAGGCGAAGTGCTTGGCCGCATCGGACTCATCGTCCAGCGACAGCGACAAGTCGAAGTCTTCCGGCAGGTCGAGCTCGCTCAGCGGGTCAAACTCCGGCATCGACTCATCGAACGCAGCAAGCTCGGCGGCGATATCCACCGGCTCGCCTTCCGACAGCACGGCCGGCGGGTCGCCTGCGACATCGAGATCGAAGTCAGCGAGATCGGTCAGATCCGGGACGTCTTCAACCAACGGCTCGACCGGCGCCACAACTTCCGCTTCGACAACCGGCGCCTCAAGCTCAGGCGCTGGCGCGGCCTCAACTTCTTCAGCGACTGCAACCGCCGCTTCGTCGAGCAGCGGCGGCTCTTCCAGCTCCAGGCCGTGCAGATCTTCGTCCAGGCTCAGGTCGAAGGCGCTGTCCAGGTCATCCTCTACAATCGGCTCCAGCTCTGGTTCTGGCTCTGGTTCTGGCTGTAGCTCTGGTTCTGGTTCTGGCTCCTGAGCGGAAATCGCCTCTACCTCAGGCTCCGGCTCCGGCTCCGGCTGAGGTTCGACGTCTGCCTGCGGCTCGTCGTTGAGCAGGGCCTGAACGTACTGGGCGTCCAGTTCGGCAGCCAGGGCCGCCGCCCCGATTCCGCCGGCGGCGGCCACTGCCACCATGGCCGGGAACCGGCTCTTGAGGGCTTCGACATCCGCATGATTCTGGCCGGTGGCGATCAGTTGGCGTTCGTGAGCCACGAAAGCATCGCGATCACCCTGGCGCCCGTAGACTTCCATCAGCTTCAAGCGCAAGTCACTGCGTTGCGGCTCGGCGGCCACGGCCGGCTCAAGCAGGTTGACTGCATGATTGAGGCGTCCCTGGGCAATGCACTGCTGCACTTCATCGAGTAGCGCATCGCCAGTAGGCGCAGGCGCAGCGTCCGCCGCCGGGGCAACCAGGGGTGCTGCCATCGGCTGCGGCTGAGCGGGTTCGACCGGCTTCACCTCGCTGGCAGGCGCTTCGGCGGCAGTGGCTGCGGCAGCAGAAGCGGCTACCACGGCTGGCGCCAGCGTTACCTTGGGCTCTTCTACCTCCAGGCCGTCGAAACTGTCCTGCGGCAGATCAAGTTCCGGTCCACGATCACCCTCTTCGGCCAGGGCGCGAGCCATGCGCAGATGCTTTTCAGCCTCCTGGTCAGCCTTGCGCTTGCGTGCCAGCAGCAACAGCAACAGCAGCAGCACCAGGAAGGCAGAGCCGGCGATCAACGCCAGCAGGAAAGGATTGGCAAGCAGGTCATCGAGCATTTTGCCGGAGCTGGTCGATGCGGGCTGATCGGCAGCCGGAGCCGGTGTCGGTGCTTCAACCGGCGCAGTATCGACCGCGGCCGGTGCTGGCGTGACCACGGCATCTTCGGGCGAGGGCTGCAAGTCGGCGGGAACGGCTGGCGGTTCGCCGGCAGCGCCCTGGGCTTCGAGCCTGGCCAACTGGTCATTCTTGAGGGCGATCAGGCGCTCAAGCTTGCCCAACTGGCTCTGCAGGTCTGCCATGCGGTCCTTGAGTTCGGCATTGTCGCGACGGGTAGTGTCGAGGCTTTCCTGGGCCACCGCGAGCTTGTCGCTGACACCCTTGCCGTTACTGGCAGCCTTGCTGCCTGGAGCGACCAGGCGCAGGTTGTCCTGGTCAGCGATTCGCGACGGAGCGGCCTCGGTGCCTTCCCGGCGTGTGGCGTCCAGCTGCCGGGCCCGCGGCCCCAGGCGCCGGCCTTCACGCCAGGCAGCATACTGCTCGGCCACTTCAGTCACCGCCTCGCTTTGGGGAATGCTGGCGATCTGCTGTTGATCGGGCATGCGCAGGACCTGGCCGGTCTTGAGCAAGTTGATGTTGCCGTTGATGAAGGCATCGGGATTCAACGCCTGGATGGCCAGCATGGTCTGCTGCACCGATCCACCCTGACGGGCCTTGGAGGCAATTTCCCACAGTGTGTCACGACGCACCGTGGTGTAGTTGGCGGCAGCGCTGGTGGCCGGCGTGATCGCCGAATCCGGCTTGGCGCCCGGCAGCGCAGAGGCATTGACCAGCACACTGTAGTCACGCAACAGACGCCCGCTCGGCCACATCACCTGGACAATGAACTTGACCATCGGCGCCGGCAGTGGCTGGCTCGAGGTCACCCGCAACACGCTTTTGCCGTTCGGGTTGATCACCGGCGTGAAGGTCAGGTCATTGAGGTAGGCCTGGCGTTCGATGCCGGCTTTGGCGAACTCTTCGGGCGGCGCCAGGCTGGGCGCCATTTCGGCTGCCGTCAGGTCGCGTACATCGAGCAATTCGATCTCGGCGTCCAGGGGCTGGTTCTGCGCCGACTTGAGCGTCAGCTCACCCAGGCCAAGGGCATGCGCCATACCGGACGACAGCGCCGACGCCGCGGCAATTGCTAAGACCAGTTTGCGAATTCGAAGCATGACCTCTTCCTTTGATAGAACCGTCCCCGGCCACCCGAGAATTATCGGGTAAAAATTATCCGCAAGTATCTTTTACACAATGTGTTTTATCAACAATTGCGCCAGCTGCACGGCGTTCAGCGCCGCGCCTTTGCGCACGTTGTCAGTGGTCAGCCAGAGATTGAGTTGCTCAACTTCGTCGATCCCACCGCGTACTCGTCCAACATAGACCACGTCCTGGCCGACTGCGTCACCCACCGGCGTCGGGTAATCACCCTCCTCCACCAGCTCGATACTGTCAGCCGCTTCCAGCGCAGCATTGACCGCAACCAGGTCGACCGGTTCACGACTCTGCACGGTCACACTGTAGCTATCGCCGAAAAACACCGGGACTTGAATGCAGGTCACGGAAATCTTCAGCGCCGGCAACTCGAGCACTTCACGAAGCTCCTCAACCAGGCGACGCTCCAGTACACCGTGCCCCTGGGCATCGTTGGCACCGACCTGGGCCAGCACGTTGAACGCCATCTGGCGGTCGAAGAAACGCGGCTCCAGCGGGCGGGCATTGAGCAGTTCCGCAGTCTGCCGCGCGAGCTCATTGACCGCCTCGCGACCTTGAGCCGAAACCGCCAGGCAAGCTGTCACCTGGACACGCTCGATATCGAGCAAGCCCTTCAGCGGTGCGAGGGCAACCGCCAGGGCCACGGCTGCAGCGCTCGGGCTGCTGACCTGGGCTGGCGTTGGCAGGTTATCCAGGCGTCCGGCGTTGGCTTCCGGAACAATGGCTGGCGCCTGGTCGGCAGGCAAACCACCGGACAGGTCGATCACCGTGCAACCGGCGGCCTGGGCACGGGGCGCGAAACTGCGGGTAACCGCTGGCCCGGCGGCGAAGAAGGCGAGCTTGACCTTGCTGAAGTCGAAACTGTCGACTTCACGCACCCGCAGGCTCTTGCTGCGAAACATCACACCACTGCCTGCCGATTCGTTGCTGGCCAGCAAGTGCAAGGTTCCGACGGCTACGTCCTGCTCTTCGAGAATCTGCACAAGGGTTTCACCGACTGTTCCGGTGGCACCAATCACGGCGATATCAATAGGCTGGCTCATGGAAAATCCTCTGCTGGAACGGCGGGAGCGGCACTTTACTTGGATTTGTGACGGGGGAATACCTTTGCAGGAGCGGGCTTGCCCCGCGATCGCGGTGTGCCAGACCGTTCGCGATCGCGGGGCAAGCCCGCTCCTGCAATGAAAAAGCCCGTGCTGTTGGCAGCACGGGCTCTGGGTTCATCTCACTGCAGCGATCAACGCTCCAGCAGGATCCGCAGCATGCGGCGCAGCGGTTCGGCCGCGCCCCACAGCAGTTGGTCGCCCACGGTGAAGGCGCCCAGGTACTGCGACCCCATGTTCAGCTTGCGCAGGCGTCCCACCGGAATGTTCAGGGTACCGGTGACGTTGGTCGGGCTCAGTTCCTGCATGCTGATTTCGCGCTGGTTCGGTACCAGTTTCACCCAAGGATTGTGCTGGCTGATCATGCCTTCGATATCGGCGATCGGCACGTCCTTGTTCAGCTTGATGGTCAGCGCCTGGCTGTGGCAGCGCATGGCACCGATACGCACGCAGATGCCGTCGACCGGAATCGGGCTCTTGAAGCGACCGAGGATCTTGTTGGTCTCGGCCTGGGCCTTCCACTCTTCGCGGCTCTGGCCGTTCGGCAGTTCCTTGTCGATCCACGGGATCAGGCTGCCGGCCAGGGGAACACCGAAGTTCTCGGTCGGGTAGGCTTCGCTGCGCATGGCCTCGGCAACCTTGCGGTCGATGTCGAGGATGGCGCTGGCCGGGTTGGCCAGGTCATCGGCCACTGCCGCATGGGTAGCACCCATCTGGCGGATCAGTTCACGCATGTTCTGCGCGCCGGCGCCGGAGGCTGCCTGGTAGGTCATGGCGCTCATCCACTCGACCAGGCCGGCTTCAAACAGGCCGCCCAGGCCCATCAGCATCAGGCTGACGGTGCAGTTGCCACCGATGTAGTTCTTGGTACCGGCATCGAGTTGCTGGTCGATCACCTTGCGGTTGACCGGGTCCAGGACGATGACCGCGTCATCCTGCATGCGCAGGCTGGAAGCGGCGTCAATCCAGTAGCCCTGCCAGCCGGCTTCGCGCAGCTTGGGGAAAACCTCATTGGTGTAGTCGCCGCCCTGGCAGGTCAGGATCACATCAAGGGTCTTGAGCTCTTCAATGCTGTAAGCGTCTTTGAGTGGAGCAATATCCTTGCCCACAGCCGGACCCTGGCCACCCACGTTGGAGGTGGTGAAGAACACCGGCTCGATGAGATCAAAATCCTGCTCTTCCAGCATCCGCTGCATGAGCACGGAACCGACCATACCGCGCCAACCGATCAGACCTACACGTTTCATCGCAACTACACCTTTGCTAAAAAGTGGGCCGCTGCTTCACAAGGAAAAACAGCAGCGGGCCCGAGAGATTACAGATTCCGCAGCGCTGCGACTACTGCGTCGCCCATTTCCTGCGTACCCACTTTGCTGCAACCGGCCGACCAGATGTCGCCCGTGCGCAGCCCCTGATCCAGCACCTGGCTGACGGCCTGTTCGATTGCTTCGGCAGCCGCCTGCTGATTGAAGCTGTAACGCAGCATCATCGACACCGACAAAATGGTTGCCAGCGGGTTGGCGATGCCTTGGCCGGCGATGTCTGGTGCCGAACCGTGGCATGGCTCGTACATGCCCTTGTTGTTGGCGTCCAGCGAGGCTGACGGCAGCATGCCAATGGAGCCGGTGAGCATGGAAGCTTCATCCGACAGGATGTCACCGAACATGTTGTCGGTGACCATCACGTCGAACTGCTTGGGCGCACGCACCAGTTGCATGGCGGCGTTGTCGACGTACATGTGGGACAGCTCCACATCCGGGTAGTCCTTGGCCACTTCCTCGACGATTTCGCGCCACAGCTGGCTGGACGCCAGGACGTTGGCCTTGTCCACCGAGCACAGTTTCTTGCCGCGCACACGAGCCATGTCGAAGCCGACGCGGGCAATGCGACGGATTTCGCTCTCGCTGTACGGCAGCGTGTCGTAGGACTGGCGCTCGCCGCCTTCCAGCTCACGGGTGCCACGTGGAGCACCGAAGTAAATGCCGCCGGTCAGCTCACGGACAATGAGGATATCCAGGCCAGCGACGATTTCCGGCTTGAGCGAGGAGGCATCGGCCAATTGCGGGTAGAGAATCGCCGGACGCAGGTTGGCGAACAGACCCAGTTGCGAACGAATTTTCAGCAGGCCGCGCTCAGGACGAATATCGCGCTCGATCTTGTCCCACTTCGGACCACCCACGGCGCCCAGCAGCACGGCGTCGGCCTGGCGCGCACGCTCCAGGGTTTCGTCAGCCAGCGGCACGCCGTGCTTGTCGATGGCAGCGCCGCCGATCACGTCGTGGGAAAGGCTGAAGCCCAGCTGGAACTTGTCGTTGGCCAGCTCCAGTACCTTGACCGCCTCGGCCATGATTTCCGGACCAATGCCATCACCTGGGAGAATCAGAATCTGTTTGCTCATGGGTTCCTCTTGTTCGACTCAAGCGACACGCCGCACTGGCCTGCCGGAAAAATAATCAGCACTCGGCCCAGAGCACCAGAACATCGGTGCTGAACGAGCCGTCGGCTTCAATCTGGTAATACTGCCGTACTTCTTCGCCCATCGCCTGCTGCAAATGGCGTATGGCGCCGCGCATCACATCCGGGGTACGCATGCGCTCGACCCAGGAGCTGAACTCCAGGCGCAAGCGCTGGCGCGTGTGACTGCGGGTGTACAAGCCAGCCTCGCTGACCTGTTGCAACCACTGGGCTGCCGAATAATCGCGCACATGGCTGGTGTCGCGCATCACTTCGACACTCTGTAGATAGGTGTCGAGCAACGGACTGCCCGGCGACATCACATCGATGAACGCCGCCACCCCGCCCGGCTTGAGCACCCGTCGCACTTCGCGCAGGGCCAGGCCCAAGTCGCTCCAGTGGTGTGCCGAGTAACGGCTCAAGACATAGTCAAAGCTTGCATCGGCGAACGGCAGGCGCTCTGCAGCACCGCACTCGGTGACGATATTGGCCAGGTTTCGCTCGGCAGCCGTGGTCGCTACCACGTCGAGCATCTGTTGCGACAAATCGTAGGCCACCACCTCACGCACCAGCGGCGCCACGTGGAAACTGACATGCCCGGCGCCGCAGCCCAGGTCCAGCACACGCGCCTGCTCCTGCCCGGCAAGCTCGGCCTGCAACAGGGCGAACTCGCTGCCCTGGGCGTGTACGGCACTGCTCAGGTAGGCGCTGGCTTGCTCGCCGAACTGGCGCTGGACGACATCCGTATGGGTGGTGCTGGTCATTGCAGTCTCCGGGAACATGTCGCGGGGCAAGCCCGCTCCTACAGGATTGTGGGAGCGGGCCTGCCCCGCGATGGCATCAGCAATCAAGCATCACGAAACAACCAGGGCTGGCTGGCCCGGTGCTTGGCTTCAAAGGTGGCAATGGCATCGCTGTCCTGCAGGGTCAGGCCGATATCGTCCAGGCCATTGAGCAAGCAGTGTTTGCGAAACGCGTCGATCTCGAAGCGCAACACCTTGCCGTCCGGGCGGGTGACGGTCTGCTCTTGCAGGTCGATGGTCAGCTGATAACCAGGATCGGCCTCGACTTGCTTGAACAGCGCATCGACTTCTTCATCGCTGAGGATGATCGGCAACAGGCCGTTCTTGAAGCTGTTGTTGAAGAAGATATCGGCATAGCTCGGCGCAATGATGCTGCGAAAGCCGTATTCCTCAAGGGCCCATGGCGCGTGTTCGCGACTGGAGCCGCAACCGAAGTTCTCACGGGCCAGCAACACGCTGGCGCCCTGGTAACGGTCGTGGTTCAAGACGAAATCCGCGTTCTTCGGACGCTTGCTGTTGTCCTGGTACGGCTGGCCGACATCCAGGTAGCGCCACTCGTCGAACAGGTTGGGGCCAAAGCCGGTGCGCTTGATCGACTTCAAGAACTGCTTGGGAATGATCTGGTCGGTGTCGACGTTGGCGCGATCCAATGGCGCGACCAGGCCGGTGTGCTGGGTAAAGGCTTTCATGCTGCGCTCCCTTGGATCAACTCACGTACATCGACAAAACGACCGGTCACTGCGGCGGCGGCGGCCATGGCCGGGCTCACCAGATGGGTACGACCACCAGCACCCTGGCGACCTTCAAAGTTGCGGTTGGAGGTCGAGGCGCAATGCTCGCCGCTCTCCAGGCGATCCGGGTTCATCGCCAGGCACATGGAGCAACCGGGCTCACGCCACTCGAAGCCGGCTTCCAGGAAGATCTTGTCCAGGCCCTCTTTTTCGGCCTGGGCTTTGACCAGGCCCGAGCCCGGCACCACGATGGCCTGCTTGATGGTCGAGGCCACCTTGCGGCCCTTGGCGATCACCGCAGCGGCACGCAAGTCTTCAATCCGCGAGTTGGTGCAGGAGCCAATGAACACCCGGTCGAGCTGAATGTCGGTAATCGCCTGGTTGGCGCTCAAGCCCATGTACTTCAAGGCGCGCTCGATGGAGCCGCGCTTGACCAGGTCGGCCTCGGCAGCCGGGTCCGGTACGCACTGGTCAACCGCCAGCACCATTTCCGGCGAGGTGCCCCAACTGACCTGTGGCTTGATCTGCGCAGCATCGAGTTCGACCACGGTGTCAAACACAGCATCGGCGTCGGAAACCAGGTCTTTCCAGGCTTCTACCGCGTGTGCCCACTGCTCGCCACTCGGCGCGTAGGGACGGCCCTTGACGTATTCGACGGTCTTCTCGTCGGTGGCCACCAGGCCTACCCGGGCACCGGCTTCGATGGACATGTTGCAGATGGTCATGCGGCCTTCGACGGACAAGTCGCGAATGGCGCTGCCGGCAAACTCGATGGCATGGCCGTTGCCGCCTGCGGTGCCGATCTTGCCGATCACGGCCAGGACGATGTCCTTGGCGGTAACGCCGAAAGGCAACTGGCCTTCGACGCGCACCAGCATGTTCTTCATTTTCTTGGCCACCAGGCACTGGGTGGCGAGCACATGCTCGACCTCGGAGGTGCCGATGCCGTGGGCCAGGGCACCGAAGGCGCCGTGGGTGGAGGTGTGCGAGTCGCCGCAGACCACGGTCATGCCCGGCAAGGTTGCACCCTGCTCCGGGCCAATGACGTGGACGATCCCCTGGCGCACGTCGTTCATCTTGAATTCGGTAATGCCGTACTCATCGCAGTTTTCGTCGAGGGTCTGGACCTGCAGGCGCGACACCTGGTCGACGATGGCCTCGATACCGCCTTTGCGCTCAGGCGTGGTCGGCACGTTGTGATCGGGTGTGGCGATGTTGGCATCGATGCGCCAGGGTTTGCGATTGGCCAGGCGCAGGCCCTCGAAGGCTTGCGGCGACGTCACTTCATGAATGATATGACGGTCGATATAGATCAGCGCCGAACCATCGTCGCGCTGCTTGACCAAATGCGAATCCCAGAGCTTGTCGTAGAGCGTTTTGCCGGCCATCAGACTGTTCCTCATCAGCGTCTTTCTATGCCAATAACCCCTTGGCTTGTACGGACGATGCTATGACGGTAGATTGAATAACTCAAATTCATAATTTTTATGCTTTGGATAACTCAAGGGAATACCTGAGCCGTGGACCTCGCCAACCTCAACGCTTTTATTGCCGTGGCTGAAACCGGCAGCTTTTCGGGGGCTGGCGAACGCCTGCACCTGACTCAACCTGCGATCAGCAAACGTATCGCCGGGCTTGAGCAACAGCTGGACCTGCGCCTGTTCGATCGCCTCGGGCGAGAGGTCAACCTCACGGAAGCCGGCCGGGCCCTGCTGCCGCGTGCCTACCAGATCATCAACGTGCTGGAAGACACCCGCCGCGCCCTCACCAACCTCACGGGTGAAGTGGCAGGACGCCTGACCCTCGCCACCAGCCACCACATCGGCTTGCACCGTTTGCCCCCGGTTCTACGGGCCTTCACCCGCCAATACCCTGAGGTAGCACTGGATATACAGTTCCTGGATTCGGAAGCTGCCTACGACGAGATCCTCCATGGGCGCGCAGAAATTGCCGTCATCACCCTGGCGCCCGAGCCGCACCCACTGGTCAAGGCGGTGCCCGTCTGGGACGACCCGCTGGATTTCGTCGCCGCCCCGGAACACCTGCTGGCCCGCAATGGCTCAGTGAGCCTTGCCGATGTCGCCCACCACCCGGCGGTGTTTCCAGGGGGTAATACCTTTACCCATCACATCGTCCAGCGGCTGTTCGAGGCCCAGGGCCTGACGCCAAACATCGCCATGAGCACCAACTACCTGGAAACCATCAAGATGATGGTTTCCATCGGCCTGGCGTGGAGTGTGCTGCCACGTACTATGCTCGATGAGCAGGTTGCGCCTATCGCTTTGCCGGGCATACAGCTGTCCCGCCAGCTAGGCTACATTCTGCACACCGAGCGAACGCTCTCGAATGCCGCCAAAGCCTTCATGGCCCTGCTCGACAGCCATGCTCGGCACCCCTGAGCCATTGAGGTAGAACCCGGTCAGTAGGACCCTCAAGGACGCGTCACCTGCCAAAGGTCTGGTACCGATGCCCAAATCAGCAAACCGCTTTCCGCGCCTGCCACGCATCCATGCGGCGGACCCCCAGGCGTCGGAGCAGACCTGGGAGAACGCCCCACAATTGTTGGCGGCGCTCAATGGCGCGCACCTGGGCGCCTGGTTCTGGGACATAGAAACCGGGCAAATCAGTTGGTCACGCGGCACCCAGGCACTGTTCGGCTTCGACCCGGATCAACCCTTGCCCAATGACCTGGACTATCTCGAACTGCTGCCCGCCGAAGACCGCGCCCGCACCCTGCAGGCCTTTCATGCCGTGATCAACGGCGAGCCGGTGGAGCAAGCCCTGCGCCACCGCATTCGCTGGCCCGACGGCAGCTTGCACTGGCTGGAAATCAACGGCAGCCTGGCCAAGGACAAGCTGGGCCGCCCGCAGATGATTGGCGTTATCCGTGAAATCACCCGCCAGCGCGACCGGGAAACCGCGCTGATCAATTCGGAGAAGCGCTTTGCCACGCTGTTTCACCTGAGCCCCAACGTGGTGCTGCTCACCCGCCGCTCCGACGGCCTGATCCATGAGGTCAACCAGCACTTCGAGCAGATCCTCGGCTGGCCTGGCCACCAGGTCATCAACAAGACCACCATCGAGCTGGGCCTGTGGGCCAACCCCCAGCAGCGCAATGCCGTGCTGGAAGCCACCCGGGGCAACAGTGGCCCGGTGACGATGGAGGTGCAGTTCCGCGCCAGCAGCGGCAAGATCCACGACGGCATCCTCAGCACCCAGAACATCGAACTCGAAGGCACGATCTGCCTGCTCAGCACCTTTGTCGACACCAGCGAACGCAAACGCGCCGAACAAGCCCTCAAGGACAGCCAGGAACGCCTGGACCTGGCCCTGGACTCCGCCCAACTGGGCACCTGGGACTGGCATATCCCCAGCGGCATGCTCTATGGCTCGGCTCGCGCTGCCGAGCTGCATGGCCTTGAGCCGGTCCCCTTCCATGAGTCTTTCGAGGCCTTCTTCGAGGGGGTGCCGGAACTTGAGCGCAGCACCATGCGCCAGGCCTACCGCAGCCTGCGCGAAGGCCCGGCCGGCAATTACCAGATCACCTACCAGATCCAGCTGGAAAACGGCACGTCGCGCTACATTGAAAGCCGGGCCCGGCTGTATCGCGACGAAAACGGCAAGCCGCTGCGCATGGCGGGCACCTTGCTGGACATCACCGACCAGGTCGAACGCGAACAGCGCCTGACCAGCTCGGAAGAAAAATTCGCCAGCCTGTTCCAGGCCAGCCCCGACCCGATCTGCGTCACCCGCCAGGACAGCGGCCGATTCATTGAGATCAACCCGGCCTTCACCCAGACTTTCGGCTGGGGCACCCATCAGGTCATCGGCCACACCGCCGAAGAGATCGGCTTGTGGGCCGAATCCGCCGAGCGTGCCCGGCGCATCGAGCAGGTGATTCGCGACCAGGCCTTGAACAACGTCGCCGTGGTGGTCAACCACCAGGAAGGCCAGCCGCTGACCTGCGTGATCTCCAGCCGCCTGATCACGGTCGACAACCACCCCTGCAGCGTCACCACCCTGCGCGACATCACCCAGCAGCAACGGGCCGAGGCCGCACTCAAGGCCAGCGAGGAGAAGTTCGCCAAAGCCTTCCACTCAAGCCCCGACGCCATCACCATCACCGAGCTTGAAAGCGGCCGTTACCTGGAAGTCAACGACGGCTTTTGTCGCCTGACCGGCTACAGCTCGGCCGAAGTCATCGGCCGCACCGTGTATGAAATCGGCATCTGGGCCGATGACAAGCAACGCACGGCGCTGATCAGCGAACTGCAGGACAGGGGCCGGGTGCACCATCGTGAAATGCTCGGGCGCAACAAGCGTGGCGAGATACTCACGGTCGAGGTGTCGATCGAACCGCTCACCCTGAACGAAACCGAGTGCCTGCTGCTGACCGCCCGAGATGTCAGCCAACTGAAGAATGCCCAGGCACAGATCCGCCACCTGGCCTATCACGACCCGCTCACCAACCTGCCCAACCGCGCCCTGCTGATGGACCGCCTGAGCCAGCAGATCGCCTTACTCAAGCGCCATAATCTGCGCGGCGCGCTGCTGTTCCTCGACCTGGATCATTTCAAGCACATCAACGACTCCCTGGGCCACCCGGTGGGCGACACGGTACTCAAGATCATTACCGCCCGCCTGGAAGCCAGCGTGCGCCTGGAGGACACCGTCGCGCGCCTGGGTGGCGATGAATTCGTGGTGCTGCTCAGCGGCCTGGAGGGCAGCCGCGACGAGGTCACGGAGAAGGTCCGGGAACTGGCCGATACCTTGCGTGAACTGCTGGCCGAGCCGATGTCGCTGGACGGTCAACGCCTGCAGGTCACCCCTAGCATCGGCGTGGCGCTGATTCCCGATCACGGCTCGACGCCGGCGGACCTGCTCAAGCGCGCCGACATCGCCCTTTACCGGGCCAAGGACTCCGGCCGCAACACCACCCAACTGTTCCATACCACCATGCAAAAGGCCGCCAGTGAGCGCCTGCGCATGGAGAGCGACTTGCGCCTGGCCCTGGCCCGTGGCGAACTGGCCCTGCACTTCCAGCCGCAGGTCGATGCCCGTGACAATCGCATCGTCGGCGCCGAAGTCCTGTTGCGCTGGCATCACCCGCAACTGGGCCAGCAGCCTCCGGCACAGTTCATCCAGGTACTGGAAGAAAGCGGCCTGATTCTCGAAGTGGGTAGCTGGATTCTGGAAGAAGCATGCGATGCCTGTGCCGGCATGCTGCGTGACCACCTGATCGACCCGGACGATTTCAGCCTGTGCGTGAACATCAGCCCGCGACAGTTTCGCCAGAACGACTTTGTCGAACGGGTGCTGCGCAGCCTCGATGACTTCCGCCTGCCGTACAAGATGCTCAAGCTGGAAATCACCGAAGGGATCGTCATCCAGAACCTGGAAGACACCATCAGCAAGATGCGCGAACTCAAGCGCTATGGCGTGAGCTTTGCCATGGATGATTTTGGCACCGGGTACTCATCGCTGACCTACCTCAAGCGACTGCCGGTGGATGCGCTGAAGATCGACCAGTCATTCGTCCGCGATGCGCCACTGGACCCCAACGATGCGGAAATTGTCCGGGCTATCGTGGCCATGGCTCAAAGCCTTGATCTGGCGGTGATTGCCGAGGGTGTGGAACTGTCGGAGCAACTGGAATTCCTGGAACGACTGGGGTGTTTTTTGTACCAGGGTTATCTGCACAGCCGGCCGCTGCCGCTGATCGAGTTTCGCCGCATGCTGCTTGAAACCCCTGCCCTGTAGGAGCGGGCTTGCCCCGCGATAGCGATGTGTCAGGTGGATCGCTATCGCGGGGCAAGCCCGCTCCTACAGCAATGAAAAAGGGCACCCGAAGGTGCCCTTTTTTTACATCACCGCACTCAGTTCAGCGCAGGCTTGCTGTCCCCATTGATCGGGATGCGCTTGGCCTTGGCCTCTTCAGGCACGATGCGCAGCAGGTCGATGCTGAGCAGGCCGTTGGCCAGCCCCGCGGCCTTGACCTCGATATGGTCGGCCAGGCGGAAGGACAACTTGAACGCCCGTTGGGCAATGCCCTGATGCAGGTAGGTGACGCTTTCACCGCTGTTTTCGCGCTTGCCGCCCGTAACGGTCAAGACGCCTTTTTCCACTTGCAGGTCCAGGTCTTGTTCCTGGAAACCGGCTGCGGCAACAACGATTCGATAGTGGTCTTCGCCATGTTTTTCAACGTTGTAGGGAGGGTAGCTGCTACCCGCCTCATTACGCGCCGCGGACTCGAACAGGTCGTTGAAACGGTCGAAACCTACGGAATGACGGAACAGTGGAGCCAGAGAAAAAGCAGTAGTCATGGTGCATCTCCTGAAAATCAGCGAGGTTTTTAGTGCCGCGACCCGACTTCGGCATCGCGTACTCCCTAGATAAGGACCCCCGCTTTTTTTTCAAGCGACCGTGCAAAAAAATTTTCAGGCCGCCTCGCTGACCGGCATGCCAATCAACTGCCCGACGCGATCACAGTCGGTTTCCCGGCGCAGCTCGGTGAACAGCTCGACGGCTTCCGGGTAAGTACGGGTCAGCATCGCTACCCATTGCTTCAAGCGCCCCGGCGCCTGCCGTGGGGTCAACTGCGCACACGCTTGCCCCCAGAAGTCATGGATCAATGGCAACAGGCTCTGCCAGTCCATGGGCACGAATTCGACACCATCACGCTCAGCGGCGATCTGCCGGGCCAGGTCCGGACGGGACACCAGGCCACGACCGAGCATGATGTCTTCGACACCGCTGACCTCGCGGCAACGTCGCCAGTCTTCAAGGGTCCAGACTTCACCGTTGGCGTAGACCGGCACCTTGACCACGTCCTGCACCCGGGCCACCCACTCCCAATGCGCAGGTGGCTTGTAGCCGTCGACCTTGGTCCGCGCATGCACCACCAATTGTTCGGCGCCGCCTTCGGCCAGGGCCAGGGCGCAGTCCAGCGCGCCATCCGGGCTGTCGAAACCCAGGCGCATCTTGGCGGTGACCGGAATGTGCGCAGGCACCGCACGGCGCACCTCACGCAAGATGGCATGGAGCAACTCCGGCTCCTTGAGCAGTACTGCGCCGCCACGGGACTTGTTCACCGTCTTGGCCGGGCAGCCGAAGTTCAGGTCGATCACCGGCGCGCCCAACTCACACGCCAGGACGGCGTTCTCGGCCAGGCACACAGGGTCCGAACCCAGAAGCTGCACACGCAAGGGCACCCCGGCCAGGGTCTGCGCACCGTGGCGCAGCTCCGGCGCCAGTTTGTCGAAGGTGGCCGCCGGCAGTAGCCGGTCGCAGACGCGAATGAACTCGGTGACACACCAGTCGATACCGCCCACCTGGGTCAGTACGTCACGAAGGATGTTGTCGACCAGCCCCTCCATCGGGGCCAGGGCAATTTGCATGGAATGCATCTCGGGTGAAAAAGGCCGGCAGTCTAGCAAAATCCGCCAGCTACAGTGCCCCGGTCATCAGCGCCGGGCCGTATCCGTCAATGAATTCGCTCGGCATGCGCTTGGGACGCCCTGTGGATAACTCGATGCAGACGAAGGTTGTCTGCGCCCGCAGCAAGGTGGTGCCATCGCTGGGTCGCACCAACTGAAAACGCCGGGACATTTTCAGCCGCTGGTCCCAGTCGACGATCCAGGTTGCCAGTTGCAACTCGTCGTCTTCGTAGGCGGCGGCCAGGTAGTCGATTTCGTGGCGGACGACGGCCATGGCCCGGTCCAGACGGCGGTACTCAGCCAGGTCCAGCCCCAGGCGCTGGGAATGGCGCCAGGCGCAGCGCTCGAGCCAGGTTACATAAACCGCATTATTGGCGTGGCCGAGGCCGTCGATATCGTCGGCACCGACACGCAGGTCGATGGTGAACGGTGTTGCCAGATCCCAACTCATGCCCGCTCCAGGTCTGTGATGAACGGGCAGAGTGTAACGGATGCTCAGGCTGATTGTCGGGCTGGCACATGCTGCCGCGCCAGCAGGGTCATGACGCCTTCGATCAAATGCGGGTCGGACAATACGCGCTGGTGTCCGCCCTCGGGCAGCAGCATCAAGCGACTGTCGAACCAGGCCTCGTGAATTGCCCGGGCCTCGCTAGATGGGATTAGGCTGTCGTCTTCGGCGTGCACGATCAACGCCGGGATTTCCAGCTGGTAACCGCTGACGTTCAGCCGCGAGACTTGAATTCCGACGTCACGCTCAATCTGGCGAACAAAGGCCGCACGCGCCCGTGCCGGCATGCCCAGGCGATTGGCAAAGCCGCGCAAAACACCCATCAAGTGCGCAGGCGCGGCGATGCTGACCGCCCGTTCAGCCCGTAACCCCCACTGCAGGGCGAGCATGACACTGGCCCCGCCCATGGAATGACCGATAACGGCTTTGAGCGGGGGCAATTCGGCGGCCGCTTCCAACAAAGCCCGGGCAAACAGCACGACGTTTGCCTGATGGCCCGGAGAATGACCATGGGCCGGCCCCTCCAGCGACACGGCGGTATAGCCCGACTGCACCAGGGTATCGATCAGATGCGCAAACTGGGTGGGCCGCCCTTCCCAGCCGTGCATCAGCAACACCGTGGGGCCCTTGCCCCAGCGCAAGGCCGACAACCCGAAACGCAAGGTGATGCGCTCTGCACGTGCGAGCAACGGCAGCTCCCACTCACGCGGTGGCAGGTTGCGCGGGGTCATGAAGGCACGACGCATCTTGCTCGCCACATGCTCCGGCGCCAGCCGTCCGAGGGTGCCGTTGACGCTACGAATCCAGGTCAAGGTGTTCATCGCTTCGCTCCGGTGGGTCTCGCAGGTTCAGACAACCGCCGACTTGGCGGCACGCAGGATTCGATCAGACAGCTCGTCAGTGCCCAGGGCACGGGCCAGGGCCAGCCCACCGACCATCAAGGCCAGATCGGCCAACACCTTGTCAGCTTCTTCGGGGCTGTCGGCGAGATTGGCCATCATCAATTCGATGTGCTCGGCCAGCACCTCACGAAAAGCCTCTGGCAGGCGCGACATCTCGCCCAGGGAGTTGGGCAGCGGGCAGGCGCGTTCGGTGGCGTCACGGTGTTTGCGCGACAGGTAGAAGGCCGCGACCAGGGCACGACGCTCTTCGCCGCTCATGTTCGGATCGACTTCGGCAAGCAGCGCCCGGCGCTCATTGAGCAACTGGCTGAACGCTTCGAGCATCAGGGCGTCCTTGCTGTCGAAGTGCGCATAGAAGCCCCCCACGGTCAGCCCCGCCGCACCCATGACTTCATTGACGCTGGGCTCGGCAGGGCCGTGCTGGATCAATGCACTGCAGGCAGCTTCGAGTATCCGTTCGCGGGTTTTTGCCTTTTTGTCGTTCATGACCTGCCTCCAAATATTATGGTTAGAATATTATTCTCATAATATTTTTATGCAAGCGTAATCCCCTGCCGTTTGTCGCGCAGGAGATACAGGGCAGAAAGGGAAACTTTTTTCGAGGCAAAAACAAAAGGCTCATTCAATAATCGAATGAGCCTTGAAATCCCACAAAGTGGGTAAAATGGCGTCCCCTAGGGGACTCGAACCCCTGTTACCGCCGTGAAAGGGCGGTGTCCTAGGCCACTAGACGAAGGGGACTTGTAACCTTCGTACAGATCCGTTTTCACGAATCCTGGCAAAATTGGTGGAGCTAAGCGGGATCGAACCGCTGACCTCCTGCATGCCATGCAGGCGCTCTCCCAGCTGAGCTATAGCCCCAGATTTCTAGCCTCGCGGCCCAGCGATCTCTTTCGATATCGCTTGTGTAAAACTGGCGTCCCCTAGGGGACTCGAACCCCTGTTACCGCCGTGAAAGGGCGGTGTCCTAGGCCACTAGACGAAGGGGACGAACCTTCTTACCTTAACAACCCGGCCGCTGGAGCCCGGCTGACTTCGCAGTCATTGTAGCCGACTACGAATCGGAATTTGGTGGAGCTAAGCGGGATCGAACCGCTGACCTCCTGCATGCCATGCAGGCGCTCTCCCAGCTGAGCTATAGCCCCACTATGTCGCTTTGAACCGAATCGCTTGGCTGGGTGCTTCGCGTTTCGTTTTCGTTCATCGCTGTGGACGGGGCGCATATTAAGATCGGATTGAAGACCTGTCAAATTTATTTTCAACAAAATCCAAAAAAAATTTCCGAGATAACAAACACTTACCGGCCCGATGCGTGAAACACCCCGGTTTTACGGGGTTTGGCAGATCGCGGGGCGGGCTCGCCCCGCGATGTTCCTACCGGAAAATCAATCAGGCAATGGTGCCCAACAGTTTTTCCCACTCTTTGTTTTCTTTCTTCGACACACCACCGAGCAGGTCCAAGGCCTGGCGCAGGCGGTAGCGGGTCAGGTCCGGGCCGAGGATCTCCATGGCGTCTAGTACCGACACCGAGCTGGCCTGACCGCTGATCGCAGCGAACATCAGCGGCATCGCGTCACGCAGCTTCAGCTCCAACGCCTCGACCACTGCCTGGATGCAACCGGTGATGCGCTCCTTCTCCCACTGGCGCAGGCTTTCGAGCTTCCACAGGATCAGTTGCATGACCTGGCGCACCTGGTCAGCCGACAGTTTCTTGTGCTCGAACAGCTTGGCATCGAGCTTGAGTGCACCTTCAAAGAAGAAGCCACCCAACGGCGCGATCTGGCTGAAGGTCTCTACCCTGCCCTGCACGTGCGGCGCGATCTTCATCATGTAATCGCTGTTGAACGCCCACTTCTGCACCCGTGCGGCGAACTCTTCCACCGGCAAGTCACGCAGCCACTGGCCGTTGAGCCACGACAATTTCTCGATATCGAAGATCGGACCACCCAGGGAGACGCGGGACAAGTCGAAGTGGTCGACCATCTCGGCCAGCGAGAACTTCTCGCGCTCATCCGGCATCGACCAACCCATGCGGCCCAGGTAATTGAGCATGGCTTCCGGCATGAAGCCCATGCGCTCGTAGAACGTCACCGAGGTCGGGTTCTTGCGCTTGGACAGCTTGCTCTTGTCGGGGTTACGCAGCAGCGGCATGTAGCACAGCACCGGTTGTTCCCAGCCGAAGTACTCGTACAGCTTGATCAGCTTGGGTGCCGAAGGCAGCCACTCTTCCCCGCGCAGCACGTGGGTGATGCCCATCAGGTGGTCATCGACCACGTTGGCCAGGAAGTAGGTCGGCAAGCCATCGGTCTTCATCAGGACCTGCATGTCCATGCGGTCCCATGGAATCTCGACATCGCCACGCAGCATGTCCGGCACCACGCACACACCTTCGCTCGGCACCTTCATGCGGATCACATGCGGCTCGCCAGCGGCCAGGCGGCGCTGCACTTCTTCAGCCGACAGCAGCAAGGCGCGGCCGTCGTAGCGCGGGGTTTCGCCGCGGGCCATCTGCTCGGCGCGCATCTGGTCCAGCTCTTCAGCGGTGCAGAAGCACGGGAAGGCATGGCCGGCATCGACCAGCTGCTGGGCGTACTGCTTGTAGATATCGCCCCGCTCGCTCTGCCGGTACGGGCCGTGCGGGCCGCCAACATCCGGGCCTTCGCTCCATTCGATGCCCAGCCAGCGCAGGGCGTCGAAGATCTGCTGTTCAGACTCGCGGGTCGAACGCAGCTGGTCGGTATCTTCGATACGCAGGATGAACTCGCCGCCGTGCTGCTTGGCAAAGCAGTAGTTGAACAGGGCGATGTAAGCGGTGCCGACGTGGGGATCGCCAGTAGGCGAAGGCGCGATACGCGTGCGAACGGTGGTCATGGACAGTCTCGAACTAGAGATGAAACAAAGGCTGGATGTTAACAGGGAGCGGGCATCGGGCTCCAGCAATGGGCGCGATCGGCACTTGTGGTCGTGGATCCAAACACGGTTAAATTTGCTTACATTTTTGGAACGATCGTCTCATGCCTGCCCAACTCAAGCGTCGCCTGCTGGTTTTTCTCACCCTTGTCCTGCTGATTGCCCTCGCCTTTCTCGCCCACTGGTACCTCAAGGGGCGCTTCTACGAAAGCACCGACAACGCCTATGTACAGGGCGAAATCACCCGGGTGTCCAGTCAACTGGGTGCGCGCATCGATGAAGTCTTGGTGCAGGACAACCAGCATGTCGCCAAGGGCGACCTGCTGGTGCGCCTGGAGCCGGACGACTTTCGCCTGGCCGTGGAACGCGCCCGTGCTGCGCTGGACACCCGTGAAGCCGAACGCCTGCAAGCCGAAAGCCGCCTGACCCAGCAAGCCAGCCTGATTGCCGCAGGCCAGGCGCAAGTCGCCGCCAACCAGGCCACCCTTGGACGTGCCGAACTGGATCTCAACCGTGCCCAGGCGCTGCGCAAGCCGGGCTACGTCTCAGAGGAGCGGGTCACCACCCTGTCGGCTGAAAACCACGTCGCCCGCTCCCTGGTGAGCAAGGCCCAGGCCGACCTGCAAGGCCAGCGCCAGCAGGTCAACGCCCTGACCGCCGAAATCAAGCGCCTGGACGCCCAGATCGTCAATGCCCGCACCGAACTGGCCCAAGCCGAACTGAACCTGACCCGCAGCGAAATCCATGCGCCGATCAGCGGCATGATCGGCCAGCGGGCGGCCCGCAATGGCCAAGTGGTCCAGACCGGTGCCTACCTGCTGTCCATCGTTCCGGACGAAGACATCTGGATTCAGGCCAACTTCAAGGAAACCCAGATCGGCCATATGCAGCCAGGGCAAAAAGCCGAACTGGTGTTCGACAGCTATCCCGACACCCCGATCCAGGCCCGGGTCAACAGCCTGTTCGCCGCCTCCGGCGCCCAGTTCAGCCTGCTGCCGCCGGACAACGCCACCGGCAACTTCACCAAGGTGGTACAGCGCATTCCGGTGAAACTCACCTTCGATGCCGACAACCCCTTGCACGGCAGAATTCGCCCTGGCATGTCGGTTACCGCGACCGTGGATATCCGAGCCAGCGCCGACAATGGCCGGTGATCAACTGATCCGTCCCGTCGGCGAACCCAGCCGACGCGACTGGATCGCGGTGATGAGCGTCATGCTTGGCGCCTTCATGGCAGTGCTGGACATCCAGATCACCAACTCCTCGCTCAAGGACATCCAGGGCGCCCTGTCGGCGACCCTGGAGGAAGGTTCCTGGATCTCCACCTCGTACCTGGTGGCCGAGATCATCATGATCCCGCTGACCGCCTGGCTGGTGCAGCTGCTGTCGGCCAGGCGCCTGGCGGTCTGGGTTTCCCTGGGGTTTCTGGTGTCTTCGCTGCTGTGCTCCATGTCCTGGAACCTGGAGAGCATGATCATTTTCCGCGCCATGCAGGGCTTCACTGGCGGCGCATTGATCCCGCTGGCGTTCACCCTGACCTTGATCAAGTTGCCCGAACACCATCGCGCCAAGGGCATGGCCATGTTCGCCATGACCGCTACTTTCGCGCCCTCCATCGGCCCGACCCTGGGCGGCTGGCTCACCGAGAACTGGGGCTGGGAATACATCTTCTACATCAACATCCCGCCGGGCCTGTTGATGATCGCCGGCCTGATGTATGGCCTGGAAAAGAAAGAAGCCCACTGGGAATTACTCAAAAGCACCGACTACGCCGGCATCGTCACCCTGGGTGTGGGCCTGGGGTGCCTGCAGGTGTTCCTGGAGGAAGGCCACCGCAAGGACTGGCTGGAGTCGGGCCTGATTGTCGGGCTTGGCAGCATCGCCCTGCTGAGCCTGATCATGTTCGTGATCCTGCAATACTCAAAGCCCAACCCGCTGATCAACCTGCGCATCCTCGGCAATCGCAACTTCGGTTTGTCGAGCATCGCCAGCCTGGGCATGGGGGTCGGGCTGTATGGTTCGATCTACCTGCTGCCGCTGTACCTGGCGCAGATCCAGAACTACAACGCCTTGCAGATCGGCGAAGTCATCATGTGGATGGGCATTCCCCAGCTGTTCCTGATTCCGCTGGTGCCGCAACTGATGAAGGTCATCTCGCCGAAAATCCTCTGCACCCTGGGTTTTGGCCTGTTTGGCCTGGCCAGCTTCAGTTCTGGCGTGCTCAACCCGGACTTCGCCGGCGAACAGTTCAACCAGATCCAGATCATCCGCGCGCTGGGCCAACCGATGATCATGGTGACCATCTCGCTGATTGCGACGGCGTACATTCAGCCGCAGGACGCGGGCTCGGCGTCGAGCCTGTTCAACATCCTGCGCAACCTCGGCGGGGCCATCGGCATTGCACTGCTGGCGACCTTGCTGGATGCGCGCACCAAGGTGTATTTCGATTACCTGCGTGAAGCGCTGGTGCCGAGCAATCCGCAGGTGGCCGAGCGCCTGGCGCAGTTGGCCGAGCGGCTGGGGAGTGATGCTGCGGCACTGGGCAAGTTGAGTGAGATTACCCACCAGCAGGCGATGATCATGGCCTACAACGATGCCTTCCATTTCGTCGGCATCGGATTGGCGATCAGCATGGTAGCGGTGCTGATGACGCGCAAATTGCCGCAAGGATTGAAGGCCGGAGAAGCGCACTGACCTCCAACGTAGGAGCGGGCTTGCCCCACGATAGCGATGTGTCAGGTGGATCGCTATCGCGGGGCAAGCCCGCTCCTACGGTTTGGCCTGGCTTAGACGGTGATCAGCCGCTCGCGCAACGCTGAGATCTCGTCGCGCAACTGCGCCGCTGCCTCGAACTCCAGGTCGCGTGCCAGTTGGTACATCTTCTCTTCCAGCAGCTTGATGCGCTTGGCGATCTCGCCCGGCGAGCGCAGCTCGGCCTCGTAGCGCGCGCTTTCTTCGGCAGCCTTGGCCATGCCTTTGCGCTTCTTGCTGCGCGAGCCGGGCACGTTGGCGCCTTCCATGATGTCGGTGACGTCCTTGATCACGCCCTTGGGCACGATGCCGTTGGCTTCGTTGAAGGCAATCTGCTTGTCACGACGGCGCTCGGTTTCGCCAATGGCTCGCTCCATCGAGCCGGTGATTCTGTCGGCATAGAGAATGGCGCGACCGTTGAGGTTACGGGCGGCACGGCCGATGGTCTGGATCAGCGAGCGCTCGGAACGCAGGAAACCTTCCTTGTCGGCGTCAAGGATCGCCACCAGCGACACCTCGGGCATGTCCAGGCCCTCACGCAACAAGTTGATCCCCACCAACACATCGAAGGTACCCAGGCGCAGGTCGCGGATGATTTCGACCCGCTCCACCGTATCGATGTCCGAGTGCAGGTAGCGCACCCGCACATCATGGTCGGCGAGGTAGTCGGTCAGGTCTTCGGCCATGCGCTTGGTCAAGGTGGTGACCAGCACCCGCTCTTCAACGGCGACCCGCTTGCGGATCTCCGAAAGCAGATCATCGACCTGGGTGATCGCCGGGCGTACTTCCACTTGCGGGTCAACCAGGCCGGTGGGACGCACCACCTGCTCCACCACCCTGCCCGCATGCTCGGCCTCATAGGGCCCCGGGGTTGCGGAGACGAAAATGGTCTGCGGGCTGACCGCCTCCCACTCGTCAAAGCGCATGGGCCGGTTGTCCAGCGCCGACGGCAGGCGAAAACCGTACTCGACAAGGGTTTCCTTGCGTGAGCGGTCGCCTTTGTACATCGCCCCGACCTGCGGAACGCTGACGTGGGACTCGTCGATCACCAGCAAGGCATCGGGCGGCAGGTAGTCGTAGAGGGTCGGCGGCGGTGCCCCGGCCGGGCGGCCGGAGAGGTAGCGCGAGTAGTTCTCGATGCCGTTGCAGTAGCCCAGCTCAAGAATCATCTCCAGGTCAAAACGGGTGCGCTGCTCCAGGCGCTGGGCTTCGACCAGCTTGTTGGCCTTGTGCAGGTATTCCAGGCGCTGCTGCAATTCTTCCTTGATGCCTTCCATCGCCTCCAGCAAGGTTTCGCGCGGGGTTACGTAGTGGCTCTTGGGATAGAACGTGAAGCGCGGCAGCTTGCGGATCACCTCGCCGGTGAGTGGGTCGAAGGCAGCAATGTTCTCCACCTCGTCATCGAACAGTTCGATGCGGATGGCCTCAAGGTCCGACTCGGCCGGGAAGATGTCGATCACATCCCCGCGCACACGAAAGGTGGCCCGGGCAAAATCCATCTCGTTGCGGGTGTATTGCAGGTCGGCCAGGCGACGCAGCAGGGCACGCTGGTCGAGCTTGTCGCCGCGATCCACGTGCAAGACCATCTTCAGGTAGGTTTCCGGGCTGCCCAGGCCATAGATGCAGGACACCGTGGTCACAATGATCGCATCGCGCCGTTCAAGCAGCGCCTTGGTGGCCGACAGGCGCATCTGCTCGATGTGGTCGTTGATCGAGGCATCCTTCTCGATGAAGGTGTCGGAGGACGGCACATAGGCTTCTGGCTGGTAGTAGTCGTAATAGGAAACGAAATACTCCACGGCGTTGTTGGGGAAAAACGCCTTGAATTCGCCGTAGAGCTGCGCCGCCAGGGTCTTGTTGGGCGCCAGCACCAGCGTGGGGCGCTGCACCTGGGCAATCACGTTGGCAATGCTGAAGGTCTTGCCCGAGCCGGTTACCCCGAGCAGGGTCTGGTGCGCCAGGCCCGCCTCGATGCCTTCGACCATCTGGCGAATGGCCTCCGGCTGGTCGCCGGCCGGCTGGAAACGGGTGACGAGCTGAAACTCGGACATGACGAACCTCTGTTTTATCGCGGCTGCAGGCAACTGTATCTATAGACAGTAGTTATACCGAATTAGTGACGCGGAGCGCCAGTTTCAACTCAGTGTTGAGGGCAATTGCTGTATTGGACGGGTCAATTCGACTAACGGTCAAAAAATATTCGGCGAAACAGCAGGAAAAGCTGCGCTGGACTGTCGCCGTGACCGACGGGTATCACTATACTGACTCCCCGTTTGTGCACCGCTCTAGTGCATTCGACTGGAGCGTGCGACCTCTTTCACTCTCCATTCAGAGCCAAGGTAATAATGAGCCTGTTTTCCGCTGTCGAGCTGGCACCACGCGATCCCATTCTGGGCCTCAACGAAGCTTTCAACGCCGATACCCGTAGCAACAAGGTCAACTTGGGTGTAGGTGTGTACTGCAACGAAGAAGGGCGTATCCCACTGCTGCGCGCAGTGATCGAAGCCGAAACCCAGCGCGCTGCCCAGCACGCTTCCCGCGGTTACCTGCCGATCGATGGCATCGCCGCCTACGACCAGGCCGTGCAGAAGCTGCTGTTCGGTGCCGAGTCGCCACTGCTGGCCGCAGGCCGGGTCATCACCACCCAGGCCGTCGGTGGGACCGGCGCCCTGAAGATCGGTGCCGACTTCCTCAAGCAGATTTCGCCAAACGCCGTGGTTGCCATCAGCGACCCTAGCTGGGAAAACCACCGCGCCCTTTTTGAAGCCGCCGGCTTCCCGGTCCAGAACTACCGCTACTACGACGCCGCCACCAACGACGTCAACCGCAGCGGCATGCTCGAAGACCTCAACGCCCTGCCCTCCGGCTCGATCATCGTCCTGCACGCCTGCTGCCACAACCCGACTGGCGTCGACCTGAGCCTGGACGACTGGAAAAACGTTCTGGAAGTCGTCAAGGCCAAGGGCCACGTGCCATTCCTCGACATGGCCTACCAGGGCTTTGGCGACGGCATCCACGAAGACGCCTTTGCCGTACGCCTGTTCGCCGAGTCGGGCCTGGACTTCTTCGTCTCCAGCTCGTTCTCCAAATCCTTCTCGCTGTACGGCGAGCGTGTTGGCGCCCTGTCGATCATCACCGAGTCCAAGGAAGAGAGCGCTCGCGTGCTGTCCCAGGTCAAACGCGTGATCCGCACCAACTACTCCAACCCGCCGACTCACGGCGCCACCATCGTTGCCACCGTGCTCAACAGCCCGGAACTGCGCGCAATGTGGGAAGAGGAGCTGGGTGAAATGCGCCAGCGCATCCACGGCATGCGCAAGCAGATGGTCGAGCTGCTGGCCGAATACGGCGCCCAGCGCGATTTCAGCTTCGTCGGTCGTCAGCGCGGCATGTTCTCCTACTCGGGCCTGACCGTTGAGCAAGTGGCACGCCTGAAGAACGAGTTCGGCATCTACGCCCTGGATACCGGTCGCATTTGCGTTGCCACCCTGAATCAGAGCAACATCCATGTGGTGACCAAGGCCATCGTCGAGGTCCTGTAACTGACCTTTTGCCAAGGGGAGGCTTGACTTCCCCTTAGCAATCAGTAAGATACGCCCCAGATTCCGCGATAGCTCAGTCGGTAGAGCAAATGACTGTTAATCATTGGGTCCCAGGTTCGAGTCCTGGTCGCGGAGCCAAATACCTGAAAAACCTCCAGTTGCGCTAAGCACTGGAGGTTTTTTCGTTTCTGCCCTCGCACTTTTCCTAAGGCTCGTAGGGCTCGGTTACGGGTCGCTGCTCATCCACCAGCGTCCACACCAGCAACTTTGCCGGCTCCGTCTCACTGCCATTGCGCGACACCAGGTGTACAGCTCCCGGCGGCTCGTACCAGAAGTCTCCCGTCTGGTAGGCAGTTGGCTGCTGCTCCCCCTTAAGCTGGGAGACCACGGTCCCTTCCAGCACATACGCCATGACCGCCCCCGGATGCTGATGCGCCACGGACTTCTGCCCCGGCGCATAACTGACTGTCAGCATGATGGCTTTCTTGCCGGGCGCATTGCTGGGCAACTGCTGCTGCAAAATCTTGACTGCTTCCTGCCCCTGCTCCGGGCCATGAGCCCAGGCACCCGGCAGAACAAACAGGCTGGCGATGATCAGTGTACTGAAGGGTAACGGGCGGAGTTTCATTGGCATGACCTTTACTGTGTGAGTACCGGCAGGTTATGCCGGGACCCACGCGGTAAAAAGCGCCAATTCGGGGAAAAACGCGGAGGCTAATCAGCTGCGACCAATGGGATAGAAGGCACCGCCACTCCAGACCCCCAGCCATTCCTGGCCGTCGATCTGCCGCGGCACAGCCAGCTCGACCAACTGATAGAACACATTACGGTGGATCAGCGCTTCGAGATTGCTGCGCATGTGGACATAAGGCGATGGCTCTTGAGTCTGCGCATCGATCTCGAAACGCAGTGGATGCTCGGGACCGGCCTCGACCTGATCCTCGACATTGCTGGTGAACCGCAGCACCTGCTGCTCACCGCTGCCTTGAACCTCCACGGCTACTGCCACGAAGGGCGCATCGTCGACCTTGATGCCGACCTTCTCCACCGGCGTGATCAGGAAATAGTCGTCACCGTCACGACGAATGATGGTGGAGAACAGCCGCACCATCGGCTTGCGCCCGATCGGTGTACCTAGGTAATACCAGGTGCCATCGCGAGCGATGCGCATGTCGATATCGCCGCAGAAATCCGGATTCCACAGATGCACAGGTGGCAAACCTTTCTCCGCTTTGGGAATCTGCGACAGCAGATCGTTTGCCTTGCCGGAATCCGTCATTACATTCTCCTATCGACTCATGCCCAGAAGGCTACGAGCGTAATCCTCAAGGGGTGGGCCGAGCAAATCTTCCGGCTTGTTATCGTGGAACGTCAGCAAACCGCCACGGCTCTTGATCCGCGCGGCATCGATCAAATAGCGGGTATTGGTCTCGATCAGCATCAGCTGGACCACGCCGGTGTCGATACCCAAACGATCGACGGCTTGCTCGTCGTACCACTCGTCACCATTGCCGATGCGATCATCGGTACGCGCAAAGCGGGTGTAGAGCAGGTAGTGGGCGCCCACCGAACGAGCCTCCACCAGCGCCTCCTCCAGGCCCAGGGGGCCTTGGGCGCGTCGCACCATGGGGAAGTACTCGATAAAGCCCTTGTACGCTTCTTCGGCGACCACATTGGGTCGCGGATAAGGGCCTTTGCCCGGCGGGACGAAAGCGCCCTGGCCTATGTAGATGAATGAGTCAGGTTGCAGACGGACCGACAGCGAACGGCGCGTGTCGCTATGATCGAGCAGACCGGCATCGCTCATGTGATAACGGGCGCCCTCGCCCATGTCGCTGACATTCATGCAGCCGCCCAGCGCCATCAGCGCCAGCAGCAGAACCAGGCTACGCATCTATCCTCCAGTGGCCGGTGACGGAAAACCGGCGAACGGCTGACAGATGCAGCTTTTGCGCCAGTCTTAACCGCCAATGATCTTCATCACCGTCGCACCACCGGAAAACGCCACTGGCTGCTTGTCGCCCAGCGCCTTGAGCAGCAACCCCTGCAACGCGGGCAGCGCTTCGTGGCGGGGCTTGTCGAGCAGATCGCCGATATAGTGGCGGTTGCTCGATGACAGGCAGCCGTGCAGCCAGCCGGTAGACGACAGGCGCAAACGCGAGCAGGTACGGCAGAACGGCACGCTCTCGTTGGCGATCACTCCAAAAAAGCCATGACCGGGAATCTGATAGCGCAGGGCCGTAGCATCCACCGGCGCATTGGCCTGCAGGTACTCGTAACGCTCGCCGATCAATTGCAGCAGATGTTCAAGGCTGACGAACTGTTGCAGGAATGCGTTGCTGTCACGCGCCAGGTGCCCCATGCGCATCAGCTCGATGAACCGCAGCTCGAATCCCCGCGCCATGCAGTACTCAAGCAACGGCACTACCTGATCGAAGTTCTGCCCGCGCAAGGGCACCATGTTGACCTTGATCTTCATTCCGGCCGCGCTGGCCTGCTCCATGCCATCGAGCACAGTCGCCAGATCGCCGCCACGTGCGATACGACGGAATGCATCGGGATCAAGGGTATCGAGGGAGACATTGAGTCGGCGAATGCCGGCGGCGCGCAGCAGCGGCAGCTTGCGAGCCAGTAGCTGACCATTGGTGGTCAGGCTGATTTCATCCAGGCCAAGCGTGGCGACGGAGGTCAGGAAGGTTTCCAGCTTGGGACTGACCAGCGGCTCACCGCCGGTCACCCGCAGCCGTTCGATGCCAGCGGCCTCGATCAGGTAAGCCACACCACGGGCCATGGCTTCAGCGGACAGCTCGTCCTGAGCCGCCACCAGACGCTTGCCGTCCGGTACACAATAAGTACAGGCATAGTTGCAGGCAGCGGTAAGGCTGACACGCAAATTGCGAAAACGCCTGCCTTGGCGGTCGACGATCATGGGTGACTCCGGCATGGATGAATCGGGCCTGCAAAACCTGACTCAAAAATCAGGTTTTTGCAAGCCTCATACCTGAGTATATTCCCGCCAGGGTCATCCCAGTAGCATCATCGGGCCCCTGAATGCCTCAGTTGCCGGCGCCGTCCGGGTCACGCTTGCGCTTGTTGCCCATGCGAACACCGATGTCCATCAGGAACTGGAAGAACCCTTCCTGATCTTCCAGCACGTTGCTCCAGAATGGCGAGTGATAGAGCGCTACAGCCCCATGCACCAAGGCCCAGGCAGCGCAATAATGGAAGTACGGCGGCACGTCTTCGAGCTTGCCTTCACTGATGCGACCCTTGATCAGCAGGGTCAGGCGCTCGAAGTTGGAGGCACGGATCTTGTGCAGCTCCTCGACCATCTCGGGTACCTGGTTACCCTTGACCACCTTCTCTTCGAGGCGATCGAACAACCGGTAGCGCTGCGGGTCACGCATGCGAAATTCAAAGTAGGCGCGCGACAGGGCTTCCTTGTCGCGATCGACGTCGGCAGAGTGCAACAGTTCATTCAAGTCGCGCTCGTAGTCGAGCATCAGGCGCAGGTAGATCTCCGCCTTTGACTTGAAGTGCTTGTAGATCGTGCCTTTGCCGATACCGACAGCATCAGCGATCATCTCGACGGTGACGCTGTCTTCACCCTGTTCGAGAAACAGCTTGAGCGCGGTATCGAGAATTTCTTGCTCACGGCGACGAAACTCACGGACCTTACGAGGTTCTTTCTGCATAAGAAGGACTGGATCAAAATCGAAGCCGGTTATTATGCCTAACTTGCGCCAAAATGCACGGATCATCCAACCATGTCTATGTTTCTGGAAGAGTTTGAACAGGCCCCTGGCCTTCGCTATCTGAACCATGCAGCCGTGGCACCCTGGCCGCAACGCGCCAGCCAGGCGGTTGCGCGCTTCGCCCAGGAGAACGTTTTACTGGGTGCTAGGGACTATCCTGACTGGATGCTCATGGAGCAACGCCTGCGCGAACGCTTGATGCGCCTGACGAACGCGCCGTCAACCGATGACATTGCCCTGGTCAAGAACACCTCCGAAGCGCTTTCGTTCGTCGCCGTCGGACTCGCCTGGCAGGCCGGTGACCAGATCGTCATCAGCGATGAGGAGTTCCCTTCCAACCGCATTGTCTGGGAAGCCCTGGCCGACCAGGGCGTTGAAGTGCTCCAGGTAAGCCTCAAGGGCCCGGACCCGGAAGCCGATCTGCTGGCTGCCTGCGGGCCTCGGGTTCGGTTGCTGGCCATCAGCGCCGTACAGTTCGCCAGTGGCCTGCGCCTGGACCTGACACGGCTCGGCCAGGGCTGTCGCGAGCGCCAGGTACTGTTCTGTATTGATGCCATTCAGCAGTTGGGGGCCCTGCCCTTTGACGTTCAGGCCTATCAATGCGACTTCGCCATGGCCGACGGACATAAATGGATGCTCGGCCCGGAAGGCCTGGGGGTGTTCTATTGCCGCGCCGAAATTCGCCCCCAGCTCAAGCTCAGCGAGTACGGCTGGCATATGCTGGAGCACATGGGCGACTACTCCCGCACTACGTGGGAACCGGCACACAGCGCCCGGCGCTTTGAATGCGGCAGCCCGAACATGCTCGGCGCAGCCGCCCTGGAGGCGAGCTTGTCGCTGCTTGAAGCCGTGGGCATGGAACAGGTGGCTGCCGCGCTGGCCGAGCGGGTGGCCTGGCTGCACGATGGCCTGACGGCGATTCCCGGCGTTCACCTGCACAGCCCACAGGATCCGGCACGACGCAGCGGCATCGTTTCATTCAGCATCGACGGTGTTGATAACCTTCAGGTCTATCAACGCTTGAAGCAGGAACAGGTGGTCTGCATCACCCGCGGCCAAGGTGTGCGATTTTCACCGCACTTCTACACACCTAAAGCGATAATCGACGAAACTCTTGCAATAGTAAGGCAAATAGCAGAGCGATGAGTGCTCAGCAGCGGCAGCCGTATTCCAAATCTGTTTAAAAAACGACCAACCAGCGCTGGCAGCCCGCCAATCCTGACCAATACTTCAGATGTTGGCGCGGCGCATCCCCCCAAGTGGCGCGCCGATAAAGGTGCTCAGGGACCGCGTACCTTTGTTTTACTCCTAATGGTCTTAACCCGGATTCACCCCCCAGAACCCGGGTTTTTTTTGCCTGCGTTTTTTGTGTCGACAGGCTTTCCCCTAGCGGACCCGTGCCAGCGGGAACAAACGCTTGAAGTTGGCCGTGGTCTGCTCGGCCAGTTGCTCATAGCTTTCGCCACGCAGCATCGCGACGAATTCCGCCACTTCACGCACGTACTGCGGCAAGTTCGCCTTGCCACGATAAGGGATAGGTGCCAGGTACGGGGAGTCGGTTTCTACCAGCAGGCGATCGGCCGGGACTTGTCGGGCGACATCACGCAGGGCATCGGCGTTGCGGAAAGTAACGATGCCTGACAACGAAATGTAATAGCCCAGGTCCAGCGCCGCCCTGGCCATGTCCCAGTCCTCGGTGAAGCAATGCAGCACACCCGCCTGACTCAAGTCGGCCTCGCGCAACAACGCCAGGGTATCGGCCCGGGCTGCGCGGGTATGGATGATGACCGGCTTGCCGGTGGTTTTTGCCGCCTGCAAGTGAAGACGGAAAGAATCCTGCTGCACCTCGGCCGCTTCGGGCTCGTAGTGATAGTCCAGGCCAGTTTCACCGATGGCTACCACATGCGGGTGCTCAAGCTCCTTGAGCAGCCAATCCAGCGGCGGAGCACCGTCGGGGGTCAGGTCCAGCGGGTGAATCCCCACCGAACAGTCGACATCGCTGTAGCGCTCGCTCAGGTCCTTGACCGCCTTGGCGTTGTCGGCACTGACGCCGATACACAGGAAGTGACCGACACCCCGGGCCCGGGCCGCCTCAAGGGCGGCATCCAGGGAGCCCTGGTGCGCGGAGAGGTCGAGACGATCAAGGTGACAATGGGAATCTACAAGCATGGCTTCACGACAACACTGAAAAATGAATGAATTTGAACGCCTGGCTCAACGCTGACCCGGCAGCATCGCCCAGGACGCCAGCAGCGCCTCAAGCAACAGCACGCGGTTGAGGTTGGCCTTTGACAGCACCTTCTGACGCTGGGCGAGGATCCAGTCCTGAATCTCCAGCACCTTGCCCTTGCTGCTTTTCTGCGCAAGGTACTGCACCACCTTGCGCATGTCGCTCAAGCCTAACCCTTCCTCGTCCTCGGTCAACTGATAGCGCAAAACCAGATTGGACCAATCACAGAACCAGTCGAACAACTGCAACAAGGGGATAGCATTCCAGGCTTCGGCCAACTGGCTGGGGGACTGCTGCTGCTTGAGCAGCTTCTTGACCCCCTCGACCACCAGCGCACGCTGCTCGCGCACGCCCTGAGCCTGAAGGCTGACCGCCGCCAGTGGCGAACCGGCTGCCAGCGTGAGCAACTCAAGGCGCTCCTGCTCATCACAATCAGGCAGCGCCTTGCTCAACCAGGCCAGGCTTTGTTCGGCATCCGGCAGCGGACAGGCCTGCTGGACACAGCGACTCTTGATGGTCGGCAACAAGCGGCTGGGCTGATGGCTGACCAGCAACAGCACCGTATTGCCCGACGGTTCCTCGAGACTCTTGAGCAAGGCATTGGCAGCATTGATGTTCATCGCCTCGACCGGCTCGATCAGCACCACCTTGCGCCCGCCCAATTGCGCGGTCTGAACCACAAACGACACCAGGTCACGCACCTGGTCGACCTTGATAGGCTTGTCGGCCTCTTCCGGCTCCAGCACGTAGTTGTCCGGGTGGCTACCGGCAGCCAGCAACAGGCACGATTTGCACTGGCCACAGGCCAGGAGATTGGCCGGGCGCTGGCACAACAGCAACGCCATCAGGCGCTCGGCCAGCGCACGCTTGCCGATGCCCTGGGGACCATGCAGCAGGTAGGCATGGGCATGCTGTGTACGCCCGGCCAGTTGCTGCCACAAGGCCTGTTGCCAAGGAAAGGCCTCAGCCACGGCAACGCTCCAGGATTTGCGGCAGCAAGGCATCCAGCGACTGCTGCACCTGCGCCAGGGATTGCGAGGCGTCGATCAGCGTGTATTGCTCAGGGGCGGCCTTGGCACGCGCCAGATAGGCCTGGCGTACGGCCTCGAAAAAGACCTGGCCTTCCTGCTCGAAGCGATCCAGACGGCCACGCGCCGCTGCCCGGGACAAACCGATTTCTACGGGCAGGTCGAAGACCAGGGTCAGGTCCGGGCGCAACGCGCCCTGGACGAACTGTTCCAATGTGGCGATGCGCGACACCGACAGGCCGCGACCACCACCTTGATAGGCATAGGTGGCGTCGGTGAAACGATCGCACAACACCACCGCCCCTCGGGCCAGTGCCGGGCGAATCACTTGCGCCAGGTGCTGGGCACGGGCGGCAAACACCAGCAACAGCTCAGTGTCGGCATCCATGAGTTCTTCGCTGGGCGCCAACAGCAGTTCGCGGATCCGCTCGGCCAGCGGCGTACCGCCAGGCTCACGAGTCAGGACCACATCCACGCCCTTGGCCCGCAGGTGCTCGGCAAGGTACTCGCGATTAGTGCTCTTGCCCGCGCCTTCGGGACCTTCCAGGGTAATAAACAAGCCGCTCACAGAGAGTCCTTACAGTTGATCATTGCGGGGTGGGTTCGCTGGCCGGCGCTTCCGGTTCAGGGAGCGCTTGCTCTGCCTCGCCAGGCGCTTCCTCGACGGGAGCTTCCAGGGCAGGAGCGTCGACCGGAACCACGGGGGCCGGGCTTGAACGATAATCGGCACGTCGCTTGATTTGATACTCGCGAACAGCCGAGTTATGCGCATCCAGGTCATCGGAGAAGACATGGCTGCCATCGCCACGCGCCACGAAGTACAGGCTGGTACCCGCCGTCGGGTTCAGCGCGGCATGAATAGCTTCACGCCCCACCATGGCGATCGGTGTCGGCGGCAGCCCGGCATTGGTGTAGGTATTGTAGGGCGTCGGTTCACGCAGGTCGGCGCGGGTGATCTTGCCGTTATAGCGCTCACCCATGCCGTAGATGACCGTCGGATCGGTCTGCAGGAGCATGCCGATACGCATGCGCCGCACGAACACGCCGGCGATCTCGCCACGCTCCTGGGGCACCCCCGTCTCCTTCTCCACCAGCGAGGCCATGATCAGCGCCTGGTAGGGATCACGATACGGCAGGTCGGCGGGACGCGCCGCCCACTCCTTGGCCAGGACTTCGTCGAGTCGGGCGTAAGCCTGCTGGAGAAACTCCACATCGGTCATGCCGCGAACAAAGCGATAGGTGTCCGGGAAGAAGCGCCCTTCTGGAAACACACCGGGATGGCCAAGTTTGTCCATTACTTCGGCATCACTGAGGCCGTCGATGGTCTGTTTGATCTTTTCATGCTTGGCCAGCGCCGAGCGCACCTGGCGGAAGTTCCAGCCCTCGACCAGGGTCAGGCTGTACTGCACCACATCCCCCCGACGCCAGACCTCGAACAGGTCGCGCACGGTCATGCCCGGCGTCATGCGGTATTCGCCCGTATGCAAAGGCACGCCGGTCATGTTGAAGCGCCAGTACAGGCGCAACCAGAACGCATCGTCCAGCAGGCCGTCTTTCTCCATGCGGTAGAACATGCGATTGGGGTTGGTGCCGGTCGGCACGTCGAGCAATTGCTCCTGGCTTACATGCAGGGTCTGCTCAAGCGCCGAGTGCACTTTCCAGGCCGAAAACCCCAGCATCAGGCCTGCCAGGATCAATCCGGTCTCCAGCAGCACCAAGAATTTACGTCTCACAAATCAGGTATCCAGTAACGTACGGGCAATGGCCTGCAGTTTACGGGTGAGTGGTCCCGGCGACCAGTTCAGCGACGCAAATGCGCGCACGGGCCAAATGCCATAAACGCTGTTGCAGACGAAGACTTCATCGGCCTGCTCCAGGTCCTGCAGGGACAGATCGGCAACCCTCACCGCAATCCCAGCTGCACCAGCCTGGGCGATCAGTGCTGCCCGCATGACACCAGCGACACCGCAACGGCTCAGGTCAGCTGTCAGTAACTGGCCGTTACTGACCAGGAACAGATTGCTGAACACCCCTTCGATAACCCTGCCCGAGGTGTCGCGCATCAATCCCTCGGCGTAGTCGGTGTCCTGCCATTCGGAACGCGCCAGGACCTGCTCGAGCCGATTGAGATGTTTGAGCCCTGCCAGCAAGGGTTGTTCCGCAAGACGCGTGGCACAGGGGAACAAAAGAATGCCTTGTTCGGCATTGCGGGCAGGATAAGCGGGCAAGGGATTGCCCTGAAGGATACGTCGTGGCATGGCGCCCGCAGCAGGCGCATAGCCGCGCTGGCTGTCGCCACGCACCAGCATCAGCTTGAGAACGCCGTCACCCAACATACTGGCGTAACGGCATAGCTCATCGCGGATCAGGCCGTGATCGGCACTGATCGCCAGGCGCTGGCAACCAAGCGCCAGGCGCTCGAGATGGTACTCGAGCAACGATGGCCGACCGGCCCGCACGGCGATGGTCTCGAACAGACCATCGCCGTAGGCCAGCCCGCGGCTTTGCAGATTGACTGCATCAGCCGGCAGGCCATCGAGCCAACTGTGCATCAGCCGGCGAACCGGCGGAACACCAGCGAGCCGTTGGTACCGCCAAACCCGAAGGAGTTGGACAGCACGACGTCGATCGACATGTTGCGCGCCTCATGCGGCACGAAATCCAGGTCGCAACCGGCGTCCGGTTCGTCGAGGTTGATGGTCGGCGGTGCTACCTGGCTGTTGATCGACAGCACGCTGAAGATCGCCTCTACCGCACCGGCGGCGCCGAGCAGGTGGCCGGTCATCGACTTTGTCGAGCTGACCGTCAGCTTGTAGGCATGCTCACCAAACACCGACTTGATCGCCGACGCTTCGGCCAGGTCGCCTGCCGGCGTCGAGGTACCGTGGGCGTTGATGTAGCTCACCTGGTCAGCATTGAGGCCGGCGTCGCGCAAGGCGTTGACCATGCAACGCGCGGCGCCACTGCCGTCTTCTGGCGGGGAGGTCATGTGGTAGGCGTCGCCGCTCATGCCAAAGCCGACCAGCTCGGCATAGATGGTCGCGCCACGGGCCTTGGCGTGTTCGAGCTCTTCAAGCACCAGGGCACCGGCACCGTCGGAGAGGACGAAGCCGTCACGGCCTTTATCCCACGGGCGGCTGGCCCGGGTTGGGTCGTCATTGCGGGTCGACAGCGCGCGCGAGGCACCGAAGCCACCCATGCCCAAGCCGCAGGCCGCCATTTCTGCACCGCCAGCGATCATCACATCGGCTTCGCCGAAGGCGATGTTGCGCGCAGCCATGCCGATACAGTGAGTACCGGTGGTGCAAGCAGTGGCAATGGCGTAGTTAGGTCCCTGTACACCCAGGTGGATCGACAGGAAACCGGAAATCATGTTGATGATCGAACCTGGCACGAAGAACGGCGAAATGCGTCGCGGGCCCTGATCATGCAGCGTCCGACTGGTTTCTTCGATATTGGTCAGACCACCGATACCCGAGCCCATGGCGACGCCGATGCGCTCGCGGTTGGCATCGGTCACTTCCAGGCCGGCGTTACGCACTGCCTGAAAACCGGCTGCCAGGCCGTACTGAATGAACAGATCGAGCTTGCGGGCTTCCTTGACCGACAGGTACTGCTCAACCTCGAAGCCCTTTACCGAGCCGCCAAAACGGGTGGAGTAGGCAGACAGGTCCGTATGTTCAATCAGACCTATGCCACTGCGGCCAGCCAGAATGCCCTGCCAACTGCTCGGCACATCCGTACCCAGTGGCGACAGCATACCCATACCGGTGACCACGACGCGTCTACGCGACACAGCACTCTCCTTATTCACATTGACTACATGTCTTGTAAAGAAAAAACCGCACGCCGGCGAAGGCAGTGCGGTTTTTCCATGACAAGAAGCGACGACTACAACGTCTTAGCCCTGGTGGCTGTTGACGTAGTCGATAGCAGCTTGAACAGTAGTGATCTTCTCAGCTTCTTCGTCAGGGATTTCGGTCTCGAATTCCTCTTCCAGAGCCATCACCAGCTCAACGGTGTCAAGGGAATCGGCACCCAGATCTTCGACGAAGGAAGCAGTGTTCACTACTTCTTCTTCTTTAACGCCCAGTTGCTCGGCGACGATTTTCTTGACGCGTTCTTCGATGGTGCTCATACCTTGTTTTCACTCCTAATGGACATATGTCAGGCAGCTGGCCGGTGTGTAAGTGTATAGAAAGACGTCTGCTTTTCAAGCGCAACACGCCTCGCCAGACCACACCTGCCAACCGACTAGAATCTGGTTGCAGCTTTATAACGGATTTTAGACAGCTCGTATGACATTTTTTTGAAGCAATCCGTCACATTAGATTTACATATACATGCCGCCGTTGACCGGAATAGTAGCGCCAGTCACATAACCCGCACCCTCGGAAGCCAGGAAAGCCACCACATTGGCGATCTCCTGAGCCTGGCCCAGACGCCCCAGAGGGATCTGGGTCTGCAGCGCTTCGCGTTGAGCTTCCGGAAGTTCACGGGTCATGTCGGTATCGATGAAGCCCGGGGTCACCGAGTTGACGGTGATGGCACGGGAGCCGACTTCACGGGCCAGGGCGCGGCTGAAACCTTCCAGACCGGCCTTGGCAGCTGCGTAGTTGACCTGGCCGACGTTACCCATCGCACCCACCACCGAACCGATGCTGATGATACGACCCCAGCGCGCCTTGGTCATGCCGCGCAACACGCCCTTGGACAGACGGTAGAGGCTGTTCAGGTTGGTGTCGATGACGTCGAACCACTCGTCGTCCTTCATGCGCAGCATGAGGTTGTCACGAGTGATACCGGCGTTGTTGACCAGGATGGTCGGCGCACCGAACTGCTCCTGGATTGCGGCGAGCGTGGCAGTGACGGATTCGTCGCTGGTCACGTTCAGTTCCATGCCGGTGCCGGTGATGCCGTGCTCCTTGAGAGTGGCGGCAATACGCTCGGCACCCGAAGCGGAGGTCGCGGTACCGATCACGGTCGCGCCCAGACGGCCCAATTCCAGGGCGATAGCCTGGCCAATACCACGGCTGGCGCCGGTTACCAGTGCAACTTTACCTTGCAGGCTCATGCAAGCTTCTCCTAATTCAGGCCAGCGCCGCACGGGTGGCGGCGAAAGCGTCCGGGGTATTGAGGTTAAAGGTGTTCACGCCGTCAGCGCAGCGCTTGTTCAAGCCAGCCAGGACCTTGCCCGGGCCACATTCGACCAGTTGCACCGCGCCATTGGCGGCCAGGGTCTGTACGCACTCGACCCAACGGACCGGCTTGAACAGCTGCTCGAGCAGGTCACGCTTGAGGGTATCCAGATCGGCCGCCACGGCAGCGCTGACATTCTGTACCAGCGGGATCTGCGGAGCCTTCCATTCGATAGCATTGACCGACTCGGCGAAGCGCTCGGCAGCAGGACGCATCAGCTCGCAGTGCGATGGCACGCTCACCGGCAGCGGCAGCGCACGCTTGGCGCCCTTGGCCTTGCAGGCTTCCATGGCGCGCTCGACTGCCGCCTTGGCGCCAGCAATCACCACCTGGCCAGGCGAGTTGAAGTTCACCGCACTGACAACTTCACCCTGGGCAGCTTCGGCACAGACGGCCACAACATCGGCGTCATCAAGGCCAAGAATGGCAGCCATGGCGCCCTGCCCAGCCGGAACGGCTTCCTGCATGAGCTGACCGCGGCGCTCCACCAACCTGACCGCGTCGGCCAGGCTCAGGCTGCCGGCAGCGACCAGCGCACTGTACTCACCCAGGCTATGACCAGACACGAATGCAGGACGCGCACCACCTTCCGCCAGCCACAGGCGCCACAGGGCGATCGAGGCAGTCAGGATGGCTGGCTGGGTTTTGTCGGTTTGATTGAGTTGCTCTTCCGGGCCGTTCTGGGTCAGCGCCCAGAGGTCATAACCCAGAGCCTCGGAGGCCTCGCGGAAGGTATCAATAACCAACGGATACTGAGCGCCCAGCTCGGCAAGCATGCCGAGGGACTGCGAACCTTGACCGGGAAAGACGAATGCGAGGGATGCAGACATTGAACAAGCCCCTAATGATCTTGTCGTCGGAAATGAAGCGCCCAGCGCGCGGCTGAGCACAAGAAACTGAAAACTTGGATGTTAACGCGGACCAAGCGGTCACATTTAACCACTTCCTGATGGATATGCCTAAAGCAACAGATCTTCCAGGCGCCCGTGCAGACGCTGGGGCAGGTTCTCCTGAATTTCGATCAGGGCCCGCTGAATGGCGCTCTGGAAGCCCTGCACGCCCGCAGAGCCGTGACTCTTGATGACGATACCCTGAAGGCCGAGAAAACTTGCGCCGTTATGACGCGCAGGAGCGAGATCTGCCTGCAAGCGCTTGAGCAGCGGCATGGCCACGGCACCCGCCAAACGCGCGCCCAGCCCGCCCCTGAACAGAGCCTCGATGCGCGAACCGATCATGGTCGCAAGACCCTCGCTGGACTTGAGCAGAATGTTGCCAACGAAACCGTCGCACACCACCACATCCGCCTCGCCACGGTACAGGCCATCGCCTTCGACGAAGCCAATGTAGTTAAGGCCGCGAGCGTTCTGCAGCAGGCTGGCCGCAAGCTTGACCTGCTGATTCCCCTTGATGTCCTCGGTACCGACGTTGAGCAGCGCCACACGGGGCCGGGAAACCCCCAGGGCCTGGGCCGCAACGGAGCCCATGACCGCAAACTGAAAGAGGTTTTCGGCACTGCAGTCGACATTGGCCCCCAGGTCAAGCAACTGGCAGTAGCCGGCCTGAGTCGGAATGGCCGCGACCATCGCCGGTCGATCGATGCCAGGCAGTGTCTTGAGTACATAGCGCGACAGCGCCATGAGCGCTCCCGTATTGCCCGCGCTCACACACGCCTGAACCTTGCCATCACGCAATAATTCAAGGGCCACGCGCATCGAGGAATCGGGCTTGCCGCGCAACGCCTGGGAGGGCCGCTCGTCCATACCGATCACTTCGCTGGCGGCGACAATCTGCAGGCGCGCGCGATCCGCAGCCGATTGGCCAGCGATCAGGTCTTCAAGGAGGGAGGGTTGACCGACGAGGGTCAGGTGCAGCGAGGGGGTAGCTGACAGGCAAGCAATACTCGCCTGAACAATGCTGCGGGGACCGAAGTCCCCGCCCATTGCGTCAATCGCGATGATCTGAGCGGACAAGGATTACTCGTCAGCGCCCTTGTCGATCACTTTACGACCACGGTATACGCCTTCTGGCGATACGTGGTGACGCAGGTGCACTTCACCAGTGGTTTTCTCTACGGACAGAGCGTTTTCCGAGAGGGCGTCGTGCGAACGGCGCATGTCACGGGCAGAGCGGGATTTTTTGTTCTGCTGAACAGCCATAATTGATTAACTCCTAAACGTTTGGGTCACGCTTTAACTGCGCCAATACACTGAACGGGTTGGACCGTGTTACCTCGTCCTTGCTCGGTTCGGGCTCATCGGCGCCCGCCGGCTGCTGGCATTCTTCCGGATGATGAGCAGGCACGATGGGCAAGGCGAGCAGAAGCTCTTCCTCAACCAAGGCCTGCAGATCCAAAGGATCTTCGCCCAGTTCCAGCACGTCATAACCTTTCGGTAACGACTGGGTATTCGCACCCTCCTTCACCACGGCGTAGGTACACTCGCTGTGGATCGGCAGGGTGACCAGCTCAAGACAACGCTGGCAAACCATTTTGACCTCGACGTCGAGTGAGGTGTGGACAACCACGGCCTTCTGCTCGTCTCGCTCAAAATCGAATTTAGCCTGCACCGTACCGACATTATCGGAAAGCGGGTCGCAGAGTCTCTCCAAATCGGCGAGTTGCAGCGTTCCTTCAATAGAAACACCACGATCGGCCAATTTGCGCGGGTCAACGTGAGGTGGAATCGGGTCATTCAACATAGGCGCAGCATTCTAGGGACGACCCCCGCCTCTGTCAAAGGAAATTCGGCTCCGTTCAGCATGTTAGAATCGTTTCACCTGCCCAGGAGTTCATCATGCTGCCTCTGTTACTGGCTTCCAGCTCACCGTATCGCCGCGAATTACTCGCCCGCCTGCACCTGCCGTTTACCTGGGCAAGCCCCGACATAGACGAACAACGACACCCAGAAGAGCCAGCCCTGGACCTGGTAAAGCGCCTGGCCCGGGAAAAGGCTCAGGCACTGGCGACAAGCCACCCCGAGCACCTGATTATTGGCTCCGACCAGGTTGCCGTACTCGGCGAACAGATCCTCGGAAAACCACACACCTTCGAGCGAGCCTGCGAGCAGCTGCTCGCAGCAAGCGGCAACCACGTCACCTTCCTCACAGGCCTTGCACTGCTCAACAGCCAGACCGGCCACTGCCAGGTCGATTGCGTGCCGTTCACAGTCAACATGCGCGAACTGGACCTGCCGCGTATCGAACGCTACCTGCGCATCGAGCAACCCTACGATTGCGCCGGCAGCTTCAAGGCCGAGGGCCTGGGCGTCAGCCTGTTCCAGAGCACCCACGGCGTCGACGCCACCAGCCTGATCGGCCTGCCGCTGATTCGACTGGTAGACATGCTCCTGCAAGAGGGCATGACCTTTTAGCCGCGGCACGAAAAAGCCGGCCTCAACGGGCCGGCTTTTTTAAATCGCGGGACAATCAGCGCAACGAAGGCCCTTGAAAGCCCATCCACATCGCCAGGCGCTCTGCAATGCTGGTACCCAGGCGCTTGGAGAAGCGATCAAAGGGCGACTCTTCGATCGTGAAGTCCACCAACTCTTTCTCGCCCACCACCTCACGCGCCACATAACCGGCACTGCCCAAGCCATCCACCAAACCAAGGGCCAACGCCTGCTCGCCAGACCAGATCAGACCACTGAACAACTCAGGGTGCTCCTTGTCCTTCAAGCGCTCGCCACGCCCCTGCTTGACGCTGGCAATGAACTGCTTGTGGGTGGTTTCCAGCACACTCTGCCAGAACGCTGTCTCTTCGGGTTTCTGCGGCTGGAACGGATCAAGGAAGGCCTTGTGCTCGCCAGCGGTATAGGTACGACGCTCGACACCAAGTTTCTCCATCGTGCCGACGAACCCATATCCCGCCGCCGTAACACCAATGGAGCCCACCAGACTGGCCTTGTCGGCATAGATTTCGTCGGCGGCACTGGCAATGTAGTAGGCGCCGGAGGCACCCAGGTCGCTGATCACCGCATACAGCTTGATCGCCGGATACTCCGCGCGCAGCCGGCGAATTTCATCGTAGATGTAACCGGACTGCACAGGACTGCCACCCGGACTGTTGATGCGCAGGATCACAGCCTTGGTTTTCGAGTCCTTGAAGGCCTCACGCAGACCTCCAACGATGTTGTCGGCACTGGCAGGCTCCTGGTCGGCAATCATTCCGCGCACTTCGACCAGCGCCGTATGCGTGACACTGCGTGAGGCGGCCTTGTCCATGTTCATCAAAGGCGAAAACAGGGCAAGGATGCCGAACAGGTACACAAAGGTCAGCAACTTGAAGAAAATCCCCCAGCGCCGAGAACGACGCTGCTCCTGCACTCCCGCCAGGAGGGTTTTCTCCAACAACTTCCAGCTCTTTTGCTCTTCGTTGCCTTCGGCGCCTGGCGCCTTCCACTCATCAGCCATGCTCACCTACCCTGGAAATATCGCGACAGGCGACCGGCTCAACCAGGCCTGCAAGTGTGAAAAATGCTCTAGACAGACCTGCGGCCTGAAGGCGCTCAATGCCTCGAGCGACATCGCCCCATAACCGACCGCGGCCGAATGCATACCGGCATTGCTGGCCATCAGCAGGTCAAATGACGAGTCCCCCACCATCAATGCACGCGACGGCGCCACCTGGCAATGAGCGAGAATCTCTTCAAGCATTTGCGGGTGTGGCTTGCCACGGCTTTCATCGGCAGCGCGGGTGATATCGAAGTAAGCCTGCCAGCCATTGGCCTGCAACACTCGATCCAGGCCGCGACGCGCCTTGCCGGTAGCCACTGCCAGGCGATAGCCCTCGGCACGGAAGGCCTCAAGCGATTCGACCACTCCCTCGAACAACGGCGAAGGCTGCTCATCCAGCGCCATGTAGACGTCGGCATAGTGCTGACGGAAGGTTGCGACCTGCTCGTCGTCCAGGTGCGGATACAAGGTGGCAATGGCCTCAGGCAGCGCCAGACCGATAATGCCCTTCACCGCAGCATCATCGCAGGTCGACTCCCCTGCCCGATCCGCAGCCAGGTGCATGGCCTGAACAATACGCCCGATGGAATCAGCCAGGGTGCCATCCCAATCGAAAATCAGCAGATCGTAATCACGCTGCACTCAAGCGCTCCACAGTCTTGACCCACATCTCGTCCACTGGCGCCTCAATCTTGAGCTCACCGCCATCAGGCAGCGGCACGGTCAAGGCATAGGCATGCAGAAACAGGCGCTTGCCTCCCAGCTCTCGAATTTCGCGAGTGAAGTCCTCATCCCCGTACTTGCTGTCACCGGCAATGCAGTGCCCGGCGTGCAGGGCATGAACACGAATCTGGTGTGTACGGCCGGTGATCGGGCGCGCCTCGATGATGGTGGCGAACTCACCGAAGCGGCGCAGGACGCGGAACAATGTCAGCGCCTCCTTGCCCTCATCGTTGACCTCGACCATGCGCTCACCAGAGCGCAGGTTGCTCTTGAGCAACGGCGCATTGACCTGCTTCTTGGCGGTCGCCCAATGGCCGCGCACCAGCGCCATGTAACGCTTGTCGACGCCATCGCCGCGCAAGGCGGCATGCAGGTGACGCAACATGCTGCGCTTCTTGGCAATCATCAACAGGCCGGAGGTGTCGCGGTCCAGGCGATGAACAAGCTCCAGCTCCTTGGCATCGGGACGCAACTGACGAAAGGCTTCGATCACGCCAAAACTCAGACCGCTACCGCCATGAACGGCGATACCGGCTGGTTTGTTCAACACGATCAAGGCCTTGTCTTCATAGACAATGGCGGCCTCAAGACGCTGAAGCAAACCCTGGGCCACTGGCACAGGCTCGTCGCGCTCAGGCAGACGAACGGGCGGTACCCGCACGATGTCACCGGCCTGCAACTTGTACTCGGGCTTGATCCGCCCCTTGTTCACGCGCACTTCGCCTTTACGCAAAATGCGGTAAATCAAGGTCTTGGGAACACCCTTGAGTGCAGTAATAAGGAAATTATCGATTCGTTGGCCGGCAAGTTCCGGCGCGACCTCGATCAGCTGGACGCCGGAGGTCGGAGGGGCATTAGTCGTCATTTGCCAATCATAACAATTTTTTATGGATTTGAAGCACTTAATGATTGCTGCTATAGTCGCGAACGCCGCCAAAAGCGGCAGGCCAGCGGACTCACGGCTTCTAGCCGGCCCTGACCGACGCAATTCTCGAGGACGCGAGGCCGTCCGACGGGGCTTTTGCCAGTTTACAGAAATGCCTGGAATCGCCACCAGCGCCGTGCAGAGAAGACCGATAAAAAACTATAAGAGCGGTGTTTCGCCCTCCCCCACGTTTTTTTTCGATGCCACTCTGTCAGTGCCGTCAATTTCACGCAGTCTTGGCGAAGGCTTCGGAAATACCAGCCTTGGACATAAAAGGCGCGGGCTCCCCAATCGGAGCTGGCGATAAATGCAACCCGTTGCGGATTCAGCGCGCGGCAGCACCCGAATTATCAGGGATACGTGTAGGGTGGAGATGCACAACCGTCGGACCGTGTAGTACTGCGTCCAGTCCAGCGGCCTTTAGGCCAGGCGACCGGACCCGGTCTTGATCAAGATGCCCCTGGGGCGTCCACGGCCGAAGGCTGATTCCTCCTCCTGACTGAGTGCATTTGACACCACAGCAAGCAGGACGCGTCGTCGCGACTTCGGCAGCACTGGGTTACCAGACTGGCTCGAATGTCGCTGGACACGGGGGTGGCCCGCCACCCCTTGCGCACCTGACACCGACCGTGAGAAGTCGTGTGTGCCGAACGCCGTTTCCGGCAGCCCGGAAACCGACGGTATTACATGAAAAGAATGCTGATTAACGCAACTCAACCCGAAGAGTTGCGTGTAGCTCTGGTGGACGGCCAACGTCTCTACGACCTGGACATCGAGTCCGGTGCGCGCGAGCAGAAGAAGGCCAACATCTACAAAGGCCGGATCACCCGGATCGAACCTAGCCTGGAAGCCGCATTCGTCGACTTCGGCTCCGAGCGTCATGGCTTCCTCCCCCTCAAGGAAATCTCCCGCGAATACTTCAAGAAGTCCCCGGAAGGTCGGGTAAACATCAAGGAAGTACTCAGCGAAGGCCAGGAAGTCATCGTCCAGGTCGAAAAAGAAGAGCGTGGCAACAAGGGCGCCGCCCTGACCACCTTCATCAGCCTGGCCGGTCGCTACCTGGTCCTGATGCCAAACAACCCACGTGCCGGCGGCATCTCCCGTCGCATCGAAGGCGAAGAGCGCAATGAACTGCGCGAAGCCCTGAACGGCCTGGTCGCACCTGCCGACATGGGCCTGATCGTGCGCACTGCCGGCCTGGGCCGCAGCAGCGAAGAAATGCAGTGGGACCTGGATTACCTGCTGCAACTCTGGACCGCGATCAAGGAAGCCTCCCTGGACCGTTCCGCACCTTTCCTGATCTACCAGGAAAGCAACGTGATCATCCGCGCCATCCGTGATTACCTGCGCCAGGACATCGGCGAAGTGCTGATCGACAGCATCGACGCCCAGGAAGAAGCCCTGACCTTCATCCGCCAGGTGATGCCGCAGTACGCGAGCAAGATCAAGCTGTACGAAGACAGCGTCCCACTGTTCAACCGCTTCCAGATCGAAAGCCAGATCGAAACCGCCTTCCAGCGCGTGGTCGACCTGCCGTCCGGCGGCTCGATCGTGATCGACCCGACCGAAGCCCTGGTGTCCATCGACATCAACTCGGCACGCGCCACCAAAGGCAGCGACATCGAAGAGACCGCCCTGCAGACCAACCTGGAAGCGGCCGAAGAAATTGCCCGCCAGCTGCGCCTGCGTGACATCGGCGGCCTGATCGTCATCGACTTCATCGACATGACCCCGGCCAAGAACCAGCGTGCCGTCGAAGAAAAGGTACGCGAGTGCCTGGAAGCCGACCGCGCCCGTGTACAGGTCGGCCGTATCTCGCGCTTCGGCCTGCTGGAAATGTCCCGTCAGCGCCTGCGCCCATCCCTGGGCGAAAGCAGCGGCATCGTCTGCCCACGCTGCAGCGGCACCGGCATCATCCGCGACGTCGAATCCCTGTCGCTGGCCATCCTGCGCCTGATCGAAGAAGAAGCCCTGAAAGACCGCACCGCCGAAGTTCGCGCCCAAGTGCCGATTCCGGTTGCCGCCTTCCTGCTCAACGAAAAGCGCAACTCGATCACCAAGATCGAACTGCGCACCCGGGCTCGTATCGTCATTCTGCCGAACGACCACCTGGAAACCCCACACTTTGAAGTCCAGCGCCTGCGCGACGACAGCCCGGAAGCGCTGAGCAGCCAGTCCAGCTACGAAATCGCTGCTGCCGAGACCGAAGAAGTCCAGCCGACTGCCGCCACCCGCACCCTGGTTCGCCAGGAAGCCGCGGTCAAGACTGCACCGGCCCGTGCCAATGCACCGGTTCCGACCCCAGTGGAACAACCGGCAGCCCCGGTCCACGTCGCCCCTGAGCCAAGCCTGTTCAAGGGCCTGGTGAAGTCGCTGGTCAGCCTGTTTGCCGGTAAGGACGAACCTGCCGCCGCGCCAGTCGTTGCCGAAAAGCCAGCGACCGAACGCCCGCAGCGCAACGAAGAGCGCCGCAACGGTCGTCAGCAGAGCCGCAACCGCAACGGCCGTCGTGAAGAAGATCGTGATCGCAAGCCTCGCGAAGAGCGCGCACCGCGCGAAGAGCGTCAGCCTCGCGAAGCCCGTGAACCGCGCGAGGAAACCCAGGCCCGCGAAGAGCGCGCCCCTCGTCAGCCACGCGAAGAGCGTCAGCCTCGCGCTCCACGCGAAGAGCGTCGCTCCCGCGAAGACCGTCCGGTCCGCGAACTGCGCGAGCCACTGGATGCCACTACTCCAGCCGTACGCGAAGAGCGCCCTGAGCGTGCCCCACGTGAAGAACGCCAGCCTCGTGAAGAACGTGCACCACGCGAAGAACGCGCCCCACGTGAAGAGCGCACACCGCGCGAGGAACGTGCGCCGCGCGAAGAGCGTCAACCACGTCCACCACGCGAAGAGCGCCAGCCACGTGCCGCCGAACAGGCTGCCGAAGCAGCTGAAGAGCAACTGCCGAACGAAGAACTGCTGCAGGACGACAACCAGGAAGGCGCCGAAGGCGATCGTCCACGTCGCCGCTCCCGTGGCCAGCGTCGTCGCAGCAACCGTCGTGAGCGTCAGCGCGATGCCAACGGCAACCTGGTAGAAGGTTCCGAGACCGAAGAAGGCAACGAAGAACAGCCACAGCCAAGCGCGCTGGGTGCCGAACTCGCTGCTGGCCTGGCGGTAACCGCTGCCGTCGCTACCAGCAACATCAGCGCCGACGCCGAGGCCCAGGCCAACCAGCAAGCCGAACGCGCAACTGCCGCCGTCGAAGAGCAGGCACCTGCGGTTGAAGCAGCTGCCGAGCCTGCGGTTGTCGAAGCAGCTCAGTCCGTGACTGAAGTGGTTGAAGTGACCGAAGCCGTAGAAGTTGCCGAAGTCGCTGCAGCCCCGGTTGTCGAGCAACCCTTCCAGGCACCGGTAGAAGCTGCCGAAGTCAGCATCGCGCCGGTGGTTGAAGAAGTCGTTGTCGCCCAGGTTGAAGCTGTCGAGCCAGCCGTTGCCGCCGAGCCTGAAGTCCAGGTTCCAGTGCAGGCTGAGCCTGAAGTGGTTGCTGAAGTCGCCGCAGAACCTGCCCCGGCAGTTGTTGAAGCGCCGGCCGCAGTCGCTGAAGCACCTGTGGAAGCGCCAGCCGTTGTGGCTGAGACGCCAGCTGAAGCACCCGCTCCAGCCAGCGCCCTGACCAGCAGCGGTCGCGCGCCTAACGACCCACGTGAAGTCCGTCGCCGCAAGCGCGAAGCCGAGGCAGCTGCAGCTGCTGAAGCCAAAGCAGCGGCCGAGCAGCAAACCGAAGTCCTGGAAACCGCAGAAGAGCACAAACCGCTCGTCTGATCTTCCAGGCTGAAAAAAAGCCCCGCCAGGTAACTGGCGGGGCTTTTTTATTGCCCATGTCCTGCCGATCAGTACAGGTTAGGCTCCATCTCCAGCGTCACACCAAAACGCTCCAGGATGTCGGCCTGGATCTTCTGCGCCAGCTCATGCAACTGCACACCCGTGGCCTGGCCGTAATTGACCAGTACCAGCGACTGCAGACGATGCACGCCGGCATCGCCTTCACGATGGCCTTTCCAGCCCGCCTGCTCGATCAGCCAGCCAGCCGCCAGCTTGAATTGCCCGTCGGCCTGTGGATAAGCCACCAGCCCTGGATGCTGAACACGGATCTTGTCCGCCAGCACACCCGCCACAACAGGGTTCTTGAAAAAGCTCCCTGCATTGCCGAGTTCAACAGGATCCGGCAGTTTTTCCCGGCGGATACTGCAAATTGCATCACTCACGTTCTGCGCTGTCGGACTGCTGATGCCCTGCTCACTCAGGCGCTGGCGGACCGGCCCGTAATCCAGGTGCGCATGCAACACGCGGCTCAGGGCAAAGCGCACGCGCAGAATCAACCAGCGTCCCGGGTGCTGCTTGAACACGCTGTCACGGTAGGCAAACTGGCATTCCTCCAGGTCAAACTCGCGCAATGCGCCGGTCTGACGATCCAGTGCCGTTAGCCCGACGAAGACATCCTTGATCTCGACACCATAGGCACCGATGTTCTGCATGGGAGCCGCACCAACGGTGCCAGGAATCAAGCTGAGGTTCTCAAGGCCTGCCAAGCCCTGGGCCAGGGACCACTGGACAAACGGGTGCCAGGGCTCTCCCGCCTCGGCCTCGACAATCACCTGCTGACCGTCATCAGACAAAATTCGCAGCCCGGCACTTGCCATGCGCAACACCAGCGCTTGTACATCCGCCGTCAGCAAAAGATTGCTGCCACCACCGATCACCAGCACCGGCAGCCCTTGTGCAGCCGCCTGTGCCAATGCCTGGCGAACGTCCTCGTCGCTGTGGGCCTGGGTGAAGTAGCGCGCCTTCACATCAATGCCGAAGGTGTTGTACGGCTTGAGCGATACCTGCTCCTGCCACTGCCCGCTCATAGACGTCCCTTGAGTTCGATGACCAATTGGCGGCAAGCCGTTTCGATCAGGTCCAGGACCTGCTCAAAACCTTGCTCGCCGCCGTAGTAAGGATCCGGCACCTCGTCCAGTGCCCCGTCGTAACGACGCAGGAACAGGTCGAGTTCGGCTTTGGCACCGGCAGGCTGCATGGCCTGCAGATGGCCAAGATTGCTCTTGTCCATGGCCAGGATCAGGTCGTAGTCATTGAAGTGGGCGCCGCGCACCTGCTGTGCACGCTGTTGCGACAGGTCATAACCACGCAACTGGGCGGCACGCCGGGTGCGGCTGTCGGGCTGCTTGCCGACATGCCAATCACTGGTACCGGCCGACGCTACTTCGATCAGCGCCTCCAGGCCTTCGGCCTGCAACTGATGACGTAGCACGCCTTCAGCCGTGGGCGAGCGACAGATGTTGCCCAGGCACACGAACAAGACCCGCATCAGGCCTCCAGCAAGCGCCGCACGCGCTCCAGGTCTTCAGGGGTATCAACGCCCACAGGAGGGGCCTCGATGGCGTCGGCTACATGGATGCGCACCCCGTGCCAGAGCGCTCGCAACTGCTCCAGCGATTCTGTCTGCTCCAGCCAGCAAGGTCCCCAGCTGACGAAGTCATGCAGAAAGCCTGCACGGTAGGCGTACATGCCGATGTGGCGGCGATAAGGCACGCCCTCAGGCAAGGTATCTCGACTTTTCGCAAAAACATCGCGCGCCCAGGGCAGCGGCGCCCGGCTGAAGCTCAAGGCCAAGCCGTTGCAATCGCTGACGACTTTCACGGCGTTAGGGTTGAACACGGCAGTGACGTCTTCGATCGGCTCGGCCAGCGTAGCGATGCCCGCCTCAGGATGCGCCGCCAGGTTGGCGGCAACCTGGTCGATGATGATCGGCGGAATCAACGGCTCATCGCCCTGGACGTTGACGACAATGGCGTCGGGCGCCAGGCCCAACTGCGCCGCAACTTCGGCCAGTCGGTCAGTGCCCGACTCATGGTCTTCCCGGGTCATCAGCACTTCAGCGCCGAAAGCCTGGCATGCCTGGTAGATGCCAGCGTCATCCGTGGCGATGACCACGCGACTGGCGCCACTCTTGCGCGCCTGCTCCCAGACATGCTGGACCATCGGCTTGCCTGCGATCAGCAACAATGGCTTGCCCGGCAAGCGGGTAGATCGCAACCTTGCAGGAATCACTACGGTAAAGGTCTGGCTCATTTATCCAGACGCTCTTCATCGGTCAGGGTACGGGCTTCGCTCTCCAGCATTACCGGGATGCCGTCGCGAATCGGGTAGGCCAGGCCGGCGCCCTTGCTGATCAGCTCGGTCTTGTCGGCGCTGAGCTTGAGAGGGCCTTTGGTAATCGGGCAGGCCAGGATATCGAGCAGTTTGGTGTCCATGGGTATTCCTCAGGCCAATGGCCGGAAAAAGAAAAGAATCAGAGCTGTGGTCCCTGCAACAGCCGTTCGAGCTGTGCGTCGAACCAGGCCGCGAAAGCCGGCGAAGGCACGGCGTCGACCGCCAGGTACCACCAGTCATCAGCGGCGAAGGCTCGGCACTTGACCGCATCCTTCTCGGTCATGATCAGCGGTAGCGCGGGGGTGAAACTGAGGGCCTGGGCGCTATACACCGCATGATCGGCAAAAGCATGCGCGACTGGCCGCCAGTCTAGCCCTTTCAGGGTATTGAAGAAACGTTGCGGATTGCCAATGCCGGCCACGGCATGCACAGCCTGGCCAGCGGGGAAGTGTTCCAGCCCCACACGCTCGCCGCTGCGGACATTGACCAGGGCGGTGGGCTTGAGGACAAAGGCAAAGCCATCGTCGCGATCGCTCGTGGCGCCGTTGAAGAGCACCGCGTCGACTTCCTGCAGGCGCTCCACGGGCTCGCGCAGCGGACCTGCGGGCAAGCAACGGCGATTGCCCAGGCCGCGGGCGGCGTCGATCAGCACCAGCTCCAGATCGCGAGCCAGGCGGTAATGCTGCATACCGTCGTCACACAGGATCAGGTCCAGCGCTTCACTGGCGAGCAAGGCTTGCACGGCGCGCGAGCGGTCCGGATCGATCATCAGCGGCACACCGCTGCGCTGCACGATCAGCAACGGCTCATCGCCGGCTTGTGCCGCAGGCTGGTCAGCACGCACGCGCCAGGGCAACTGTGGCGGCTTGGCGCCATAGCCACGGCTCACCACACCGACGCGCAGGCCTTGCTGGCGACAGTGCTCGATGAGCCAGAGAATCATGGGGGTTTTACCGGTGCCGCCTACGGTGATGTTACCCACCACGACCACCGGCACCGGGGCCCGATAGCTACCGGCCTCCCCGGCCAGAAAGCGCGTACGCTTGCGCGCCACTACCCGGCGATACAGCGACTCCAGCGGGCGCAGCAGCGCCAATGCCGGATGCCCGGCATACCAGGCATTGAGCAAACGATCGGCAAAGGCCATCAAGGTGTCCCCGAAGCCGCCTCGACCGTGGTCATGCGCAAGTGGCTGAAACCGAGCTTGCCGGCCGCATCCATGGCAGTCACCACCGCCTGGTGCGGGGTCTTGCCGTCGGCGCTGATCGAGAACGGCAGTTTGGTATCCCCTGCGGACGCTTTTTGCAGGGCTTCGATCAGGGTGGGCAGATCGCTCTTGGGCAGCAGGCTGTTATTCACCGAGTAGACGCCATCGGCGCTGATGGTGATGTCCAACTGCTTGGTTTCAGTGTCAGGCGCTGGCGCACCGCTGACCGACTCCGGCAGCTCGACCCGCAACTGGGTTTCACGGGTGAAGGTGGTGGTCACCACAAAGAACAGCAGCAGGATGAACACCACATCAATCAGCGATGCCAGGTTGATGTCCACGGTCTCCCGTGGCTTGCGCCGGAATTTCACGCCTTGCCCTCGGCCAGGTCGACATCGCGATCGCCCTGCACCACTTCGACCAACTTGATGGCCTCCTGCTCCATGCCGACCACCAGTTCATCGATGCGCCGCTGCAGGAAACGGTGGAAGAACACCGCCGGGATACCGACCATCAGGCCTGCTGCCGTCGTGATCAGTGCCTTGGAGATACCACCGGCCAGCACGGAGGCGTTGGCGCTCATGCCGGTGCCCATGAACGAGCTGAAAATGTCGATCATGCCCAGCACGGTACCCAGCAAACCGAGCAGTGGCGCCATCGCGGCAATGGTACCCAGAGCATTGATGTAGCGCTCCAGTTCGTGGATAACCCGGGCTGCGGCTTCCTCGATGCACTCTTTCATGATCTCTCGACCATGACGGGAGTTGGCCAGGCCCGCAGCGAGGATCTCGCCGAGCGGCGAATCGGCGCGCAGAGCCTTGAGCTTGTCACTGGTGAGCTGTTTGTCCTTGATCCACATCCACACCTGCCCGAGCAGGTGCGGCGGGGTAACCCGGCTGGCACGCAAGGCCCAGAGACGCTCGGCGATGATAGCCATGGCAGCGATGGAACTCAGAATGATCGGCAGCATCATCCAACCACCGGACTTGACCAATTCCCACACAGTTAGCATCCCCTAGAAAAAGTCCGCCACTTTACCATAGGACCCTTGGGCTCTCATCTGCCGAAGGTCGTCAACTGGGGTCACGCCAGAAACGCCGCTGATCACGCATTCCCAACGGCTCGCTGAAATCACCCAGGCGCAGGCGCAATGCACCGCGCACGGCGCTGTCGAACACTTCGATGCCATTGGTCCGGTAGCGTTCCATGACCTCGGCGTGGGGGTGGCCGAACGCGTTGTAGCGCCCCCTGGAAATCAACACGCCGCGAGGCGCAGTAGTGTTCAACAACACCTGGCTGGAGGAACTGCGACTGCCATGGTGCGGAGACTGCAACCAGTCAACCCGGGTGGCCTGCCAGTCTCTTGCCCAGGCTCGCTCGCCGGGGGCATCCAGGTCGCCTGTAAGCAGCAACCGCTCACCACTCGCCTCCACCAACAGCACACAGGAATCCTGATTGCTGTCACGGGCGCCAGCCCACTGCCAGACCGAAAAACTTACCCCATCCCACTGCCAGCGCTGGCCGCTTTCGCAGGCTTGGGCGTGTAATGCAGCCGGCAGTCTTGACGACTCCCCAGCCACCACCCTGAGCACTGGCAGACCGCGCAGCACCGCAGGGGCACCGCCGGCATGATCGGCATCGGCGTGGCTGAGCAGCATGAGATCAAGCAGGCTCACACCCAGCCTGCGCAATGTCGGTACTACGACGCGCGCTCCCAGGTCCTGCCCTCCCATCGCCGGCCCTGCGTCATACAGCATCGCGTGGTTTTGGGTACGCAGGACAAAGGCCAGGCCCTGACCGACATCCAGCTGCCAGACCTCCACCTGGCCAAGGGGCAGCCGCTCCCTGGGCGCAAATACCACCAGCAACAACAATGGCCAGCCCAGCACCCGCATCGGCATTGCGCGGGGCAACAGCAGCAACAGCGCTCCGGTACATACCAGCCCCCACAGGAACCAGGGCAAGGGTTCTGGCAGCCACGCCGGGCGCCAATCCGCCAGCGCGCCCAGCAGTCGAAACAAGCCGTCGAGCAGACCACCGACCAACCAGAGCACAGGCTCACCCAACAACGGCACCGGCAACAGCAGCGTCCCCAGTAGCGCCAGGGGCAGTGCCGCCAGGCTGATCCAGGGCACGGCAAGCAAATTGGCCAAGGGCGCAGTGATACTGATCGGCAGCCCCAGTGCCAACAACGCCGGCAACAGGCCCAGAGCAATCAACCACTGCGCCCTCCCCCAGACCAGCCACCGGTTCCAGGCCCCCAAACGGCCACTGAAGGTAAAGGTGAGCACCGCGACAGCGGCAAAAGACAACCAGAACCCCGGCAGCAAACTGGCCAGTGGTTCCCATAGCAACACCGCAACCAGCGCCAGCAACAACGGCAGGCCCACCCCGAGATGGCGAAAGCGCAAGCGCCACAGCAGCACCATCGCAAGCATCATGCAGGCGCGCTGGACCGGCACCTGGAAGCCCGCCAGCAACCCGTACCCCAGCGCGGCGACAAACGCCAGGCCGCATGCCCAGGGCAACCAGGGCAGCCTTTGCGGCCACCAGCCCCATCGGGCCAGCCCTGCGACCAGTCCATAGACCAGCCCGGCCAGCAGGCCGATGTGCTGCCCGGAAATCACCAGCAAGTGAACCGTGCCAGTCGCCTGCAGCACATCCCAGTTCTCCCGGGCCAGCCCCTTGCCGTCTCCCAGCACGAGTGCCACCAGCTCTGCCTCACGCCCCTGGGCATCGACCTTGAGCAAGCGCTGGCGCACACCTTCGCGCCAAGCTGCTTCAGCGGGTGCCAGGCGCTCACCGGCCTTGACGCTGCCAGTGGCGCCGATACGTCGAGCCAGCAAGGTCGCTTCGCGATCCGGACCATGGGGGTTGAGCAGCCCGTGGGGGCGCTTGAGGCTGACGGCCAGGCGCCAGCGCTCGCCACTGAACACCGCTGGCCCGCCAAACCAGCTCAGGTGCAGCCGACGTGGCAGGTCGGCGCGCCGGGAGTGAGCCTCTTCGAGCTCAAACCGCACGATGCGCTCACCCTGCTCAGGCAAACCGACCACCTTGCCCTCAAGCCACACCGTACGACCATCGAGTGTCGGCGCCAGGCGATCATCCAGCGCCTGTTGCGCCGACACACACGCCCAGCTCAATCCCAGCAGGAAAAGCCCCAGTGGACGAGCCCGCCAAGGCAGGCAACTCAACCCGATCAAGGCCATCATGGCCACTATTCCGACCGATGGCACAGCCGGTAGAACCCTCAGGCACAACAGGCCCAGAGCAAGCGCTAACATCCCTGTGCGCATGGTTTGAAGCTCCAGTAAAAATCCACCCTCTGAGGCTTAGTTCACTGGAGTCGAGCGTCCGCTCAATAATTGTCACAAAGTCTGTAATGGGGCGTTTTTAGAATCCGTGCATACTGCCCCCCTTCATATAGCCGAGAGCCTACATGCCGCGTCGACTCTTCAAACGCTACATGCCCGATCCGACCAGCATCAGGGAGCACAAATCCTTACGCTTTCTCGGCCGGCTGTTGCACGACCCGAACCTCTGGCACCTGAATCGACACTCGGTTGCGCGGGCGATGGCGGTTGGCCTGTTCGCCGCGTTTATTCCGATTCCAATGCAGATGCTGCTGGCAGCGAGCCTGGCGATCATGATCCGCGGCAACTTGCCGATTGCCGTCAGCCTTGTCTGGCTGACCAACCCGATTACCATGCCGCCCGTGTTTTTCTGCACCTATCAGATGGGCGCCTGGCTGATGCAGATTCCGCCCAGGACCTTGCCTGAAGAACTGACGTTCGAGTGGATCACCGACCAGCTTTCTACCCTGTGGCAGCCCTTCCTGCTTGGCTCGGTGGTATGCGGCCTGCTGCTCGGCGCCCTGGCCTACTGCCTCACCATGCTCTACTGGCGCTGGTGGGTAGGCCGACAATGGCGCCGACGCAAGCAAAAGGCGTCAGGTACGCATTCCTCGCCCACTGACCAGTAGACGGGCGCAGCCGAAGTACAGCACGGCGGTGGCAATCAACATGAAAGTGATGGCCACACCGATGCGTATGTCCGAGACCCCAAGAATGCCGTAGCGGAACGAGTTGACCATGTGCAGCACCGGGTTGGCCATCGACACCGTCTGCCAGAACGGCGGCAGCAGGTTGATGGAGTAAAACACCCCACCCAGGTAAGTCAGTGGCGTCAGCACGAAGGTCGGAATGATCGAGATATCGTCGAAGTTGCGCGCAAACACGGCGTTGATAAAGCCGAGCAACGAGAAGATGGTCGCGGTCAACACCACCACCAGAACCGTCACGCCCAAGTGATGTACCTGCAAGTCGGTGAAGAACAGCGACAGCAAGGTCACAATCAACCCCACCGCCAAGCCGCGCAACACACCGCCCAGGGTGTAGCCGATAAGAATCGTATGCGGCGAAACCGGCGAAACCATCAGCTCTTCAATGGAGCGCTGGAACTTGCTGCCGAAAAAGCTCGACACCACGTTGCCGTAGGAGTTTGTGATCACCGACATCATGATCAGCCCCGGCACGATGTACTCCATGTAAGTGAAGCCACCCATGTCGCCGATCTGCCGGCCGATCAGGTTACCGAAGATCACGAAATACAAAACCATGGTGATCGCTGGCGGCAGCAAGGTCTGTGGCCAGATTCGGGTGAAACGGCGCACTTCGCGATAGACGATGGTATTGAGGGCGACCAGGTTGGCGCTCAGCTCCGAACTCATACCGCCACCTTCGCCAGGTTTTTCTCAACCAGAGACACGAACAACTCCTCGAGACGATTGGTCTTGTTGCGCAGGCTTTGCACTTCGATGTTCTGCAGGGCCAATTGGCCGAACAGCGCAGTAATGCCCACGTCCTTGTCCACTTGAACTTCCAGGGTATGCGGGGTAACCAATCGGCACGGATAACCGATCAGGTTGGGCGCCTGCGGGAGATCCTGCTTGAGGTCGAGCAGGAACGTCTCTACATGCAACTTGCTCAACAACGAGCGCATGCTGGTGTTCTCGACGATGGTGCCGTGGTCGATGATGCCGATATGACGGCATAGCTGTTCGGCTTCTTCCAGGTAATGCGTGGTCAGGATGATGGTGATGCCCTGCTGGTTCAGCTCGGTCAGAAAGCTCCACATCGAGCGGCGCAGTTCAATGTCCACCCCCGCCGTGGGCTCGTCGAGAATCAGCAGGCGCGGCTCATGCACCAGCGCCCGGGCAATCATCAAGCGACGCTTCATGCCGCCGGAGAGTGAGCGCGACGGCACATCGTGTTTGTCCCACAAGCCCAGCTGGGTGAGGTACTTCTCGGCACGCTCCTTGGCCACCTTGGCTGGAATACCGTAGTAACCGGCCTGGGTCACGACAATATCGAAGGTCTTCTCGAACTGGTTGAAGTTGAACTCCTGCGGCACCACGCCAATGCAGCGCTTGAGCGCGGCCGGCTGGCGATCCAGGTCGTTGCCGAAGATATTCACGGTGCCGCTGGTCTTGTTGACCAGCGTCGACAGGATACCGATGGTGGTGGACTTGCCGGCGCCGTTGGGGCCGAGCAAGGCGAAGAAGTCACCTTCGGCGACGTCCAGGTCGATGCCCTTGAGGGCCTGGAAGCCGTTGCCGTAGGTTTTGGTTAGCTGCCTTATGGACAGAGCAGAACTCATAGCGGGTCATGCACCAGAAAGAAGGGGTCAGGACGCGACCGGACAGACCGGCCGCAGTGAATATGACCATGGTGCTTGCCCAGGTCATACAAGTACAGTCATGTGTATCGATAATAACTATCAGGTTGACCGTAGCGATCAGGTCAGCGCGGTCATCACTGCGGCCTGATAGGCCGGGCGCTCCTGCAAGCGTTCGTACCAGGCGCGAAGGTGACGCATCTCGGGCCGTTCAATGGGCATTTCAAACCACGCGTAGACAAAACAGCCCAGGGGGATATCGCCCATGCCCAATTGCTCGCCCGACAAGTACGGACGCTTGGCCAGCACCTGGTCGGCGATCGACAGCAGTTGTGCACAGGTCTTGTGTGCAGCATTGATCGCCACCCAGTCCTGCTGGTCGGCCGGCGTGCGCAGGATGCCCCAGAACAGAGGCCGGAACGGCGTGGCCAGTGAAGAGGTGACCCAGTCCATCCACTTGTCCGCCTCGGCGCGCTGACGGGGCTCATTGATATACCAATCGACGTCCTTGCCGTATTGCGCGCACAGATAGCGCACGATGGCATTGGACTCCCAGAGCACCAGTCCATCGTCCTCGATCATCGGTACCAGGCCGTTGGGATTCAGCGACCGGTACTCAGGCTCGTTCACCAGGCCGAAGGCGCCACCGGCATCGACTGACTCATACTCAAGCCCCAACTCCTCTGCGCACCACAGCACCTTCCTGACATTGGTCGAATTCTTCCGGCCCCAGATCTTGAGCATGACGTCGTCCTGATGAATGTTCGGGCCGCCCAGTCTACTCCTGACATTTTTCGAGGCAATCGTTTGGGCATCCTGGCGAACTCCCGCAGCTGCGGCCGGTCACTGATCAGGCAAGCCGAATATTGCATGCCGACTAAGCTCTGAGGGGTCGCTTGATACCCCGACGTTCACGGAGGAAAGAATATGTTGCTGTTGTGGTTGGTTGTTTTGGTGATCGGTGCTGCCTATCTGGCCCACCGACGCATTGGCGCCGTCCCGGCGTTGGCCATCCTCGCGGCCTATGTGCTGCTGATGGGTATTTTCAGCCACGCACCCGGATGGCTATTGGCGATCTTCTGGCTGGTACTTGCGGCAAAAGCGGCCCTGGTGCTGCTGCCCGACCTGCGCCGCAAGGTCTTCAGTGGCCCGCTGTTTGGCTGGTTCCAGCGCACCCTGCCGCCCATGTCGCAGACCGAGCGCGAAGCCATTGACGCCGGTACTGTGTGGTGGGATGGCGAGCTGTTCAGCGGTCGTCCGAACTGGAACACCCTGCTCGACTACTCACGGGCAGAACTGAGCGCAGAAGAACAAACCTTCATCGACGGCCCCACCGAGGAACTCTGCGCCATGGTCAGCGACTGGCAGATTGGCCAGGACCTGGACCTGCCGCCCGCGGCCTGGGAGCACATCAAGTCCCATGGTTTCTTCGCCCTGATCATTCCCAAGGAATACGGCGGCAAAGGCTTCTCTGCCTACGCTCACTCCCAGGTTGCCATGAAGCTGGCAACACGCAGCGGCGACCTGGCCTCGACCGTCATGGTCCCCAACTCCCTGGGGCCGGCCGAACTGCTGCTGCACTACGGCACCGATGAGCAACGCACTCATTACCTGCCACGTCTGGCCCGCGGCGATGACATCCCCTGCTTCGCGCTCACCGGCCCACTTGCCGGCTCCGACGCAGGCGCCATGCCCGATACCGGCGTTATCTGCAAAGGCCAATGGCAAGGCGAAGAAGTCATTGGCCTGCGCCTGAACTGGGAAAAGCGCTACATCACGCTGGGACCTGTCGCGACATTGCTGGGCCTGGCCTTCAAGGCCTACGACCCGGAACACCTCTTGGGCGATGAAGAGGAACTGGGCATCAGCCTGGCACTGATCCCCACAGACACCCCAGGTGTCGAGATCGGCCAGCGCCACTTACCCTTGGGGGCGGCCTTCATGAATGGCCCCAACCGCGGCAAGGACGTGTTCGTGCCGTTGGACTTCCTGATCGGCGGCCAGGCCATGCTCGGCAAAGGCTGGATGATGCTGATGAACTGTCTGTCGGTCGGGCGCTCGATCTCCCTGCCCGCCGTGGGTACGGGTGCTGCCAAGTACACCAGCCTGGTCACCGGCCAGTACGCGCGGATTCGTGAGCAGTTCAATGTGCCGCTGGCGGCCTTTGAAGGCATCCAGGAATCCCTGGCGCGGATCGGCGGCAATGCCTTCCTGATGGACAGCGCCCGCCTGCTAACGGCCAAGGCTGTCGACCTGGGGGAAAAGCCTTCGGTACTGTCGGCGATTCTCAAGTATCACCTGACTGAACGTGGTCGCGAGTGCATTCAGCACGCCATGGACGTCCATGGCGGCAAGGGCATCATCATGGGCCCGAACAATTACCTGGGCCGCAACTGGCAAGGTGCGCCGATCTTCATCACGGTAGAAGGCGCCAACATCCTCTCGCGCAACCTGATGATTTTTGGCCAGGGTGCGATTCGCTGCCACCCCTTCGTGCTCAAGGAAATGGCCCTGGCCGGCCGGGAAGACCATGACCAGGCACTCAAAGAGTTTGACCAACTGCTGATGCAGCACATCGGCTTCGCTGTGGGCAACGCCGCCAGCACGCTGATCCTTGGCCTTGGCCTGGGTCACTTCGAGAGAGCCCCCGGCGATGCACTGAGCCAGGGCTATTTCCGGGCCCTCAACCGCCAAGCGGCGGCGTTCGCCCTGTTGGCCGACCTGTGCATGATGCTGCTCGGTGGCGAGCTCAAACGCCGCGAGCGACTGTCGGCACGCCTGGGCGATGTGCTGAGCAACCTCTACCTGAGCTCGGCCGCACTTAAGCGTTACTACGACCTTGGCTCGCCGGAGCATCTGCAACCGTTACTGCGCTGGGCCCTGGAGGAAAGCCTGGGTCAGGCAGAAAAAGCCCTGGACCGCCTGCTCGACAACTTCCCCAATCGCTGGCTCGGCTGCGCGCTGCGCCTGGTGGTTTTCCCGTTCGGGCGCCGGCATACCGGCCCAAGCGACGCGCTGGACGCAGAGGTAGCAGCGTTGATCGGCCGCGCCAAGGGCGACCCGGCCCTGGAGGAGCTGCTTGCCGGCTGCTACCGCCCGCAAGACCCCACTGATCCAGTCGGCGCCTTGCAACAGGCCTGCACCCTGCTCGATGAGTGCATCCCCTTGCAGCAAAAACTGCATCAGGCGCTCAAGAGCGGCCAGGTCAACCCGACGCCAGGAGAGTCGGCCATCGAGGCGGCCCTGCGCGCCGGCGCGCTTGAGGCAGACGAAGCACAGGCACTGCATGCCGCCGAGGCGGCTCGACGCATCGTGATAGATGTCGATGCATTCAGCAAAGAAGCACTGCTGCCCACCCCCGGCAAAATACGATAAGGACCGGGACATCGGGCGCCGGGGGCCGTATACTCCCGCGCCCGTTTTTGCTCATGAGGACCACCAGCATGGCTACCGATCGCCTGGAATATCATCTCGCCCTGCTCTCCCACCTGCGCACTATCCTGGCTGCCCTGGGTGAAGCCGAGCAGGTGCCGGAAGAAAGCCACGCGCTGTTCCTGGAGCGCTTCGACGACCTGATGCTGCAACTGCCGGTCGACCCGGAAAGCACCTACCTGGGCCAGGACCTGATGTGCCAGGTTATCCAGCGCTACCCGCAAATCGCCCATCTGGTCCCACGGGACCTGCTGTGGTTCTTCGGTGGCGACTGCTTGCACTACATGCCCGACGAAGAACTGCAGGTGTACCAGACCCTGGAAGAGCGTCGCTATGAAGCCGAGCAGAACGACGAGCCTTTCGACTGGAACCAGGAAAAACAGCTGCTGAGCATGTCCGACGACGACAGCAAACACTGATGACAACCGCTGTAATTCCCGGCAGGGAATTACAGCGGCCTGGTCACGCCAGGCAGCGTGACCCCGTAATAGATATCTAGCCCCCCGCCGTTACAACACACTTCCATTCTTCCTGCATTCAATCACGGGCCAAACGGCTCAACTACCGCAGGAAGCCATCATGTCAGATCAGGCAAGCCCCCTACCCGCTCATCCCGTCGAAGCTGTTTTTCACACCGCGCGCAGCCACATGGATCAACGCGTCCTGACGCATATCGAGAACAATCTAAAGCTTTATTTCGGACCACTCGACAGCGCAAGTCAGCGACGTTACCTACAGCTAGGCAAGCTGATTGACGCTCAGCGCAACAGCTTGATTCTGTTACTTGCCGATTGCATGGCCAGTTTCGAGCGCGACAGCATCAAACGCCTCCAAGATACCCTTCCCGCTCACGGCCAAGTGCGCATCGATCCGCAAGCCTGGTACTTCCACACTAAAATCCTTGAAGTACCGGTTCGTGGCCGCAGAGACCTTGCCGCCACCGCCGCTAAAGAACGCATCCAGTCCTTTACCCTCTGGGATGCGGCAAGGCTGGATTTATCCAACACCTACCCACCGTCCTACCAAAACAGCTATCTGGAACACAGCTACATCAGTCGACATGCCAATGGTGCAAAAGAGCACTCGCACGTGCTCAGCGCAGAAGCCTTCGAGCAGCATGCCCACCGACTTGATCTGGGGACCGTATTGCGAGCACGTCTGGACTCGGTAATGAATGCTGATGTCCAGAAGCAACTCGCTCAATACCAGGAGAACCTGTTTGAACTTGCCGGTCTGGATGCCGTGCGCCAGCCACACGAAAATGGCATTACACCGCAGCAGGTACCAACAATAGCTGGCACATTCAAAGATGAAACCCAGCCCTGGACCCAGTACAAACTCACTTTCGCCGGCCACTCAATTCCGCTGCCTTTTTTTCTTCAGAGGTTCACGGCATTGGGTACTCACCAAAGCATCAGCTACTTTCCAAACCGCCCCGGCGGTGCACTGCGCCGACACTTCAGTCACGACGAGGCCGTTGATTCAATCATCGAACAAGTGCGGGCGAACCCCACAGATGGCTGGTTCATCGCAGCCTTGAAAGACAATGATCAGCTAACCCTACGCAATTACTTGAAAACCCCTGCTATCAGTCGATCGGACTTGAACTGGGCGGCCAAACTGCTCTATGCAGCCTTCGGAGACAAAGCAACGCCACAACAAACACTCGCGATCAGTCCATACGCATGTAAAGGCTCGCTTTGCGAAAACTTGACCCGATTGGAAAAGTCCACGGTCAAATCGAACCTGGCCTCAATGGCTGTGACACTTGGCGAGCGACGCTTCAAATCACTTTCCGATCACGCCAGCATCGTTCTATTGCAGACCCTGGAGTTGCTCACCCTTCCCGCCCCGGGGGGCGTCACTGGGCTCAATCGGGTGATGATGGCCGCTACTTTCGGCAGTTTGGCCTATCAGACCATCAATGCCGGCGCAGCCCTGAAGCACGGTAATCGTTCTGAGTTCATACAAGCGTTGGGAGATATCTCGGATCTTGCTATCAGTGCCCGCCTACAAGGAGTGGGGGCCAGACTTTCGAGGCGCAGGACCCGCCAACTGATCCAGTCCATGGGCAATCCCAGCATGGCCAGCCTGGGTAATAACCGCCAGGCCTTGTATTGGCCGGACGTCAATCATCGGGGTGATCTCTCCCCCTCGACACCACCACCGGCAATTTGACTGACACACAATTGCTTCAACAGCTCCTGCCTGAGCACCTGCCAACCATCGAACCCCAGAGGGCCCAATGGTTGCTGGACCTGGCAAATGTAGAGCGTTCGCAACTGGACCTGCTCTGGCGCTCAGGAGGCACACCGCCCTGGCAGTTACTCGAAGTACTTCAACTGGAACTCAAGGAATTCAAACCTGGTTTTGCAGACGATCCCGGGGCATTGACTGAGCGATTTCCGGCGCTTTCCCCAGCAGCGCGTGACCATCTGTTTCTACAGCACCCGGAACTACGCACGCTTGACCGCGACAGCCCCCTTTCCAGTGAAGCACTGAGCACCATCCTACAAGTACAGATAGAGCAACGTGTACTGCAGGCTGTGTTCGGCTTTTCGGCGACCACCGATAGTGCAAACCCCGCCGATAGCGAAGCGCTACTGTGCTCTCTTCTCATCAGCCACCCTGGTTGGCCAACGACATTAGGCATTCGAGTCCACGCAGGCGCAATTGATCACGGCGGACAAGTCACTTCTACACCGACTGTTCTTGCCCAGTACGGATTGGAAGCCCCCCAGGCCTTCATTCATCTATACCGTGCATCAAACAACTACGCAGGCAGCTTCCATACCGGCGACTTGATTCAGGTCGGCCCAGGCCAAGCCGGCTTGGCCAAAGCGATACTTCGCACGCTAGATGACGAACAACGCAAGGCTATCGGCTTCGACATTTACGCCAACGACGTCCTGATCAACACCCTTCAACGCCAGGCCGTTAGATTACGCGCCGATCTGGTGGACTTGCTGCCACAAACCAATCACTTTCCACTGAGCGCATCGCGGCTGTCCGCATTTAGCCAGTCAGTGGATCTCGGTGATGCGCAGCCCAACAACGAAGGGATTATCACGCTTAACAACAAATGCTATGTCGTGATGGAAAACCGCACCTATCAAGTACTACGTGACAATCAAGCTTCTTCGCCACAGCAGGTAATCTGGCGCATCGTACGTGCCCAGGACCCTGTCGCTCAGGCAGCGGACAACAAGTATCAGGCATCACGCCCCGGCCGCAGCGAGGCTATTGCCCTGGACGGACAGGGGCACTGGCAAGGCATTCTGATCGGTGGGCTAGGCGGCTCTGGTCGTGGCACTGGTCATCGACGCAAGTTGATGGAGCTGAAAGCCAGGAATGAAAAGATCAAGCAGGAGTTGAATGCTGCAGCAGACAGGCTAGACAGGTTTGTAAAGGTCATGCCGATCATCGCGAACGTTGCACTCCAGCGCGGGGCAAAACGCGACACCGCCAAACTAAAGTACAACGAATACATTAACGATCTGGAGCGGTACAAGGCCTTACTGGAGCAGCACCGGGAGTTCCTCACCCAATTAGACTCGCCTGCTCTTTTCCAAAAAAGTTACCAGCTGATAGTAGGGAAACTGATTCTCGCTCTAAATCATCTTGCCTTGTTCTCCGATCTCGACATGCACGACAGGCTGGACGCCGAGAATCTGGAATTCACTTCGAGCCTGGATACTTTCGACGCTTTACTCTCCCCCCACGTATTCAGTGACTACCGCAGATCTCGACGCATTGCATTGAATAGTTACATCGAAAAGTTCCCATGGATGAATCGACGCGATCAGCACTTGGCCCAGCTTGACCAGAAGGCGCTCCCCCCTATCGAGCATCAACAGATCAATAATATAGACCCGCTGTACACTCACTCCCAAGTGCGTATCGGCACCGTGAGCTTGCGCAGCCAGTTGCTGAGTGTCAGCGACACACACGATGTTAGTGCGCCCGTGACACTCAGGCCTCAACCTATGCACCTGCTACATGACTTCACCCAGGCAGCCTTGCTACTGATCGATATCACCCAAACGCCAGCAGACAAGCAATTTGCACTACTGGCACACCTCCAGGAACGGCTTGATGCAATCGGTGAGGGTTACAAGCTTCTCAAGGACGACTACCCCTCCAATGCTCTCGACTCCAACGCTGAACACATTGATGAGTGCATCAAGGTAGTGGATTTTTTCCGCGACCAAAGCCTGCAGCAATTACAAGTCGTACTGAAACTCAATGAAGGAAAGCAAGCGCCTTCCACCGACTTGATGGGCATTGACATTGAATACCTGCCCGCCCAACCGTCAAATTCTTCACAAGCTCACTCCACCAGCCGACGTAAACGCATCATCGCCATGAAGCATCACGATAACTATCGACTGGTAGTGGCGGAGCAGCGCGGAAACGATATCAACACATTGACCTTGCTGGACGCCGGCGATGGATCGACCCCACGGCAGGTTGAGCACACCCCACTCGATGGGTGGCGGGAAACAGTCATTGCAACTGAGCGTACGCTCGCTCAACTGGGTAATGCTGCGAGTCGAAACCTGAGGGATGTAGATCGACTCATTCGGCAGGCCCGCGCCCAAGCCCTGGGGAACGATGCGGTGGCTGCAAACGTCTACGAACCCTTACTGAACCGAGCAGACACCTTGAATGCCTTGATCGCAGATTTTGATAGGCAAGCAGCTAACGCCCCGCTTGAAAGCAAATGGCTTGAGCAACGCCAGGACCTTGCCAAAAACAGTGAGACATTGCGAAATCTGGCCCACGAACTGACGTTGAAAATCTACAAGAACCCTGAAAAACCCAACGCCAGCTACCTGACCCATCTGATTCGCCTGCAAGAGGTCAACGTCAGAAAACTGAACGCCACCAGGCTTTTGCTGGGTAAAGGCAGCAAACGCAATTATCTGGATAAATACGTGATCACCGACCTGCAAGCCCAGCCCCTTTGGGAGGCACATTTCCATTACCCCGAGGCCAACACTCCACGAGAGCACTTTGCTCACGGCAGTGGACACCTGAAAACGCTGGAGGATGCACGCAAGGGTATCGAGTACCAACGCCGTCAGGCACAGCAAGGCCTGGAAGTACGAAGCATTTTGCGGGTAGAGGTCTCAACGTCGCTTGGGCAGTCGATGTTCAGCCTTGCCGATGAGCATCGCTACTAACGTCGAGGAAATTTCAGGCAAAAAAAAACGCCGTTCGATTGAACGGCGTTTTTTTGATTTGGAGCGGGAAACGAGACTCGAACTCGCGACCCCGACCTTGGCAAGGTCGTGCTCTACCAACTGAGCTATTCCCGCAATTTGAAACATCCGGTTTGACCGGGCAGAAAGAAAGGGCGATTGCCCTTTCTTTCCGATCTGCAGCGTGCCAACGCCACAGAAAGAATTTGGAGCGGGAAACGAGACTCGAACTCGCGACCCCGACCTTGGCAAGGTCGTGCTCTACCAACTGAGCTATTCCCGCAAAATGGCGTCCCCTAGGGGACTCGAACCCCTGTTACCGCCGTGAAAGGGCGGTGTCCTAGGCCACTAGACGAAGGGGACGACGCCCAAAACATGCAACGCATGTTTCAGTGACCAGATTCAAACCTTTAAGGCCTGCTTCTGGATTTTTACAAGCCCTGCCGTTAAGCAAAGCCTTTGTAAACTGGAGCGGGAAACGAGACTCGAACTCGCGACCCCGACCTTGGCAAGGTCGTGCTCTACCAACTGAGCTATTCCCGCATTGGCGTCCCCTAGGGGACTCGAACCCCTGTTACCGCCGTGAAAGGGCGGTGTCCTAGGCCACTAGACGAAGGGGACACACTACAACATTCACTCCCTGCCGCGTTTCGCTGTGTGCTTTACGCTGCAAGTGGCGCGCATTCTAGGGATGCTTTGGGAAGTCGTCAACCCCTCTGTATAAATTTATTTAAATCAATGACTTCCCCGTGCTTTGCAGTGCTGCACCCGAGTGGCGCGCGCCTGGTCCTTGGCGTTTATTTTCTGACACACGCCCGCAGCCCAAACCCTTATAGCTGCGGCAAACCAGGAGCAAAACGCCATCAAGGGGGCCTGGCAACCGCCAAACAACCCTATCCGCCTAAATACTTAGCCACTACACTCAAATGGTAAATCATCCTGTATGAGGCGTTAACGGTGACACCACTTATGATCACCCTGCTTATCGTGGCGGGGATCGCGTTATTGATCGTGATCGGCTACCTCAATAACGTAGTCGAGAGTAACAAGCTCGAGCGCGCCCGACTGAAGATCGAGTTGGCCGATCGCTTGCGCCGTTGTGGCGAGATCACCGAAACCTTCCCCGGCCAGTTGATGACCCCTGCTCTGAAACTACTGCTGACCCGCCTTGAACTCAACCTCAACCAGCGCCAGCTCGCCCTGGACAAGAACAACGGCGAAATCCGCGCACGTATTGCCGAACTTGAAGCCCTGATCGCCCAGGGTGAGGCGCTGCCGGTGAACAACCCACCCGCGCCTATCCAGACCGAAGCCCGGGCCAAGGATGTACGTTTTCTGCTCGAAGGCCTGCATAACCAGATCACCCGCGCCGCCCAGGAAGGTTTTCTGCCTACCAGCGAAGCCAAGGCCTGGATCAAGGAAATCCGCCACATCCTGGTATTGCTGCACATCGAGTTCTTCAACAACCTGGGCCAGCAGGCGCTGCAGCAGAATCAGCCGGGGCATGCACGCCTGGCCTTTGAACGAGGCGTCCAGTACCTGCGCAAGCAGTCAGACCCTGCGCTGTACCGCGAACAGCTCGAATACCTGGAGAAGCTCCTGGCCCGCGCCAACGCCCAAGTGTTGAGCCAGCTTGAGCCCGCAGCAGATGAAGTCAACGAGCTGACCGAAGGACTGAAGACCGATGGCAGCGATGACTGGAAGAAAAAGGTTATCTACGACTGAACTGTAGGAGCGGGCTTGCCCCGCGATAGCGATTTGAAGGCAACATCGCATCGCAGGGCAAGCCCGCTCCTACACTCAGGTTTCAACAGTCGGTCAGGCGCAGAAACATGGCCGCCAACCGCTCAAGTCCTATCTGGTCCTCGGTGCTGAAGCGTCCTGGCTTGGGACTGTCCAGATCCAGCACACCAATCAAACGCCCTTCCTTGACCAGCGGAATCACCAGCTCGCTGTTCGATGCGCTGTCGCACGCAATGTGCCCAGGGAAGGCATGCACATCATCGACCCGCTGAGTCTCACGACTGGCCGCCGCCGCACCACACACACCCCGACCGAACGGGATACGTACACAGGCAACCTGCCCCTGGAATGGCCCGAGCACCAACTCCTCATTGCGATTCAGGTAAAACCCTGCCCAGTTCAGATCTTCAACCTGGCTATAGAGAAAGGCCGAGAATTGCGCCGCATTGGCGATGAAGTCACGCTCATCGGCAAACAAGGCTTCCAGCTGCGCCGCCAACAGGCCATAGCCTTCCAGCCCGGCTCCGGAAGCGTTCAGGTCAATCATTGCTTTTGCTCCAACAGTTGCAGTCCAACCCAATAACGAGCGAACTGATAGGCACAACGGCCATTACGGTTGCCGCGGCCGGTTGCCCAGCGTACTGCGGCTTTTTCCAGTTCTTCATCGCGCTGCCAGACCAGCCCCGGCCCCTTGGCCAGCTCGGTGACCCAGTGCTCGACCACATTGAGGAAGTGCTCCTGGGTAAAGGGGTAAAACGACAGCCACAGCCCAAAACGGTCCGACAAGGCAATCTTGTCTTCCACCGCCTCGTTGGGGTGCAGTTCGCCGTCAACCATCTTCCAGTTTTCATTATCGCTCTGCTTCTCCGGCACCAGGTGCCGGCGGTTCGAGGTGGCGTACAACAGCACGTTGTCCGGTGCTTGCTCAAGCGAGCCGTCGAGTACGCTCTTGAGCACCCGATAATCACCCTCCCCGGCTTCAAACGACAGATCGTCACAGAACATCACGAAGCGCTGAGGCAGCTTGCTCAATTGCTCGACCACACGCGGCAGGTCAGCCAGGTGATCACGTTCGATCTCGATCAGGCGCAAGCCTGCCTCGGCGTGCTCGGCCAGCAAGGCGCGCACCAGCGAAGACTTGCCCGTACCGCGCGAACCCCACAACAACGCATGGTTCGCAGGCATGCCATCGAGGAACTGACGCGTGTTGCGCCCCAATTGGTCGCGCTGCGCATCGACGCCAATCAGGTCCGACAGGCGCATATCCAGGCTGACCTCCAGCGGCATCAAGTAGCCGCTGCGACCGTCGCGCTGCCAACGTGCAGCCAGGCAAAGATTCCAGTCGATGTCCGGACGTGGCGCGGGCAGCAAGGGTTCGAGGCGAGCGAGCACACTTTCGGCGCGCTCCAGAAAAGCATTCAAACGAGAGTCCACAACAGTTCCTCAAGACAAATTCAAGGACAACGACACAACTGAATGCGTGACAGGGCATGCCAGCAGCCGGGGTTGATCGGCTATGCTTGCGCAGCGCACGGAACGTGAAACTGGCTCGGGGCTCATGGATATAAAGTTCACCAATCGCCTGTCCTACAAGCAAGCCCGGCTGACGGTCCTGGTCGGCTTCATCCTGGGGACCTTGCTCAGTCTCATCCAGATCGGTATGGATTATGCCAGTGAAGATGCCTCCATCAACCGTGAGATGCAGGCATTACTGAAAATCAGCCATAACCCGGCCTCACGCATCGCCTACAACATTGATGCCGAGCTTGCCCAGGAGTTGACGGGCGGCCTGCTGCAATCCCCGGCGATCACCCGGGCCTGGCTGATCGACAACAATGAGACCGTTCTGGCCGACGTCCAGCGCCCACGCCAGGAAAGCAACTACCGCTTTATCAGTGACTTTCTGTTCGGTGAAAGCCGGCAGTTTCAGGACCCCTTGTTCTTCAGCCACATGCCGGACGAGTACCTGGGCACCTTGTACCTGGAGGTCGATACATTCGCTTTCGGCAATCGCTTTCTCGAACGGGCCGAAATCACCCTGCTCAATGGCTTCGTACGCAGCCTGGTCCTGACCTGCATCCTCCTTGCCCTCTTCTATTTCATGCTGACCCAACCCCTGGTGCGGGTGATCAGCGCCCTGGCCAAGAGCAATACCCGCCACCCCGCACAGTCGAAACTGTCGTTTCCGCCGGGCCACGAACACGATGAAATCGGCGTGCTGGTCAAAGTGGCCAACCAACAGTTCGTCAGCATGAGCACCGAAATCCAACAGCGACGCAACGCCGAGAATCGCCTCACCGACTACCTCAACGAACTGGAAAACATCGTCTCGGCGCGCACCATCGAGCTCAAGACCAGCAATACCCGCTTGAGCCAGTCCAACGAGGAGCTTGAGCAGGCAAGACGCCAGGCCCTGGATATGGCGCAAGCCCGAGCGGCGTTCCTGGCGAACATGAGCCATGAGATCCGTACCCCGCTCAATGGCCTGCTGGGCATGATCGCTCTGTGCCTGGACAGCCCGCTCAACGCAGAACAACGCCAGCAACTATCCATCGCCCATGATTCGGGAAAAGTGCTGGTGGAACTGCTCAACGATATCCTCGACCTGTCCAAGTTCGATGCCGGCCAGCTGGAGCTTGAGCGCATACCGTTCGACATGGGCGCCCTGGTTGAGGACACCGCCAATCTGCTGTCACAAAATGCGGCGCCCAATGTCGAGCTCACTTGCCTGATCGATCCGCAGTTTCCCTCCATGGTCCTCGGTGACCCTACCCGCGTGCGGCAGATAGTCAGCAATCTGCTGTCCAACGCACTCAAGTTCACCCGCTTCGGTCGTGTCGATGTGCGCCTGAGCGTCTACACCGGCGGCGTGCGCCTGGAGGTGTGCGACACAGGCATCGGCATTCCCCGGGAAGCCCAGGTGCGCATTTTCCAGCCGTTCACCCAGGCCGGCGCCGGCATCACGCGCCAGTACGGCGGCACAGGTCTTGGCCTGGCACTGACCAACAACCTGTGCGAAGCCATGCAGGGGCGCCTGAGCATCAGCTCGGAAGCCGGCTTCGGCAGCCAGTTCTGCGCCGAGCTGCCCCTGCCCACTCACAGCCTGGCTGTCGCCGCCGAGCGCCTGCGCGGCCGTATCGCCGCCATCAGCAATGCCGCCAGCGGCCTGGCCGAACTGCTGGAAACCGTATTGCCCGACTGGGGACTGGACTATCAACGCTACGACAGCCCCGACGAACTGAGCGATGCCGTACCCGATCTGCTGATCACCGATAACCTGGACTGCCTGTTCAATCTGCGCCCGCACATCACGACGCCGATTCTGCTGGTGACCGCCTACGGCAACTTTCTCCCCGGGGAACAGGCGGCGCAACTGGCGCCGCTTCAGCAACAAGCCCGCCCCCTGGCGCGCAGCGCCCTGTACCAGACGCTGCGGCGCACCTTGCTTGGCAATGACAGCACGCACCTGTCGGCATACGACGGCGCCCTGTTCAGCGAACGCCGCGCACGCATCCTGTTGGTGGAAGACAATCCGGTGAATCAACTGGTAGCCAAGGGCATGCTGGCCAAACTGGGCTGCGACGTGAACATCGCCGCCCACGGCGCCGAGGCACTGGAGCAGCTACACGCCACACCGTTCGACCTTGTCTTGATGGATTGCAACATGCCGGTCATGGACGGTTATGAGGCCAGCCGCAGAATCCGCCAGAGCGGACACTGGCCCGACCTCCCCATCGTCGCCCTCACCGCCAATGCCATGCCCGAAGAGCGTGAGCGTTGCCGGGCGGCAGGCATGAACGACTACTTGGCCAAGCCCTTTCGGCGAGAGGAACTACTGGCCCTGATCGACCACTGGGTGCCCTTGACTGCTACTTGAGCAACTTCTCGATAGAGGCGACCAAGGCCTCGGGTTTGGTGCTGGGGGCATAGCGCGTGACACGACCGCTGGCCGGATCGACAAGGAACTTGGTGAAATTCCATTTGATCCTTTCAGAGCCGAGCAGCCCCGGTGCGCGCTTTTTCAGCTCTACGAACAAGGGATGAGCATGGGCGCCGTTGACCTCGATCTTGCGAAACAGCGGAAAGCTCACACCGAAATTCATCTCGCAAAACTGGGCAATTTCCTGCGCATCGCCAGGCTCTTGCTTGCCGAACTGATTGCACGGGAAACCCAACACCACCAGGCCGCTGTCGCGATACCGCTGCCAGAGCTGCTCAAGCCCTTTGTATTGCGGGGTAAAACCGCACTGGCTGGCGGTATTGACCACCAACAGCGCCTTGCCCTGGAAATCCCCCAGGACCTTCTGCTCACCGCTCAGGGTGATGCAGGATTGGCTCAGCAATGCGTCGGCCATGGCCGCTTCTCCTCAGTTAGCGTGGAACCAGGTCCAGGCAGACCGAGTTGATGCAATAGCGTAGCCCGGTCGGCGGCGGCCCGTCGGGGAATACATGACCCAAATGGGCGTCACATTGGGCACAGGTCACTTCGGTGCGAATCATGCCGTGAGAGGTGTCACGAATCTCGATCATCGCGCTGTCCTGGATGGGCGCGTAGAAACTCGGCCAGCCACAGCCGGAATCGAATTTGGTCGTCGAATCGAACAACGGGGCATTGCAGCAGATGCAGTGGTAGACGCCGTCGGTCTTGGTCCCGTTGTATTTGCCGCTGAAGGGGCGCTCTGTGCCTTTCAGGCGGCAGACGTTGTATTGCTCGGGGTCGAGCATTGCACGCCATTCATCCAGGGTTTTCTCGATCTTGTCCATTTGCAGGCCTCGGCAGACTAAAAACCCCGCGTTGCGTCTTTTCCCCAACGCGGGCGGCACGTATATTATTGCGCCTCATCAGACATCAGTCTGGCACCCGCGTTACACGCATTTCAAACGTTTTCACAGCGCAATGCGCGGCGATCTTTTCTAATCGGGATCACATCATGCAGGTCAGCAAATCGAACAAGCTCGCCAATGTCTGCTATGACATCCGCGGCCCGGTGCTCAAGCACGCCAAACGCCTGGAAGAGGAAGGCCACCGCATCCTCAAGCTGAACATCGGCAACCCGGCACCCTTTGGTTTCGAGGCGCCGGATGAAATCCTCCAGGATGTCATCCGCAACCTGCCGACGGCCCAGGGCTACAGCGACTCCAAGGGTCTGTTCAGCGCGCGCAAGGCGGTAATGCAGTATTACCAGCAAAAGCAGGTCGAAGGCGTCGGCATCGAAGACATCTACCTGGGCAACGGCGTTTCCGAGCTGATCGTGATGTCGATGCAGGCGCTGCTCAACAACGGCGATGAAGTGCTGATACCTGCCCCCGACTACCCGCTGTGGACCGCCGCCGTGAGCCTGGCTGGCGGCAACCCGGTGCACTACCTGTGCGACGAGCAGGCCGACTGGTTCCCCGACCTTGACGACATCAAGGCCAAGATCACCTCCAACACCAAGGCCCTGGTGATCATCAACCCGAACAACCCGACGGGTGCCGTGTACTCGCGCGAACTGCTGCTGGGCATGCTTGAGCTTGCACGCCAGCACAACCTGGTGGTGTTCTCGGACGAGATCTACGACAAGATCCTCTACGACGAAGCCGTGCACATCAGCACCGCGTCGCTGGCCCCGGACCTGCTCTGCCTGACCTTCAACGGCCTGTCCAAGTCCTACCGGGTGGCCGGCTTCCGTTCTGGCTGGCTGGCCATCTCCGGGCCCAAGCAGCACGCCCAGAGCTACATCGAAGGCATCGACATGCTGGCCAACATGCGCCTGTGCGCCAACGTGCCGAGCCAGCACGCCATCCAGACCGCCCTGGGCGGCTACCAGAGCATCAATGACCTGGTCCTGCCACCTGGCCGCCTGCTCGAACAGCGCAACCGCACCTGGGAACTGCTCAACGATATTCCCGGCGTCAGCTGCGTCAAACCGATGGGTGCGCTCTACGCCTTCCCGCGGATCGACCCGAAAGTCTGCCCGATTCACAACGATGAAAAGTTCGTCCTTGACCTGCTGCTCTCGGAAAAACTGCTGATCGTCCAGGGCACGGCGTTCAACTGGCCATGGCCGGATCACTTCCGAGTGGTCACCCTGCCAAGAGTGGATGACCTGGAACAGGCCATTGGCCGTATCGGAAATTTCCTAAAGACATATCAGCAGTAACCTGCAGGTACATAGGAAGCGCCCGCGCCTTACGGCGCGGGCCTTTCAGATCAAGCCCTCACCTTTTGCAGGTCTCGGCGCTCTGGCGTGCGGGATAGCGGAATTCGGCCGCAATACCGGAAAGTACACAGTTTGAAATAGTCGCCCGGTTGAATCACTGGAGCCCGCGCCTTATATACCCCGCATACGTGACATTTTTATCCGTCAGGAGAACGTAACAACCATGATGCGCATCTTACTGTTTGTAGCCACCAACCTTGCGGTTGTGCTGATTGCCAGCATTACCCTGAGCCTGTTCGGCTTCAATGGGTTCATGGCGGCAAACGGGGTTGACCTCAAGCTCGACCAGCTGCTGATTTTCTGCGCCGTGTTCGGCTTTGCCGGCTCGCTGATCTCGCTGTTCATCTCCAAGTGGATGGCGAAGATGAGCACCGGTACCCAGATCATCAGCCAGCCGCGCACCCGCCACGAACAATGGCTATTGCAGACCGTCGAAGAACTGTCCCGCGAAGCCGGCATCAAGATGCCGGAAGTGGGCATCTTCCCGGCTTACGAGGCCAACGCCTTTGCCACGGGCTGGAACCGCAACGACGCGCTGGTTGCCGTCAGCCAGGGCCTGCTGGAGCGTTTCTCGCCCGATGAAGTGCGCGCCGTACTGGCCCACGAAATCGGCCACGTGGCCAACGGCGACATGGTGACCCTGGCGCTGGTGCAGGGCGTGGTCAACACCTTCGTCATGTTCTTCGCCCGCATCATCGGCAACTTCGTCGACAAGGTCATCTTCAAGAACGAAGAAGGCCAGGGTATCGCCTATTACATCGCTACCATCGTTGCCGAACTGGTCCTGGGCATCCTGGCCAGCATCATCGTCATGTGGTTCTCGCGTAAACGTGAGTACCGTGCCGACGAAGCCGGTGCCCGCCTGGCCGGCACCAGCGCAATGATCGGCGCCCTGCAGCGCCTGCGCTCGGAGCAAGGCGTGCCGGTGCACATGCCCGACACCCTGAATGCCTTCGGCATCAATGGCGGCCTCAAGCAGGGCCTGGCTGGCCTGCTGATGAGCCACCCACCGCTGGAAGATCGCATCGAGGCCCTGCGCCGCCGCGGCTGATCGACACAGCAATAAAAAAGGGCGACTTCGGTCGCCCTTTTTTGTCAGCGCTGCAAGCGGTACACCCGCTCAAACAGTATCTTCACACCCGCCTGTATAAACTTCGGACTCTGCTCGATCACATCCCACGCCTCCAGCGTCCTGGGCTGCCACGCCGCAAACAGCTGCAGCACTTCCTGATCGGGCACCGAGAACGGCGGCCCGTCCAGACGCTGCTGATCGTAATCCAGGGTGATCATCAAGCCTTTGCAGCCCTGGGGCATGCAATCGTTCAGCAGCGCGGCATAGCGCTCACGCATGGCCGGCGGCAGGGCAATCACCGCAGCTCGATCGTAAAGCCCGGCACAGTCGCTGAGGTCTTCCTTGCGCAAGGCAAAAAAGTCGCCACACCAGAGCTCTAGCTCGCCGTGCCGATACACCTTGAATGCACCCCGCTGACTGACTTCAGGCTGCAGCTGCTGCTCGGCAAAAAAATCCTCGATGGCGCGCTGGGACAGCTCGATACCGAGCACCCGGTGCCCCTGCCCCGCCAGCCAGGCCAGGTCCAGGCTCTTGCCACACAACGGCACCAGCACCTTGCTGCCCTCCTCCAGGTTCAGCGCCGCCCAGTGCTTTTGCAGGTAGCTGTTGACCTGGCCCTGATGAAACCCGATCTGATTGTCTGCCCAGCGCTTGTGCCAGAACTCCGCTTGCATGGCATACCTCGAATTTTTCGATCAAATAATGCTAAAACTTATATTAGATTTAGATTAATGACCTGATTGAAGATAGAGCCATCTTAACCTTCAGGACCTTTGCCATGCTGCCCAGCCTGTTTATTTCCCACGGATCGCCCATGCTGGCCCTGGAACCCGGTGCCAGCGGCCCCGCTCTCGCCCGCCTGGCCGCCGAATTGCCCAAACCCAAGGCCATCGTGGTGGTATCGGCGCACTGGGAAAGCCGTGAGCTGCTGGTCAGCAGCAGCCCGCAGCCTGACACCTGGCATGACTTTGGCGGCTTTCCTGCCGCGCTGTATGCCGTCCAGTACCCGGCCCCAGGCGAGCCTGCACTGGCGCAGCGCGTGAGCGAACTGCTGTGCAGCGCAGGCATGCCCGCCCGCCTCGACCCACAACGCCCGTTCGACCACGGCACCTGGGTGCCGCTGTCGCTGATGTACCCCAACGCGGATATTCCCGTGGTGCAGGTTTCCCTGCCCACCCAGCTCGGGCCGAAACTGCAGGAAATGGTCGGCCGCGCCTTGGCCGGTTTGCGTGAAGAGAACATCCTGCTGATCGGCTCGGGCAGCATCACCCACAACCTGGGCGAACTGGACTGGCGCGCCGGCCCCGACACCATCGAACCCTGGGCCAAGGCGTTTCGCGACTGGATGATCGAGAAGCTTGCGGCCGGCGACACCCAGGCCCTGCACGACTACCGCCAGCAGGCACCGTTTGCCGTGCGCAGCCATCCGAGCGATGAGCATCTGCTGCCGCTGTACTTCGCCCGGGGTGCGGGCGGGCAGTTCGGCATTGCTCACCAGGGCTTCACCCTCGGCGCCCTGGGGATGGATATCTACAGATTCGAGTAGGAGCGGGCTTGCCCCGCGATAGCGATCAGGCTGTCTTACCCCTATCGCGGGGCAAGCCCGCTCCTACCGAGGCAAAAAAAATCCCCGAACATGTCGGGGATTTTTTTATGGCTCGCGGATCAGTCTTCGCGGTAGCGGCGCAGCTTCAGCTGCTTACCAGCAACACGAGTGTCCTTGAGCTTGGCCAGCAGACGCTCCAGACCTTCTTCCGGCAGCTCGACCAGGCTGAAGCTGTCGCGCACCTGGATGCGGCCGATCGCTTCGCGGGCCAGGCCGCCTTCGTTGAGGATGGCGCCCAGCAGGTTCTTGGCAGCGATACCGTCACGCGCGCCCAGCGCGGTACGGCAGCGTGCACGACCTTCGCCCAGTGGCATCGGGGCACGACGCTCACGCTCGCCACGCTCTGGACGCTCGCCAGTGCGCTCACGCGGGGTGTAGGTCGGTACCAGCGGCTGCTCTTTCTCGACCGCGTCCAGGGTCAGGGCCTGACCATTGGTAGCTTTGCGCAGCAGGGCTGCGGCCAGGGCACGCGGGCTGCAACCGATGTCGGCGGTCAGGCGATCAAGCAGATCACCGTGGGTCGATTCGGCTTCGGCAACCAGCGGCGCCAGACTGTTGGTCAGCTTCTTGATGCGGGCATCGAGAACGGCTTGAGCATTCGGCAGGCGAACTTCAGCAACCTTCTGACCGGTAACACGCTCGATCACCTGCAGCATGCGGCGCTCACGCGGGGTAACCAGCAGCAGCGCACGACCTTCGCGACCGGCACGGCCAGTACGGCCGATACGGTGAACGTAGGACTCTGGGTCGTACGGCATGTCAACGTTGAACACGTGAGTGATGCGCGGTACGTCCAGACCACGTGCCGCAACGTCAGTCGCAACAACGATGTCCAGGCGGCCATCCTTGAGCGAGTCGATCACGCGCTCACGCTGGTTCTGAGCAATGTCACCGTTCAGCGCAGCGGCTTTGTAGCCTTTGGCTTCCAGGGCGCTGGCCAGGTCCAGGGTCGCTTGCTTGGTACGAACGAAGGCGATCAGCGCATCGAACTCTTCCACTTCCAGCAGACGCAGGACAGCGGAAACCTTCTGGTCAGCGTGGACCATCAGGTGAGCTTGTTCGATAGCGGTAACAGTCTGGGTCTTGCTCTGGATCTTGACGTGCTTCGGTTCACGCAGGTGACGTTCGGCAATCGCGCGGATCGAAGCTGGCAGGGTGGCCGAGAACAGAACGGTCTGACGGCTTTCCGGCATGGCTTTGAAGATGACTTCCAGGTCATCCATGAAGCCCAGCTTGAGCATTTCGTCAGCTTCGTCGAGCACCAGGTGGTTGACGGTCGCCAGGACTTTCTCGTCGCGACGCAGGTGGTCGCACAGACGGCCCGGGGTAGCAACGACGATTTGCGCGCCATTGCGGATTGCTTTGAGTTGTGGGCCCATTGGGGCACCACCGTACACGGCCACCACGGTTACGCCCGGCATCTGCTTGGCGTAGGTTTCAAAAGCGGTGGCTACTTGCAGCGCCAACTCACGGGTTGGCGCCAGGATCAGGGCTTGCGGCTCGCGCTTGCTCGGGTCAATGCGGTTCAGGATAGGCAGTGCGAAGGCAGCGGTTTTACCGGTACCTGTCTGCGCCTGACCGATCATGTCATGACCGGCGAGAATAATCGGGATCGACTGCTGCTGAATGGCCGATGGCTCTTCGTAGCCGGTAGCCAGAACAGCAGCAACAATGCTCGGATGAAGATCGAGAGCGGCGAAGCCGCCGGTTTCCTGGGTCATGGGTCTGCCTCTAAGTGCATCCGCAAAGACCCATGCTCCAAAGCTGCACATGCCTTGTAAGACCCGAAGGTCACCCTGGCAGCTTTGTCGGCGGGGATTTGCGAAAACGATTGAAGAAAAATAGGAACGTCTAAGGAGAGTCCGCGGTGCGGACGCGCAGCCGAAGCTGGCTTCGGGGAATTGCACTACCTAAACGAGGTCCGGTAAAAGACCGGCGCGTACTATACCTGAATTCGGAATTTACGGGAGATTTTTTTATTGCAACACGCCAGCGCCAGACCCCGTTCAAACGGTGTCTGGGGTGGTAACGCTGCTGGCGGCTGAATCGTTTTTCTGCCGACAGCTCAACGGCGCGCCTCAGGAGGCCGGTCGAATCGCTGCGATGAGCGGTTGCAACGAGTAGCCCAGGCGTGGCGCCAGGGCATCAGCGCGGGCATTTAGCCCGGCCAGGTCCAGTTCCTGGTCAAGATCGGCCGGCACCATGAGGATCACATTACCCTCCTTGACCGGCAGCTCCCAATAATGGCGATGGTACAGTCCGCGCAACAAGGCGGCACCCAACGGCTTGCCGTCATCACCTGCCCATTGGTTGATCACCAGCCAGCCGCCAGGATTCAGGCGCTTCTGGCAATTCTCCAGAAAACGCCAGGCCAGGTGCGCCACCCCAGGGCCGTGATCGGTGTAGAGGTCGACGAAAATCAGGTCGGCAGGCTCGGCGCTGTCCAGCAGCTCCACTGCATCCCCAATGCGGATATACAGACGCGGGTCGTCATCCAGCCCCAGGTACTCGATGGCCAGGCGCGGCACATCGGGACGCAGCTCGATGGCCTCGATGTCGTCCAGCGGCAGGAACTTCATGCAGGCCTGGGTCAGCGTGCCCGCCCCCAGGCCGAGGAACAGCGCGCTCTCGGGCTCGGCATGGCACAACGCACCGATCAGCATGGCGCGGGTGTAGTCATACTCCAGCCAGCTTGGATCGGCGGTAAATACGCAGCTCTGCTCGATGGCCTCGCCAAACTCGAGAAACCGATAGTCATCGACTTCCAGCACGCTGATGGTGCCGTAGTCATCCTGCACCTGGGCCAGCAGCCGCTCCACCCGTTCCTCTGTCATGCTGTCTCCCGGCACACGCCGCTACCCCAGGCAAAAACCGCCATTGTCCGTCAATGGCGCCAGTGCAACAAGGCGCGCGGCAACTGTTAACATGGCACCCAGCCCTTTTACGACAAGATCGAGCCCGTGATGAACCAACCCTGGAGTCCTGACAGCTGGCGCGCCCTGCCGATCCAGCAGCAACCGACCTACCCCGACGCTGCCCATCTGCTCAAAGTCGAGCAGACCCTGGCCAGCTATCCGCCGCTGGTCTTTGCCGGCGAGGCCCGGGAGTTGCGTCGACAGTTTGCCGAAGTAACCCAGGGGCGGGCGTTCCTCCTGCAAGGGGGCGATTGCGCCGAGAGCTTCGCCGAGTTCTCGGCAGCGAAAATTCGCGACACCTTCAAGGTTCTGCTGCAGATGGCCATTGTCATGACCTTCGCCGCCGGCTGCCCGGTGGTCAAGGTCGGCCGTATGGCCGGGCAGTTCGCCAAGCCCCGCTCGGCGGGTGACGAGACCATCGGCGGCGTCACGCTGCCGGCCTATCGTGGCGACATCGTCAATGGCATCGGCTTTGACGAAAAAAGCCGGGTGCCGGACCCCGAGCGCCTGCTGCAGGCCTATCACCAGTCCACCGCCAGCCTGAACCTGCTACGCGCCTTTGCCCAGGGCGGCTTTGCCGACCTGCATCAAGTACACAAGTGGAACCTGGACTTCATCGCCAACTCGGCCCTGGCCGAAAAATACAGCCAGCTGGCCGACCGCATCGATGAAACCCTGGCCTTCATGCGTGCCTGCGGCATGGACAGCTCGCCGCAGCTGCGTGAAACCAGCTTCTTCACCGCCCACGAAGCCCTGCTGTTGAACTACGAAGAAGCCTTCGTGCGTCGCGACAGCCTGACCAACGACTACTACGACTGCTCGGCGCACATGCTCTGGATCGGCGATCGCACCCGCCAGCTCGATGGCGCCCATGTCGAATTCCTGCGCGGGGTGAACAACCCGATCGGGGTCAAGGTCGGCCCGAGCATGAACACTGAAGAGCTGATTCGCCTGATCGACGTGCTCAACCCGGACAACGACCCCGGCCGCCTCAACCTGATCGTACGCATGGGTGCAGAGAAGGTCGGCGATCACTTACCGGCGCTGATCCGCAGCGTCGAGCGTGAGGGCCGCCAGGTCCTGTGGAGCTCGGACCCGATGCATGGCAACACCATCAAGGCCAGCAGCGGCTACAAGACCCGCGACTTCGCCCAGATTCTCAGCGAGGTCAAACAGTTCTTCCAGGTGCATCAGGCCGAGGGTAGCCATGCGGGCGGCATCCACATCGAAATGACCGGGCAGAACGTCACCGAATGCATCGGCGGTGCTCGGCCGATTACCGAAGATGCCCTGTCGGACCGTTACCACACCCACTGCGATCCCCGCATGAACGCCGATCAGTCGCTGGAGCTGGCCTTCCTGATCGCCGAAACCCTCAAGCAGGTCCGCCGCTGAACGCACTGCGGGCCAGCGCCGGGCGCAAACGCTCGGCACTGGCCCGCGGGCAGTTTAGCTGGACCTGTGACAAGCCCAACCAGGCAGCCATGCGCCACAAATTGTCTGCCAAGGCCTGAATCCCGTCCTCGTCCAGGCCGCGCGCTTCCTCATGCACGGCGTGGATCGCCAGGCGGTCACTGGCGCGCTCGGCGCGCAAGTCCACCCGCGCGGCGATCCGCTCGTCATGCAGGAACGGCAACACGTAATAGCCATACACCCGCTTGTGCGCCGGGGTGTAGATCTCAAGCCGATAACGAAAATCGAACAGCCGCTCGGTGCGCTCGCGCGCCCAGACCAGCGAGTCGAAGGGGGACAGCAAGGCGCTACTGACGACCTTGCGGGGTAGCCGGATACGCTCCGGACAATAGGCCGGTTGCGACCAGCCCTGGACCGAACAGGCCTGCAACACCCCCTCCTCCACCAACTCGGCCAGACGCGCCCGACTGTCAGCGGGGCTCAGGCGATAGTAGTCCCGCAGGTCCTTCTCCGTACCCACCCCCAGGGCATGGGCCGCTTGCAGCAACAGGCCCCGCTGGGCCTGTGCTTCCTCCAGCGGCGGCAATTGCAGCAGCGCCTGAGGCAATACCCGCTCGGGCAGATCGTACAGGCGCTCGAAACCACGGCGGCCGGCCACCGCGACCAGTCCGGCGGCAAACAACCACTCCAGGGCGTGCTTTTCCGCGCTCCAGTCCCACCAAGGGCCGGCGAGCTCTTCTCGGGTCGACAGGCTGCCAGCCCCCAGTGCGCCCTGCTCCGTCACCGCCGCCAGCACCCGGGCGATGGTTGGCTGCTGCTCACGACCAAAGCGTGCCAGTTGCGGGTATATGCCCTGCCCCTGCCGCGCCCGGTCCATGCGCCAACGCAGCAATGGATAGAGCGACAGCGGCAGCAGAGAGGCTTCATGGCCCCAGTACTCGAAAACTTTGCGCTGGCGGGTGCGCCCCCAGGCGAGCTGGTCGAGCATGGCCTGTGGATAACTGCCCAGGCGGGAAAACAGCGGCAGGTAATGGGAACGCACCAGGGCATTGACCGAGTCGATCTGCACCACCCCCAGGCGCTCGATCACCCGCGACAGGTGAGCGACCCCGACGTCCGCGCGCGGCGCACGGGCAGCGAAACCCTGGGCCGCCAGCGCCAGACGACGCGCCTGTAGATGAGAAAACGATTGAGTGGTGGGCATGCCGGCTCCTTCTGAACAAGCCCACTCAAGGTAGTCGCGGCGCCCTTGGCACGCGACTCATTTTTTCAGCGGATCATCCCAGAACGGGCGCTCCACCTCTTGCAGCACATCGGCGCGGCTCATACCGATATCGTGCAGCGCCGCATCACTCATGCGCGCCAGCTCCTGGCGTTGCCGATGCAGTTGCCGCCAGCGTGCCAACTGCTGCACCACGCCGTGGACCAGTGGAGTAAACCAGCCCCGACGGAACTGGGGATACATCAGGAAGAGCGTTTTCTGACCTTTCATCGTCGTACCCTCCGTGTTGGATGACGTCAGTGTCAGCCCGGGTCTAAGATCAATCCAACGAATGTTCCTGATGCAATCCATCTAGGAGATTGATGCCTTGTCCCAGTACCAGAGTATCGACTCGGAGGTCCTGCGCACCTTTGTGGCGATTGCCGAGCATGGCGGTTTTACCCGTGCCGGCGAAGTGGTCAACCGCACTCAGTCAGCGGTCAGCATGCAGATGAAGCGCCTGGAAGAGGACATCATCCAGCGCCAGCTATTCGAACGTGACGGACGCCAGGTGCGCCTGACTGCCGAGGGCCAGGTCCTGCTCGGTTATGCGCGGCGCATCCTCAAGCTGCATGGCGAAGTGTTCAACACCCTGCGCATGCCGCATATGGTCGGCACAGTGCGCATCGGCACACCGGATGACTACGCCATGCGCTTTCTGCCGGGCATTCTCTCCAGCTTCGCCCAGGCCTATCCGTTGATCCAGGTGGAGGTGCATTGCGAAAGCTCTCGCCAACTGATGCAGCGCCAGGACCTGGACATGACCATCATCACCTGCGAGCCCGGCCACGAAGTCGGCCAGCTGCTACGCCGCGAACGCGCGGTATGGGTGCAGGCGCAAGGCTTTTGCCCACACGAACACACCCCCTTGCCGCTGGCGGTGTTCAACACCGACTGCTGCTGCCGGACCTGGGCCTGCAACGCCCTGGACGCGCTCGCAAAGGAATATCGCATCGCCTACACCAGTGCCAGCACCCCGGCGATCATGGCGGTGGTCAGCGCCGGCCTGGCCGTCACCGCGCAGTTGCAGAGCCTGATCACCAGCGACCTGCGGATCATCGGCGAGGCCGAAGGCCTGCCGGAGTTGCCGACCGCAAGCATCATGCTGCTGCGCAACGGCCCCCATCAGTCACAGATGATCGACTGCATGGCCGACTACATCATCGAAGGCTTCAGATCTTGAAGGCGAGCATCACGGCGCAAACCACCAGAAAGCCGCAAAACAACGTGCGCAGGACCCTTTCCGGCAA